>JBJEFE010000098.1:40714-61645 GCA_051873755.1 Bulleidia sp. | reverse complement strand
AGTGATTATTTCCGGTGAGCTCCTGTAATACATTGGGACTTTTTCAGCAGGCTCGTATTTTTACGCTGTTTTCTTCTCTTCCAGCACGAAATCACCGTGGTCAAACACCACTGCTGTCTCACCATCTTCTGTCGTACCTGTGATATGCATATCCTGTGTTCCGATCATGAAATCAATATGAATCACGGAATCGTTGAATGTATACTTCGGATCAGATGGTTTTCCTGTATTCAGCCCTCTGCCAAGAGCCAGGTGACATGAGGCATTCTCATCAATGAGTGTTGTGTAATATACCTTTCCACTCATCGAGATCGGAGAATGATATTCCACCAGTGCACACTCGCCAAGATAACATGCATTCTCATCCATACGGATCAGATTCTCAAGCATCTGCTTTCCCTCATCGCAGATCACTTCCACTACCTTTCCCTTTTCAAAACGGAATCCGAAGTTTTCAATGGCCTTACCGCCAAGCACAAGCGGTCTTGATGCATAGACAACACCATCTGTTCCATACTTCTCAGGTGTCGTACAGATCTCTTCTGTCGGAATATTCGGTGTGAAAGGAAGAAATCCTTCCGGCGGTTTCCGGTTGCCCATGCCAAAACGGGAATCCGGTGTCAGGGTAACAGTCAGATCCGTACCATTAGCTGCTTTGTAATGCAGTGTATGGAAATGCCAGGAATCCATGATATCTCCCTGTTTCCATTTTCTCTCTGTTTTTCTCTTCCATGTTTCGATGACATCATTATTCTCGTCGATATAACACAGCTTCAACAACAGTTTCCACAGCTCTTCCAATCTGTCTTTCTCTTCCACTTCCGGAAGAATCAGATCTGCCCAATCCTTTGTCGGAATCATCGCAATCAGCCACTGGCAGTGCTTTTCTCTTGATGCTTTGCGCATCACATTGCGCACGCCGTCAATATGTGCAAACACCGCATTTGCCTTTTCCTCATCCAGATCTTCCATCCTCTTTGGATTGACACCTTCCAATCTGACATAGCAGGCACCTTCATCCAGGTATTTCTGATTGGACAATACTTCCCATTCCTCAACGTGTTCCACTTCCTGTCGTGTCCGATGCATCGCACTCACCTTCAACATCGCCTCATCCAGATAGTGCACCACAACATTACCTGCACCTGCCTGGTAACACGCTTCCGCAAATACCGGCACAAAGTATGCACCATCCAGTGCAGCCTCCACCAGTACCGTCTGTCCCTTCTGCACATTCAATCCGACTCTGGCCAGAGTAAAGGCATATTTTTCCATCATCTGTTTCATATTCATATGTTCAGCCCTCCATACTGATAAAGGCAGGTACCCCTGCCTTACATTCAGGCGGAAATGATCATCCGATCATCTTCCACTTCTGTTTCCAGATCCATGTTCTTTCCGTTGACCTTGTACTTCTTCAGCACAAACATTGTGACTGTTCCGGCCACCCCTTCAATCGGAGCCAGTTTCTCACCGACAAAGTCCGCAACCTCACGCATCGTGCGTGCATTGATGAAGACGAGGAATTCAGATGTACCTGATACCAGATACAGACTGGATACTTCCGGGAATCTTCCGATTCTCTCCGCAATGTGGTCATAGCCTGTACCTCTTTGTGTACTTGCCTTGACTCCGATGATCGCATCGACATGGTCCACATTTGCCTTGTCCCAGTTGATGATGGTGTGATAACCGCAGATGATGCCGTTATCCTCCAGACTCTTCTTTGCCTTTGCCACATCCTCTTCAGATTCTCCAAGAATATCCGCCAGGTCCGTGATTGACGCGCGTGTATTCTGTTCAAGAAGATCAAGCAGTAATTTTTCATCCATGATTGTATTTACTCACCTTTCTGATAACCGTTATCCTTCAGGAATACCTCAATTCTGCGCATTGCCTCCTGAAGATGTTCAATGGAATATGCATAGGAGATTCTTGCGAACCCCTCACCGCTTTTACCAAATGCCGTACCCGGCACAATCGCAAGATTCTGTTCCTTCAACAGTTTCATGCAGAAATCATCACTGTTGAGTCCCAGCACCGAAACATTCGGGAACACATAGAACGCACCCTTCGGTTCAAATGTGTGCAGCCCCATCGCATTGAGTTTCCGCACGCAGTACTTTCTGCGCATATCATACTCTTTCCGCATTCTTTCAATCTCATTGTCACACTCCGTCAATGCCGCAATCGCCGCATACTGGGATGTGGTAGGCGCTGCCATGATACATGACTGATGAATCTTGATCATCGTATCAATGAGCGGCTTTGGTCCAGCCGCATATCCAAGACGCCATCCCGTCATGGAGAATGCCTTGGAAAACCCGTTTACCACAATGGTTCTTTCCCTCATGCCTTCAATTGTCGCAATGGACTCAAACGGCATGCCGTATACCAGTTCACCATAGATTTCATCCGCCAGCACGATGACATCCGTTCCCTTCAGCACTTCCGCAATTCCAACCAGATCCTCATGCCGTAATACTGCACCTGTCGGATTATTCGGATAGGAAAGGATCAGAAGCTTTGTATGTTCACTGATCGCCTCTTTGATCTGTTGCGGTGTTACCCTGAACTCATCCTCTTCCTTTGTTTCAATGGTAACGATTTTACCGCCAGTCAGAGTGGTAATCGGATCATAGGATACATAACATGGTTCAGGAATGATCACCTCATCCCCTTCCTCAATCAGGGCACGGATCGCAAGGTCAATGGCTTCGGATCCACCTACCGTCACAAAGATCTCATCCGGATGGTAATACTGTGAATAACGACGTGCCAGAAAAGCGGATATACTCTCGCGGAGTTCCTTCAGGCCGGCATTTGCCGTATATTTTGTACGTCCAAGTTCCAGGGAATGAATCGCCGCCTCACGGATCGCCCACGGTGTCTGAAAGTCAGGTTCCCCCACACCCAGTGAGATGCAGTCGGGAATTTCGGCTGCCAGTTCAAAGAAACGCCGGATACCGGACGGTTTCATTTCCAATGCTCTCTTTGACTGTATTTTTTCGTAATCGATCATATGCAACTCCTTTCCCATCAGTTGTCTGATATCTGTATTTCCGCAATCATATCACGCAGTTCCGCAGCTCTTTCGAAGTCAAGTACCGCCGCTGCCTCTTTCATCTGCTTACGCAGATCCTCAACCAGTGCTTCCTTATCCTTCTTTGAGAACTTCTTTCTTCTGTTCATATAACGGGAAGCCATTTCCTTTGTCTCCTTGCCGCGGATAACCTCATCCACACGCTTGACAATGGTTTTCGGTGTAATACCGTGTTCGGTATTGTACGCTTCCTGAATCGCTCTTCTTCGTTTTGTTTCATCGATCGCAAACCGCATCGAATCCGTGATGTGGTCCGCATACATATATACTTCACCATGCGCGTTACGTGCCGCACGTCCGATCGTCTGAATCAGAGAACGCTGTGAACGCAGGAATCCCTCCTTGTCCGCATCCAGAATACAGACAAGGGAACATTCCGGAATATCCAGACCTTCTCTCAACAGGTTGATACCGACAATCGCATCCACTTTACCTGTTCTCAGATCCTGGATGATCTGCGTCCGTTCCAGTGTTTTTGTCTCATGGTGTAAATAGGCAATATGGAATCCCCTCTCCATCAGATATTCGGTCAGATCCTCTGCCATACGCACGGTCAACGTTGTAATCAGCACGCGTTCCTTCCGTGCAATTCTTTCCTGCAGTGCCTCACAGATATCATCAATCTGTCCCTTTGTCGGTTTGACCGTAATCAGCGGATCCAGAAGTCCTGTCGGACGGATGACCTGTTCGGTCACGTGGTGATCCACCTGTTCCAGTTCATAATCACCCGGTGTTGCGGAACAGTAGATTACCTGGTTGGTCATTGAAGTGAATTCTTCAAATGTCATCGGCCGGTTGTCCAGTGCAGAAGGAAGACGGAACCCGTATTCCACAAGAACCTGCTTTCTCTGCCGATCACCGTTGAACATTCCCCGGATCTGCGGCAGGGATACATGCGACTCATCCACAAACAACAGGAAATCCTTCGGGAAGTAGTCAAACAGGTTATATGGTCTTTGTCCCGGTGTTCTGCCGTCAATGTGCATCGAATAGTTTTCAATACCGGCACAGTATCCGTTTTCCCGTAATGATTCCAGATCAAAGCGTGTTCTCTGTTCCAGGCGCTCTGCCTCCAGAAGCTTATTGTTCTGTTTGAAATATGCAAGTCGGTCTTCCAGTTCTGCCTCAATCGCATCACATGCCCTCAACATTGTTTCCTTATTACGGGCATAACCGGATGCCGGAAAGATATTATAGAACTGATAGGCATTCAGTGTTTTCCCCGTCAGCGGTTCCACTTCTGTAATTCTGTCAATCTCATCGCCGAACATCTCAATGCGGATATTGAACTGATCGGTATAGGAAGGTGTCAGATCAAGCACGTCTCCCCGTACACGGATCGTACCGCGTGTCTGATCGGTATCGTTTCTTGTATACTGCAGTTCCACCAGTTTTCTCAACAGATCATTTCTGTTCCATGTTTCACCGACTCTGACTGTCATGAACATGTTTTTGTATTCCACCGGATCACTTGCGGCATAGATACACGCAACAGAAGCTACCACGATCGTATCCCTTCGTTCCAGAAGTGAATTCAGAGTGGACTCTCTGAACATATCCAGCTCCTCATTAATGGCAGCTGTCTTTTCGATATACATGTCGTTTTTCGGCATGTACGCCTCCGGCTGATAGTAATCAAAATTCGAAACAAAGAATTCCACTCTGTTTTTCGGAAACAGTTCCTTGAATTCCGAGTACAGCTGTCCCGCCAGTGTTTTGTTATGGGAAAAGATCAGGGTCGGTCTGTTTTCCCTGGCAATGATATTTGCCATCGTAAAGGTTTTACCGGTACCCGTGGCACCCTGCAGTACCTGTATTTTCTTCCCTTCCTCAATGCCCCTGCACAATTCTTCGATTGCCTGCGGCTGATCGCCGGTCGGGCTGAATTCACTGTTTAGCTCAAACTTTTCCATATTCAACTCCGTACGGACAGTATACACTCTTTGGTGGCTAAAAAAAAGGGCACAGCCTTTCGCTCAGCTGCCCTGCAATACCTCAATAGCCTTTGCCAGCTGCGTGTCCGTGTCCTTTGTTGTCTGCCATCTGTAACGCAGTGTTCCGTACAGTGTCATATATGTACTGTCATCCAGTTCACCGGTTTCCTGCAGACCATGATCTTTCTGGAATACCTTCAGGCTCTCCGATACCTGCGACGAAAAATACCCGTCCGTGCGGTCAACCGCATAACCAAGATAATCCAGACACAGTTCCATATCCGAAATACTGCCGGATACCTGATCCACCGTATATACCGTTTCTTTGTCCATCTTTGTGAATGTGTGATAGAACACATCATGAAGTCTGACCGTAATGTCCGGTTCAATGCCGACATCATTGACCCATGTGCCGTCCACTGACAGCCATCGCTGGGTTGTATAGTTCAATGAGGAACCGTCGGAGAATTTCCGTTCCACCTGTACGGACCCCTTGCCATAAGAGGTTGTACCGACAATCGTCACATCCTCCCTCTGCTGTGCCAGTGCCAGTGTCAGCACCTCACTGGCGGATGCCGTGTTCTCATTGATCAGAATCACAATCGGACTCAGATCACAATACTGTTCCTGCGTGGTTTTCGATACGGAGACATTGCCTGCCTTATCCTCTCTCTGCAATACCACACTGTCCTTTGGCAGAAACAGGGAAGCCACATCGGTAACGGATGAAAGATACCCGCCGCCATTATCACGCAGATCAAGAATCAGCGACTCTGCGCCCGCATCCGTAAAGGAGTCAAGGTACTTCTTTGCCGTATCCGCTGCAGTTTCACCAAACTGGTACAGCTGCAGATAACCGATGGAATCGGTGATCATTTCACCGGATGCGATATTGACAAGATTCTTTCTCTCCACCGACATCGAAATGGTACGGTCACCACGCCGGATCGTCAGTCTGACTTTCGTACCTTCCTCCCCCTGAATCAGCTCCTTGATTTCATCTGCGCTCTTTCCTTCCAAAAGCGTTCCATCCGCTTCATACAGGATGTCTCCCGCCAGAATACCGGCTTCCTGAGCCGGTGTATCATCGATGACCTTTGTCACAACAGCAGTACCGTCCATATCGAGGTACTGCACACCGATCCCGCAGTAGTTCCGGTTGATGGACTGTCTGAAATCATCGCTCTCTTCCGCACTGAAATACAGGGTATGCGTGTCTTCCGGATTATCAACCATGCCTTCAATGGCCTGATCCACCAGTCTTTCATCCAGGTTGTCGATATCCTTTCCAAAATACCAGTCGTTTTCCAGCACTTCCTTCACAGCCGCAATCTTATCCGATCCATCCAGTCCAAGACCTCTTGAGATCATGGAACGCAGACCTGTTGTAAAACCATACGGCAGGAAAGAGCCTCCAAGCCAACCGAGAAGAAACAGGGATACAAACATGATTCTCGCATAGATTCTGTATTCCTTTGCCTTCTTCTTTTCCTTCCGCAGTTCAATTTCCTCCGGATACAAACGACGTTTGAGATGAAGTGTGACTTCCTGCTCATCCTCTGTTGCCTGCGGTTCCTTTTTTTCTTTTTCTTCTTCCATATATTTTCAAAGAAGGAGCTCTTGCGAGCTCCTGTCATCAGCCTCCGAATACGGTTTCCGGACGGATACGGCAAGGGATGCCTGCACCGGCATCACACTTTCTGGCATAGTTATACCAGCCCGTTCCAAATCCCATATCACCGTTCCACGATGATGCATAAGCCGAGAAGTTCGACGCATCACCAAGATAATAGATTTCAATATGACAATGCGGTCCGCTGGAGTTTCCGCTGGAGCCAACTGCCCCGATCTGTGTACCCGCACTTACAACTGTGCCGGAAGCGATCGGTGAACCAAGCATCATATGACAGTAGTTCATGCCGTACAGAGATCCGTTGACACTGACAAGCAGGGTAACCATGTTTCCGCCGCCGATCAGTCCTCCGTTCTGTGTACCGCACGTATTGCCAAGACCACCGTAGGTCGGACATCCGTTTGCACTGTTGAGCACAACACCGTTGCCCGCTGCCAGAATGGCAGTACCAACCGGTGCTGCAAAGTCCTCACCAAGGTGAAGGCCGCCGCCCGGATACTCCCATGTTCCGGCAGAAATATGTGCACCTGGTACCGGATATGTCCAGCCCGCTGCCGTAATGACATCATCCAGTGTTCCGGCTTCCGCAAGCCTCTGCATCGCATCCGCAATCGCATCGATATTGGACGAGATACTGCTGCTTTCCGCCTGCAGCTTTGCGTACTGTTTCTGGTATTCCTCCAGGATGACCTGTTTTTCCGCCTGTGCCAGCAACAATTCATTCTGCTGTTCAATCAGTTCCTGCCTGGCCTGTTCCAGTTCCTGCTTGGCTTTCTGCAGTTCCTGTTTCTCAGCCGTCAGTTTCTCACGCAGGTCCTCAAGATCCTGCAGTGTCTTTTCATCATACTGGGTAATACTGATGAGACCGCTTGTAATACGAAGCAGATCCTGGAAGGAACCTGCGCCCATCAGAATATCAAGATAGCGGTTGAAGTGCATGGTGGACTGTGAGGAAACCATACGTTTCTTCACCTTTTCCTCCAGCGCCTCCACCTGTGCCTGGGTCGCATCAATCTGAACCTGTTTGGCATCGATTTCAGCCTGCTTGTTGTTGATTTCAACCTGCTTGGCATCGATCTTACCCTGCATGTCCTCAATCTGCACTTCCAGCTCCTTCAGCTGCGCATCATAGGCGGAGATATCCGCCGCAATCTTTTCTCTTTCACTTTCAATCTGTTCCAGACGGTCCTTGGATGATTCCGACTGACTGGAAAGATACTCAATGTATGCCTTACATGCGGCAGAGGATGTGTTTCCCTTTGTCGTACAGTAATCATTCCACCATCCGGTATCACTGTACGGCGGATCTTCGGCATAGACTGCCGGATCAGGAATCAGAAGCACTGCCATGCATACAATCACAATGTAATGAAGCAGCTTTTTCATCTCTTCCACCTCAGATATCTGGTAACGGAAATCCAGGATCCGACATAACCGACAACCACACCGATGACCACCAGTCCGATGGACAGGTTATAGACAAACGGTACAGGAGGCAGAAGGTTGAACATGTTGGATAACAGATGTCCCCCTGTCAGTCGATACAGATACTGATATCCGAAGATACTCAGCACAACCGGAATGATCGATCCCAGAATACCGGTAATGATACCCTCAATCAGAAACGGAGAACGGATAAACCTATTGGTCGCACCGACATTGCGCATGATTGTGATTTCATCCTTACGGGATGAGATGGTCAGCTTAATCGCATTCTGTATGAGCATCACTGCCAGCAGTGTCATCGCTGCCACAATCACAAATCCGATCTTACGTACCGAAGCCATGGCTCCGACAAGGTCAATCGTGGACTGACCGCCGTAGCTTACCTGGCTGACACCTTCAATGCTTTCTGCCTTTTCGGCAATGCTTTTAATGACATCACCGCTCTTTGCCTCAATATAGAAGGCATCATGCATCGGATTGTCATCACGGAACGGTTCAAAGGCACTTCTTGTCTTTTCATCCTCAAAGGAATTCAGATAGTAATCAAACTCCTGTTCCTTGTCGGAATACTGCACATCCGCAACCCCGGCAATACTGTTGAGTTCATTCTGTATTCTTGTAATCTGATCTTCCGACTCGTAGTCATAATCCACAAGTACGGAAATCTCAAGAGAGGATTCAATATCCTTTGTGAAGTTTTCAAGGTTGAAGCTGAAAATCATGAAGATGGAGATCATGACCAGCGTTATGGTTACCGCAATGGCTGCGGATATGGACATACCCCAGTGTCTGGCAACACCACGGAATCCCTCTTTCAATGGTCTACTGATCATGGCGCACATAACCTCCTTCCGCAAGATCCGCTACGATATGTCCGTTTTCCAGAACAATGGTTCTCTTGCGGTGCTTGTTTACAAGTGTCAGGTCGTGGGTCACCATCAGAATGGTTGTCCCGTATATCTCATTGATCTTTTCAAGAAGATCCATGATTTCATCGGATTTTTCAGGGTCAAGGTTGCCGGTAGGTTCATCCGCAATCAGAACCTTCGGCCGGTTGGCAATGGCACGTGCAATCGCCACACGCTGCTGCTGACCACCGGAAAGCTGACTTGGGAAACTGGCAGACTTTGAGCGCAGACCAACAAGATCCAGCACTTCCGAAACACGTTTCTGAATCGGTCTTTTCTTCATATTGATCACTTCCAGTGCATAGGCAATATTTTCAAATACCGTCTTTGCCCTCAGAAGTCTGAAATCCTGGAATACAACACCGATATTACGGCGGTATAGAGGAACCTGACGCGGTCTGAGTTTACCGACATTGATTCCGACAACATTGACATCTCCCTTTGTCGGTGTTTCCTCACCGTCCAGCAGTTTAATCAGGGTGGATTTTCCCGAACCGGTCGGACCGATAATATAGACAAATTCTCCCTGATCGATGGATATGTTCAGATCATACAGGGCATTCGTACCGTTTTTATACTGTTTATATACGTGATTGCATTCAATCATGACTCCTCCTTTCCGGCCATATATCATGACATATTTTATCAGATGTTTGGTGAACTGTATGTGAATCCTTCGCCGTGCATGTCAGCGGCATCGGTTGTGATGGTAAAGGCATGTTCATCAATACGCCTTACAATATCAAGCAGATGGTTGTACTGCCTTGAGGAAACAACACATAATACAACAATCCTCTCAGCCCTCTGATATCCACCAATCCCCGGAATCAGAGTCACGCCGCGGTCCAGTTCCTCCTGGATGACTGCCGTAATTTCCTCCCATCGATCGGAAATGATCTGCACGCTTTTGGCATTGGCACCTCCGCCGATGGACAGCACCTTGTCAATGGCAGCGCCGCTGGCAAACACAGACACAAGTCCGATCAGTGCCGCATTGATATCATATGCCATGATTCCAAGCATAACTGTCAGAGCATCGGTGATCATCACACCGGTACTGATTTTCAAACCGGTCAGTTTATTGACAATCAGCGGCGGTACATCCATTCCGCCTGTTGAGGCATCTGCACGCATGACAATACCGATTCCGATACCTCCCAGCAGTCCGGCATAAAATGACGCCAGCATCGGATGAATGGTAATCGGCACAATTCCGACATACCGTTCCAGCAGTGTTGTAAACACAGGATAACAGAGTGAGGAAAGAATCGTATTCATGAAGAAATCCTTTCCCAGACAGATTCCTCCGACCACCAGAAGTCCGATGGTCAGTGTATTTGCCATCAATGTCTCATTAATATGGAATAACGGTTCCAGTGCAACCGCGATACCGGCAACACCGCCGGAAAGAATCCGATATGGCAGAATAAAGAATTCAACCGATACCGCCAGAATAAAAGTGCCGACGATAATCATACCGATCTTCATCAGTTTTGTGAGTTTTGTTTTACGATTGTTCATACGAAGTGTATTATATCATGCATATGACACAAATGCAGAACAACACACGGAAACAGAAGTTCCACTGGCTGATCGTTTTTCTCTATATCGTATGGATCTTCTCCAATTCCCTGATGAACGGAGAAATCTCATCCGGAACTTCGGGAAATCTGACAAGACAGCTGCTTGCCATCCTGTCATCCATGGGAATTCATCTTTCCTTTGATTTCTTTCATCATCTTATCCGTAAGACCGCACATTTCTGTGAGTATGCACTGTTGGGACTGCTGGTCACACTGTGCAACAGAAAAAAACCTCTGTTTTCCTCATCAAAGATCACAACCGCTGTTTTCTGTATCATCCCTCCACTGATGGATGAATGCCTGCAGTTATTCATACCCGGAAGAAGCGGAGCTCTGACAGATTCCCTTCTTGACATGTGCGGTTATGCCTTTGGGGCACTGTTTACACTCTGCATGATGAAACTGATGCAGAAATTCACAGGACTCCCAAAGCAGTAATCCTGAAATGTTATTCCGGTGTTCATGTGCGGAATACGCACATATTCAATATGATGCATGACAAACATGTATTCCAGACAGACAAAAAGAGAAGATCTCATCTGAAATCTTCTCTTTACTTTACTTCAGTATCTCAGTTTTCTCTTCTTCTGCGTGTTACAACCGTTACTGCTGTACCTGCCGCAAGCATCAGGATACCTGCATACAGCCAGAGATTCGTATCATCGGACGTATCCACTGGCTTCTTGCCTGGTTCTGCAGGCTTTGTCGGATCTTCCGGTTCAATGACAGGCTGATCAGGTTCATCAACGGACTTGACATCCCAAAGATAGTCTTTCGCAAATGTTGTGAAGGATTCTCTCCAAACACCCCAGTCATGTGCACCGTTCTTAAGTTCGAATATATAGTCAACACCAAGGTCATCATACATTGCAATGTAATCCATGGAAGAGATGCCCATATTGTTGTTGTATGCCATATCAATACAGCCAGCTGTCAGATACAGGACATCCTTATTCAGCTCTTCCGCATCATAATGTGTTGGATCCAGATCATTGGAGCCACCGGAGAAGCTTCCGAAGAAACGGAACTGATCCGGATATGTCTTTGCCATCTGGTTTGTTGTCATGGAACCCATGGACAGACCACAGAATGCTCTGTCATCGGCGGAATCGGATACGCTGTATCTGGATTCAACATATGGAATGATGTAATCAATGACGTTTGGAAGAACCGTATCATAATCCCATCCGAAGTATGTGTTATCCATTGTGACAACGACTGCAGGATCTGTTTCACCTGCGGCAATCAGGTTGTCCATGATATTTGCGACTGCACCGATAGACATCCATTCCGCCTCATTTCCACCACCGCCATGAGAAACGTAGATGGTCTTATATGTGTTCTTCACACTGTAGCCATATGGAAGGTAGATTTCCAGAGGCTGTGTTGTGCCGTCAATGGCAGTGTATGTCACAAACTCTGTTGTGCCTGTCTTACCGTCTGTTCTTGGATAAATGTATTCCTGACCTGCAGTTGTATTTGTGCTGTCACCGACATAGACAAGTGAGTGGCCTGCATCGTGTCCGTTTGTATTGGCAACAGGCATGTTTGCAGGATCCTTGATTGTAACAGTGGAACCATCTGCGTATGTAACAGTGTAATCATAGTAGTACAGGTTTCCAGGTACTGTCAGTTCAAGTTCAAAATGTTCGCCTCTTGTCTGTGTCATCGGATATACCGCACTGCCATACAGACCATAACCGGAGTTGAACATGCCGTCTTCATATGTATCAACTGTATACATCGGAATTGCCGTATTGTCTCCACTGGCGTCATATTCTGCTGTCTCTTCTTCACGATACCACTGGAAGTTACCGGAAACGGTAACGGATACCGCATTTCTTTCATCTGTATCGTCATATGCAAAGCGGATTGTGTTGCCTTCCACTTCTACACCAGGTGTCAGTTCCACATCACTTCTCAGATTACCATCCGCATCTCTCCATGCGACTTCCTCCAGGAACTTTGCGAATGACTGCGGCCATTCAAACCAGTCATGAGAACCTTTGACATAGATGTCATCCGTGACATATGTGTCAGGAATATTTTCATTACACCATCTGTCAAGTCTTTCAGAGGAGAATGCACCTTCACTTCCACTGGATCTGGAAGATGCGAAGTCTGTTGTACCTGTTGTGACCATGACGATCGGATAAGCATATTCCTCTTTCATCTCAAGTCCTTCATCCGGAATATTTGATCCTGAGAACATACCGAAGTAACCGAAGACATCCGCATTTTCCCGGAACATCATTGTTGTGGTCATCGCACCTGCGGACAGACCCAGCATTGCACGATCCTTCACATCCGTTGATACATGATATGTTTCCTCAACAAGCGGAATGATGATATCGGTAATATTCGGAAGCGTCTTTGCGTAATCCCAGCCAAGAGCCGTATTGTCCATTGTGACAATCAGTGCGCCTTCTGTGATGCCTTCCGCAACATAGTTGTCCATGATGTCATCGATGGAACCCATATGAAACCAGTCCTGTTCATCGCCGCCTGCACCATGGGAGATGTAGATTGTCTTATATGGTTCCACACGTTCCGGGTCATATCCGGCAGGGGTGTATACACCGATATGGCTTTGTTCTCCTTTGATATTTGTATATGGAATATAAGTCAGAGCACCTTCTTTGGATACATCACCAATCGGAAGGACATAGTCCATGTTTGGAGACAAAGACTGTTTTTCCGGATCCCAGTGTCCCTTGACAATACTTGTATTGGTATCACCGGAGTTGTGATTGCCAACCACATTCATCTTGCCTTCCGCATTCGGTTCGTTGGCAGGATCAGAGATTCTTGAGACGTTGCCTTCCGTATCCGTCAGAACATACTGATACCCGAAGGAACCGGATGTGATCGGGAAGGATACTTCATACAATCCATCTCCATCATCATCTGTCATCTGTGCCGTATAACCCCAGGTATTGGTATCCGGATGATAGTTGGACGCATACATGCCGTTTTCATACTCATACGGTGAGTAACTTGTCTTTTCACTGTCTTCACTGTTATACGCATTTGTGTAGTTGAACGGTCCACTGACTTCCACTGTTGCCAGGTTTTCCACGCCACTTGCATCATACACAAAGTGCACGGTATAACCGGATGGTGAAGTGTCATCAGCGACAACGGTAGCCCCCGGACCATACGGTTCCGGAGACTCTCCTTCCGCCAGTAATGTAACGATACCATGTGGTATCACCATTGTCCCGGCAAGAAGGAAGGAACTGATTTTCGAAATTCTGCTGTTCATGAAACTTTTCCTCCAGAAGAATGCATTTCCGCATTCTCGTCTGTTTTCATTATAAAAAGCAGAATGATGTAATCGCTTTCATTCTCGGATTGATCGGATTCTGTTTCTGTCATCTTACTTTCAAATTCTGAAAGTCACCCTTCATACAGCATTTCCGAAATCAGCTGTGATATCAGCATCAGTGAAAAGAACCCCTGGTTATGACTGTCAGGTTCACCATACAGCACATATTCATCAAACAGTTGTCTCAACTCCGGCACATCCTCCTGGAAGAAGCCGATTGTGCGGATCCGCTTCTTCTCTCTGATGGCTGCGATCTCATTTCTCAGATCTTCACCAAGCCACTTTTCAAACACATTGATCACAACAATGACGTCGCCATCCTGAAGATATTTCAACAGACTTTTCTGAAGATTTGCGTTGTACTGCAGAAACACCGGAACGCCTTCTCCGATCAGATCCAGCTGAACGGTATGAAATTCGGACAGCTCATGTTCATTTCCAACACATGTAACACAACCGGCTTCCTGCAGAATTCTTACTACTCTGCGGATCTGTTTCAGGTCTGTCTTACGCCCTGACTCCAGCATATTGGATAGTGCATTCTCATACAGGATATCCGGAATCTTCTTTGGATCATCGATGACGCCAAATGTCTGTCGATGCATTTTCTTCCGGTTGATGTTCATTTCCAGTACCGCATTGAGATAACAGTTCCGGAAGTCGTCATAGTTTTCGAATCCTGCTTTCCGGATAAACCGGTACACACTGGCCTGAGAAACAGATGCCTGTTCTGCCAGCTGTTCCAATGACAGTGTGACATTGTTTTCCGTCATTTTCAGTATCGTTGAAGCGATCATCAGATCGGTGGTGTTGCTGATCTGGGAGTTGCAGTAGGCGATCAGATGCAGCATCTTGTTCTTGGCATTTCCATTTTTCTTTCTCATTTGCAGATCCGTAAAGCATTGGCAGGAATGAAGAAATCATTCAGAGTGGTGCTTTCCCCTTTTTATATATTTTATTATATTTCCAAAATGCACGATCTGCACATTTTTTTCACTTTGGAAAAAGAATTAAAAAGACAGTGAACCGTTGTTGCCCACTGTTCTATTCTGATTCCTGCATTTCCATCTTTCTGCGTGCATAACCGGATGCGATCATGCCTGCGATGGCATTGAGCGGATACGGGTGGCTTGCATAGTTGCCGTCACTTTCATAACGGATGTAGTGATCCACATATGGCTGATGAATCTTCTGGTTGGATGTCACAACATAGATCTTCGGCTTATGTGCAATGTGAAAAGCGTTGTGATTAGCGAAGGCTCTGCGGAAGTATGTACCGGATTCGGAGAATACGATGATCAGTTCCTTCTCATCCGCTTTCTGTATATGTTCGATCTGTTCCGCAAACTGCATGCATGTGAAGATGATCTTTCTGTTTGTCTGAAGATCGTACTGCAGGTTTAAGGCCACATTCTGTGACTGCAGATAACCATAGGCGGATACCTTCTCATATTGAAACAGATCGTCCACCAGCGCATTGATCTCATTGACATCAATACTGTTTTTCATCTTTTCCAGATTGGCGATAATCTGATCCGCATAAGCACTGTACGGATTTTCCTCCTCATCTCCCGGATAACGGAATTTATGTGCGATTGTATAGGCATGTTCAACCTGATACTTGGCAACCTGATTCTTCAGCTCGTTGTAATCCTGCAGTCCGATTGCTCTGCAGAATCGTGAGATACTGGAATTGGATACATAGCATTTCTTTGCCAGATCCGAGATGGAACAGTTTTCCAGTTCATCAATGTGTTCCAGAATATATCTGGCAATTCTGCTGTTGTTTGAATCCTCAGGTTCACTGTTCATCAGTGAAAGAATAATGATTTTCAGATTAAACATGTTGTCTCCTCGCCCTCATCTGTTAACTTATATTTTACGGATGATGATGGTTTGTGCAAGTTTATCGTGAATTGCCTGTCCTTTTTTATCGAAAAACGCAACGACCATGGAAGCCACAGTCAGACCATAGCTGATGTATTTGAACGGTGTAACAGCAGATGTCACAAACAGTCCGATCAGCTGACGGAAGTATGTACCTGTTGCGCAGAAACCTCCTTCAATGATACCGGATCCAAGAATTTCTCTTAAAATCATCTCCTTCAGTCCGACTTCATTTCCATCCGTACGAATGATCCGGATTCCACAGATCTTCTTACCAGGGGTCTGTCCCTGCCATACAAAACACGGAATCAGGACATAGTACAGCACACAGATGATCATGACAATGATGCCATAGATCAATCCCTTTTCCATACCATAGGTTGCCAGATCAAATGATTTCGGATTGATCTTTTCTCCGGCATTGAGCCAGAAGGTAACCGGTACCGCCGCAAGCACATTGACAAGATACCAGTCAATGACCAGGGCTACAAAACGTCTGACCTTGAGTTTGAGCGGATCATAGGTATTCATATTGTGAAGATTTGCTTTTCTGGCTGCGTTGCTTGTTTTCGGTTTCATAATACGCTCCTTTTTCATCGTCATATACATTATATTCTTCACCATCCCGAACAATTTACCAGTTGAGGGAAAGCGTTTTCACTTGTTGGAAATCGCATTGAATTTACACTGTTTCAAATCTATACTGTGGCTGTGTGTTGAACATAACTGAAAAAAGAAGGAGTTTAAAACATGAAGCTGATCATTGAAAAAGATGAACGCGCTATGAGCGAAAGCGCAATGCAGATTATCCTTGGCACAATGATGCAGGACAAGAAAGTCAATGTATCCCTGACATCCGGCCGTTCCCCACGTATGATGTACAAGATGATGGTTCCTTATGTCAAGGACCAGAAGAAGTTCGAAGATATCGAATACTACCTGTTTGACGAAGCACCATACATCGGTGAACGTGCAGGTGAAAAGGGCCCTAACTGGACAGAAATGCAGGAACTGTTCTTCAAAGATGCAAACATCCCGGATGAAAAGATTCACTGCCCTGACTTTGACAACTGGCAGACATGGGATGAGGACATCCGTAATGCCGGCGGTATTGACGTCATGTTAATCGGTCTTGGCTGGGATGGACACTTCTGTTCCAACTGCCCAAGATGCACACCAATGGACGGATACACATATGCATGTGACAGAAAGGTCAAGAACGCTGTCAACCCGACATATCCGGAACGTCCGCTGCAGCCATACTCCATCACAATGGGTCCGAAGTCTCTGATGAGAGTCAAGCACCTTGTCATGATCGTCAACGGCAGGGAAAAGGCTGAAATCTTCAAGAAGTTCCTCACAGAACCGATCAGTGATGAATATCCTGCAACTGTACTCAGACTGCATCCAAACTTCACAGTCATTGCGGATGAAGACGCTGCTTCCCTGATTACAGAAGAAGATACAAAAGGTCTGTAAGATTACTCCACTCCCTGGAAGAGGTACACCTGTCTGTACTGCCCTTTCCTTCCAGGGATTTTTTCTTTCAAAAAAGGAACAGCCTTAGCCATTCCTTAATACCCATACAGCCAGGAGCTGCACCAATTCAAGCCGGTGTTGTCCATGGTGTTTCAACTGATCTTCAGCTCAATACCATAATGTGTTACCTGCATCACGATTTTAAAAATTCGAATGCTCATACTATTCTCGCTTCAAATATTTTGCAATTCAGCATTTTTTTACGTTTCCATAAAGTGTGCTGGTACCAACACCATATTTGTCACTGTGTTTTTCTTCACAACAAAAGCGGGTCTCCAAAATATTTGGGGGTCAGTTTAGGGGAGTGACTTTTTGGCTTTGCTCCCCCAATTATTCTGATCTTCCCCACCAGAAATTTTGACGAGTGTTTTTTTCAATTTACCATATTGCTGTATATTTGTTTTGTTCATTCACGGCTCGGTATTTATCGCGTTTTTCGCATTTTTGAACATCCTTCATCCGAATTTGATATATGTCATTAAAAAGAAGGAAGATATGCCGTATTTCTACAGTTTTCTTCCTTCTTCTTTTCCCCTATCATAGTGGTTGCTTAAGTCACAGTTAATAGGAGGATATATGAATAATACCATAGATATTAATACTATTTTGAATTTACCAGGAACAGGATCTTATGGGCAACACGCAAGAATCCATCCATGCATGGAATTCCAAAGGATTATAAGGAAGTATGCCCAAAGACCGTCACAAAGCGCGTTCCTTACAAGAAGTAAACATTTAATATAGTTATAAGATATAGAAAACTGTGATGAAGCACAAAATCCAGAGGTAACAGAATCACAACATGTTATCTCTGATTTTGTATCGTCGATCCAGCCATTGGCACAAATACGGGGCGAAAAAACAGAGAAGATTATTAATAACCTTCTCTGTTCAGGCTGTGATAGATGACTGATTGAGGATCCAACGCAGGAGGATTTTCAATATAGAATTCAGTCTGTTTGAAAGGCCTGCTCCTCCAAAGTGCTCCCCCAAAGTCTCCACCAATGATTTTGGTGTCTCCCCTGGAATTTTTGGAGAGCCACAAAAGCCGTCCCATTGAATGAGACGGCCTTTCTGTGTGTTGAACTGTATGTAATGATTATGCGTTTTCTTCCGCAAGCTTCTGCTTTTCCATCAGCTTGAAGAATGGATAGTACAGCAGGATGTCAAGCAGAATCAGGGCTGCAACCATAATACCTGCCTTGATATCCATGCAGCCAAGAGCTGCACCAAGTGGAGCCGGTGTTGTCCATGGTGTTTCAACGACACCTTTGCCAACGATGTTCATCGCCATGCATGTGTAACATACGATGGAGTTGACGACAGGTACGAAGATGAATGGAACAAGCATCAGAGGGTTTAATACCATCGGAAGACCGAAGATAATCGGTTCATTGATATTGAAGATACCAGGCATGATGGAAAGTCTTCCCAGTGTCTTGAGTTCCTTGGACTTGGACATCAGTAACAGAATACATAAACCAAGAGTGGAACCACCGCCGCCGATACAGATGACATAGGACCAGAACGGCTGTGTGAAGAAGTGTGTCAGAGCTGTGCCTTCAGCGTAAGCTGTGATGTTTTCAACCAGGTACATCTGCATGAATGGAAGACGGATCGGCTGTGTAATGGAAGCACCGTGCAGACCGAAGAACCAGCATGTCTGTGCAACGATTGTGATCAGGCAGATACCCAGCAGGGAATCCAGACCTGAAACAGCCGGAGCGAGCATTGTCATGATCATTGCCGGTAAGAGCTGCCCGGAAACGTTCTGTACAACAAGAGACAGAGCATAGAATACGATAATGCATGTGAACATCGGGATAATTGCATCGAAAGAAGATGCGATTGCCGGTGGTACACTGTCAGGCAGCTTGATACGGATGTTCTTCTTGAGCAGGAAGTTGCTGATTTCAACACATCCGATGGAAACGATGATTGCTGTGAAGATACCCTTGGCATCCAGATATGTGGTTGGAATGTAGGATCCTGCACTGCCGAGAATGGATTCGATTGTTGCACCTTCTGTGATTGCGGATGTAGCGACTGCTTTTGTGACAGGAGAACCGACCATCAGGAATACTGCAACAGATACGACTGCAGAACTGAGTTCGTTGATGTTGTATCTCTTCGCAAGATGATACGCAATCGCGAAGCAGATAAACAGACCCATAAGAGCCATTGTCATGTTATAAGGCAGCTGCAGAACAGGCTTATAAGCCTGTGCCCAGTTGTACCAGCCTAATAACATATCACTGAAGAAGCCCCAATCACCAAGTGTTTCAGGCTTGAACGGAGGTGTGGAAATAATCAGACAGACACCACCGAGGATGGATAATGGGATTGCAACAACCATACCGTCTCTGATTGCGGAAAGATGACGCTGTGTAGCCACCCTGGACGCAATCGGAACCAGTGTACGATCGGCAACCTCATTAAACTTTTCCATGAATTTATCCATGAATTTCATAAGGTTTTCCCCTTCCTTTCAATGGCCACATTATAGGGATTATCTATTACCATTTCAGCAGTTTTCCATACACTAAAAAGCGTTTCCATACATTGAAAATCAGTACCTGTTGAAGAAATTCCCACAGTGGGAACACCTTGTATTCCTGAAAAAACGGTTCCCTTTTCTGCATTCCGTCACGGGTTCACATGAAAATGGTATCTCTTCTCCTGTTTTACGACGAAAACATCCGCATACTCTGATTCCGCTTTTTTCTGACTTTTTTTGAAAGAATTCAGTTTTTCCGGTAATAACAATAATAGACAGTCCTCAGGAAAGGGGGTGATACGCCATGGGCGCACTTGATGTCACATGCAGGGACTATCTCAAACAGCCTTATGTCATTGCTTCACTTGCTGAAGCAGTATTGTTTCAGAAGCGTCTTCTGATCAACCCGGAAGATGTCCAGCTGATCGATACTGTTGAGGCAAAGATCAATAAAGCACAAGACTCATACACAGATCTTTACTATGACGTGAATTCGCGCATTACATTGCAGAACAACGATAAGAACATCACATTTCAGTTCCATCTCGAACCGATGTCCTATGTGGATACATCCATGGTAATCAGAATCATGGGATATGATATAAACAACATCCAGACACAATGCCGAAACATCCGTGCGGAAATGGAACACAGCGGGAAAGCAAATGATAAGAAAACGTGCAACTTTCTGACGAAGCTTCCTCACGTTCTTTCGCTTGAACCGTGTATTTCCTACGTGTTAAACTTAAGTGAACAGATATGGACAGGCTATGCCGGGAGTGAAGACATGTATGATCCACTGTTCAATGAATCTGGTGTTCATCCATCAACGGTTGGTCATCTGAAGGTTATTGATCCTCATACCATAAGTGATGGACAACTGGATCTTCTGATTCCAGAACTGAAGTTTCTGTTTCGGGCAATACGGTATCAGAAGGAAGAATATGCAGAGGAAATGCAGGAACTTCTGAACAGTTCACAGCTGGCAATTGGAAGTCGTCTTGCAACACTATAAAAAAAGATTCTGAATATTGACATTCAGATTCCAAAGGAAGGAGAAACGGTTATCGTGT
>JBJEFE010000098.1:0-40614 GCA_051873755.1 Bulleidia sp. | reverse complement strand
GATCGATCAGAGTGATTACGGAAAATATCAGATCCGAAGGCAGGATTGAAGGCAGGGTTGAAGGCAGAGCCGAAGGTAAGCTGGAAACTGTTCTGTCTTTATTCCGTAAGGGGAAACTGAATGCTTCTGATGCCGCAGAAGAAGCTGGTATGAGTGTGAAACAGTTCCTTGCCAAAGCAAAGATGAGCTGATCCGTATCAGCACAAAATGTTTGAAAAAAAGAAAAGTGGAGGACACACGCTGCATCGCAATCATGCAGTTGTATGATCTTCCACTTTTTCTGTCGTTTAAGGTATATTAATCAAAGATCCGACTTTTACACAATACCAGAAAATCAAGGACAGAGGCTTTCTGTTCTATTACAAAAGGCCGAAAGGAAAATCACCGGGGATCCTGCTACAGTCATCAGTCTGATATATCAGGCACAGTCACAGAAAAAGACAAATCTGTCGGGAAAACCTTCTTACTACCGCATACATATGATTCAATCCTGTATAAACTGACCGTCTTCAATATGCATGACGATGTCCGCACTTCTTGCAATATCCAGATCATGTGTTGCGAGAATAATCAAAGGATTACAGAGATCCCTGACTTCCAGAAGCAGATGCAGTACGGATTCACTTGTCTTACGATCCAGGTTTCCTGTCGGTTCATCACAGAACAGATATTCCGGCTTTGTCATGAATGCTCTGCCAATGGCGGTTCTCTGCTGTTGTCCACCGGACAGCTGATCCGGGTATTTATTCTCAATTTCCCTGATCTGCAGTCTGTCAAGAATCACATCACACCATGTCTGATCAATCTGTTCGTCATGCAGAAAACATGGAAGAAGGATATTCTCACGCACTGTGAGTTCCGGAAGTAACTGGTAATTCTGGAACACCAGACTGATTCTCCGTTTCAGCTGCAGCTTTTCTTCCTCTTTCATCGTAGATAAAGGTACATCATCATAAAAAATTTCCCCTTCATCCATGTTCAACAGTCCACTTAACAGATATAACAGTGTGCTCTTACCGGATCCGCTTTTCCCGATGATTGAATAAAAGGTTCCCGGTTCAAAAACTGCGTTTACACCTCTTACCGCATGGGTTGCGCCATCCCCTTTTCCATAGATCTTATGCAGGTTTTCACATCGTATGCCTTTCATATCCAAACCTCCTGTACATGTACTGATTGTATACAGGTAATCTTACAGAACCCTTACAGCTCATACACACTTTCATTTTCCATGACAGGAAGAATCACTTCAAACACCGCACTCCCATCCCTGTTATACGCATGCAGTGTTCCATGATGCTGTGATACAATCATGGATGCCATATGCAGTCCAATGCCAAAGTGGGTATCCGAGCATGTATGAAAACGTTCAAACAGATGCGGCAGATCCTCTTCATCAATGCTCCGATTCACTGTCATAACTTCGATATGAATCCTGTTTTCCCGACTGTACAGTCTGACTTCCGTAATGCCGTTTCCATGTTCAATGGAATTTTCAAGCAGTGTCACAAAACATTCCCGCATCCATGTCACATCACAATGTATCATTGTATGTTCACACGCCATCTCTGTTTTCAATGACACCTGTCTGCTTTCCGCAAGCGGCTCCACAGTGTCCAGTGCTTCCTCCATCAGCTGCACAAGATCCTCCTGATTGAAATGAAACCGGATCATGTTCTCATTCATCTGTCTCTCCTTGAGAAACAGTGTAATCAGTCTGGACATCTTCTGTGCTTCCATCTGTGCCGTCATGACTTCCTTCCGGTTTTCATCCATCTGTTCCAGTGACAGTTTTAACCCGGTTAATGGCGTTTTCAGCTGATGATACAGGTTTTCCTCATACTGATACACACTCTTTTCCATGTTTTCCAGTTTTCTTTCAAGAAGTTCAGTCTGCACCTTCAATTCCTTCTGCTGTTTTTCAAAAGCCTTTTCCTTCTTTCCATCCCTGTAAAACACATATACCATCAATGCATCAAATCCGATCAGTACAACAATGCACGGCATCCAGGATTTCAGAAGTCTCTTTGCAACAACAGCTTTTCCTGACCATGCATACCCTGCCTCCTGCAATACCTTTTCTCCATTTTCGATCAGCACATCCTTCTGATCACTTTCCAGGTATTCCCGGATTTCCTGCGGCCGGGCATAACCTGCCGTCATTGTGATTTCCTGTATTGTCATACGTGTGAAAACAGATATGGAAAACATCAGAAACATCAGATTGATGATCGGGAACACAATCTTTTTCCTCATATATTCATCCCTTCCATCGATACCCGATTCCTCTGACTGTTTCGATCGGGCACTTCAATTCGGTCTGTTTCATCCGGTTACGCAGTCGACTCATATATACCGACAATGTATTATCCTCCACAAAGGTGTCATGTTCCTCAACAATCGTATCAATCAGTTCCTCTCTTGTGATCAGACACCCTCTGTTTTCAACAAGTTTCTGAATCAGGGTGTATTCCACACCTGTAATCTCAACCTGATGATCATTTCCGCGAAGGGAATGTTCACTGAGGTTCACAACCCAGCCATCACTGACAATCAGGTCATGATATGTGCTGTTGACTCTGCGCAGTTGTGCCATGATCCGCAGTTTCAGTTCTTTCATGGAAAAGGGTTTTGTGACATAGTCATCTCCACCGCACAGAATCCCTTTTTCCAATGACTCCTCATCATCTCTGACTGTTACGAATATGATCGGTATCGTATATCCTGCACGGATTCTCTGACACAGCTCATATCCACTGTCATTTCCAAGATTGACATCCAGAATACACAGATCCACTCTGTCATGTACAATACACTGCCAGGCCTGTTCACTGTCCTTACAGCCATACACCTCATATTCCTCTTTCAGCAGTTCCATCAGACTGCTGCGGATTACCGCATCATCATCCACAATCAATATCCGTGCCATGTTTCCCTCTTCTTTTAATTATACGCAAACAGTCTGAAATTCAGATATGATCTTACATATTCCTATCTATCCATGTTCTATTCCCCATAACAAACAACAATACCGGACGCAGTCTCCGGTATTGTATGTTCATCTATGACAGCAGATTCATTGTAATAACAGCCTGATAATCATGATATCCGGACCCGGTACTTGCCTTATAGGACACAGGTACTGCAGCGATCTGACTGTTTGCACTGCAGGTGATCTGATTCTGGTTCACTGTCCACCACTCACACTGTACCATCCAGAATAATTTGTCGCATTCGCATCTGAAATTCCTGTAATATACTTCCCTGATCTGTTTGATGGTTCATACCTGTAAGTGTATGTCAATGTGATTTTTGCACGGTATGATGTACCAGGATCTGTGACAATTGCCGAGTAAGTACCTCTGAGAATTTCCCACGTCTGTTCGTTCATGGCATTTTTTTCATATTCAGCGTAAACAGTCACTGGATGTAGAAGCATGAACATCACAGCCACCACAGCAACAATCATTACATTTCTTTTGTATTTCATGGTATTTTCAGGTTTGAAACCTTTCCTCCTTAACATGATGCGGACAGCCGAATCTTACAGATCTCTTACAGATTGACCTCATCCATCATTTTTTTCTTTTTCCTGTTTATCATCCATAACAATACCGTAAATACAACCAGACAAACCACCTGTGGTAAAAACAGAATCGGTACCTGTGTCTGGTATTTCAACAGAAACAGTGTGTACTCTGTGGAATGTACCCCATTGAACCAGGAAATCATATTTCCCTGTTTCAATATGACGAATGGATCGATCAATACATTCAACATCACCAGGACAATGATCAGGTGTGATAATCTGATGTCCGGATATGATAATGAGATCTCTTTTCTGTTCCATCCAAGACTTCCATACAGTTTCCATCTGCTTTTTTCATTTTCATAAAGACTGATCCTGTTTCGAAACATCAGTACAGACACAAGAAGAAGCACACCTGCCATGAGTGCAGACAGAAACAGTGTTTTCTGAATCACTCTGCCCTTCCATTTGTTCTTGTATTGCCTTTCATTTGTAAAATCAAGTTTCTGCTGGCTGCTGATCAGAGACATGATATGATCTGTCACTTCAAAATCACAGTAACTGTTTCCCTCTGCGGATACGTAGTTATACAGGATCTCTCCTTTTGTGCCAAACAGCGACTCATACAGCTCCTGTCTGACAAACACTGTTCCTGATACAAACGGCATATCCGCACGGGTTGGGTATTCAATGCATGCAGTACAGGTCAGTGATACTGTTTTCGCAGCTGTCTCTATTGTGATTTCCGTCCCTTCATGGATTCCAATCCGGATATTTCCTGCCTGATAGTCAAAAAATGCCCCCTGATCTGTCAATCTCATCGGCTCAAAATAACAGAAGAACTGATCCGTTTCTGACAGTTTCATATCCTTTGGCAAATCATTCCATACCGGGGAGTCCTGTGGTAGAGATACAATCTCCACTGCCATACCCTGATCTTCTGCATCCGGATAACTCTGACTGCGGTAAGCAGACACATATGGATCATTTTCCATTCCATCATACTTCATCACAATCGCCTGACTGGATATTCCATCATACATTGCCCGAGAATACCAGTATACCTCAGAAATACCTGTTGTATTACTGATCCTGGTGATCTGTTTTCTGTTCAAACCCACTCCTTTATCGACAGATTCCCATCTGTAATCGACAGGGTAGTCTTGAAAGAGGTTTGTCGTATAAGCCCATTCATACGAAACTGATGCACTGCACAGAACAAGTACAATCATCACCATTACAATCATTACCTTTTCCAGTGCAAACGTTTTCCGCAGTCTTTTCTTCTGAAGAGAAGCGAAACTTTTCTGATTTACACAGTTTCCATGACTTCTGACTCCTGTACCTGTTTCATATCCTGTCAGATCCTTACCACCTGGTATGAACCTGATATATCTGAAAATGGAGGACTGCATCCATTTTGAAATGATCACAATCAACAGTGTCAATATCAACGATGTTATATACGGAAACAGAGTCAGATGATACCGCATATCTCCGATCTTTCCGATCATCATGAAAACACCCGCCACCGTACAGACTGCCATACTGATCATCCAGCTGAACAGCCACTGTATCACAGCTCCCCGCATGACCATATGCTTCAACATCTTTTCCGATATTCCAAGACTCAGAAACACCCTGTTCCGATACATCTGTTTTCTGTATCCTGCGATTTCCACGCTGATCAGAAACACAGCACAGATGCAGAAAACCGGAAACACCACACCTCCGTTTTCAGCCACTGAGGACAAATCATTGAATTTCTCAGGATAACTGTAGCTGTTATATACAAGCCAGCTGTCTTTTCTGTCATGGATCAGTCTGCTCAACTCCTGCATCTGGTTCGCATTTTCATAATCCGCCAGAAAAAACAGATTTCTTTGACTGACATCACCTTCATGACATACAACCCCGCTGACAAGCTGGTACCCATCACTCTGCCAGTCTGCTGTATAACTGTCCATAACGCCGCTCAACACATACGTTTTCTCTTCAATCGTTCCATCTGCGTCTTTCAGTTTCAGTGTCAATGGTTTACCAACATCATACGGCACATCCAGTATCTGTAATACTGCATACTCCACAGCTATTTCATCTTCCTTCTGTGGGTACCCGCCTTCCACAAAGGAAAGCTGTTCCAATTGCCGGAAAGAATCATCCATCGTACCAAAGTATCCGATTTCCTCCTCATTCTCATTCAGTATGGATCCATATACAAGCATTTCACCGGTTTCCTGAACAGAAAGGTGATTTTTCAACAATTCCTCACCGTGTTGTGAAATATTGAACACTGCCCCGTTATGCATGCCGTAAATCCGTTTTCTTGTATACTCCTGTGTCGCATGAAAGCTGTCACAGAGAAAACAGGAAAGAAAGATCAGAAGTATTGAAAGCATTACTCCAATCCTCATGTTTCTTTCATGAAAACACTTTTGAACGATATTCATGATATATCCTCCTTTCCCATACAGTACAACTGTTATCTTACATTCAGGTGACACAAAAAGAAAAGCCATTGTGTTATGCACAATGACTGTTATTCTGCCGTAATCGCGGCGTATTTTCCACCAATCAGTTCAATCAGATCAGATGGATTCAGTTCCACCTGCAGCCCGATTCTCCCTCCTGATACACAGATCGTATCAAACAGCTGTGCAGTTTCATCAATCCATGTCGGAAACAGTTTCTTCATACCAACCGGGGAACATCCGCCATGAATATATCCTGTTGTCTTCAACAGTTCCTTCTGCGGTATCATTTCCACATTCTTGACACCTGCCGCCTTTGCGCATGCCTTGAGATCGAGTTTCTGATTTCCCGGCACCACAAACACATAGTGGTTCCTATCATTTCCGATCGTCACCAGTGTTTTGAATACCTGTTCAGGATTCTGGTTCAGTGTTTCTGCGACACTGACCGCATCCAGTTTTCCATCCTGTGCATCGTAGGTATGAACGGTATAAAGGATGCCGGCTTCATCCAGCATCCGCATTGCATTTGTTTTGGTTTCCTTTTTTGACATTCAGCATCACCCGAGCAGAATTCTATCATCATTGAGGGCCTGTTGAAAGCTATGAATGAGTGTTTCCATATCCATATCCTCTTTTTCTTTTCCTGACAGATCACAGATAATCTTTCCCGCATTCATGATCAGGGTTCTGTTTCCAAGCGTCAGGGCATGATTGAGGTTATGTGTAATCATCAGACATGTCGTATGGTTTTCCGCGATGATCTTCTCTGTCAGCTTCATGATCTTTTCCGCTGCCACCGGATCAAGAGCCGCTGTATGTTCGTCCAGCAGTAACAGCCTTGGCGGCACAATGGTTGCCATCAGAAGTGTGAGGGCCTGACGCTGACCACCTGACAGTGTTCCGACTTCTGTCTTCATCCGATCTTCGAGTCCCATATCCAGCTTCTTCAGACTGTCCGCGAAGAACTCCCTGTCTTTTCGTGTGATCACCGAGAAATCCGCTTTGTTTTCAGAAGCACGCAGATATGCAAGGGTCAGATTTTCTTCGATTGTCATATGTGGTGCAGTACCTTTCAGAGGATCCTGAAACAGACGTCCGATGGAAACAGCACGTTTGTAATCCGGCTGATATGTGATGTTTTTACCCGCCAGTTCAATCTTTCCCGTATCAATGCGGAAGTTGCCCGCAATGGCATTGAACAGCGTGGACTTACCGGCACCGTTGGAACCAAGCACCGTCACAAAATCACCGTCATGAACATCGAGACTCAGATGATCAATGGCTGTCTTCTCATTGATCGTACCGGGATTGAATACCTTTGTGATATTTTCCAGTTTTAACATTCCCGTTTCTCCTTTCTCTGTTTCATTCTGTATGAAAATCCGGATGAGATGGTCGGAAACGAGATTGCCAGCGCCACAATCAGTGCCGTCATCAGTTTCAGACAGTCAATCGGAATCACATGTGTTTTCAGAATCACTGCATAGATCAGACGGTAGATGATACTGCCAAGCAGACATGCGCCGATATTGGCACTCATGTTCTTAAAGGCCCCAAGCAGGGTTTCCCCGATAATCAGACACGCAAGACCGATGACCACAATACCCGTACCGGCATTGATATCAATGGATCTCTGCATCTGGGCTGCCAGGGCACCGGACAAAGCTGTCAGGGAATTGGACAGTGACAGTCCGATCATGATCATATGTCCGGGATTGATCGAAGAGGCAGATACCATATCCGGATTATCACCGGTTGCCCGTATTGACAAGCCCAGACGGGTGGAAAGAAACAGACGTACCAGAACCATTGCCAATACAACAACGATTCCTGACACGATCAGCTCCTCATACCCTTTCCCGATCCCAAGTGATTTGAACAGGGAGAAAATCGTATCCCCTTTGAGAAGAGATACATTGCTGGACCATCCCATCACCATCAGATTAATGGTATACAGTCCCGTGTTTGTGATAATACCTGCCAGAATGGAAGGAACCCCCATCCTTGTCTGCAGGAATGCCGTTATCAGACCGGCAAGGCTGCCGGCAATCATTGCCAATAGCAGACCGGCAAGAGGATGACCGTTCAGTGCACACACAACCGAAACCGCACCGCCCAGGATAAAACACCCATCCGTGGTCATATCCGCTATTTTCAGTATTCTGAAACTCAGAAACAGGGCCAGTGATACAAGTGCGTAAATACACCCCAGTTTCATCGCTGTCTGTACAATAAACAACATGTCATCCTCCCTTACGTCCGTAATCTTTTATTCTTCTGTTGTGGTTACTTCAACAACTTCTCCAAAATCCGCAAATGTCTGTGCATCAATACCAAGCTGCGCTGCTGTTTCGGAGTTGACTGTGACAATACCGCCATCCATCAGATAGTAATCTTCCAATTCATCCGTGCCGTTGATGATTGCCTCATATGCCAGATCAGCTGTCTTTTTGCCAAGTTCTGTATAGTTGACGCCGCATGTGGCGAAAGCACCGTTTCTGACAAAGGAGTCAGCACCTGTATAATGGGCAATACCCTTTTCCGCAAACAATGGTGCAATTGCAAGTTCACTTGCCATGACAACGTTGTCTGTCGGTGTGAAGATTGCGTCCACATTCTCAGAGATCAATGAGGAAGCCGCGGAGATCACTTCATCATTTGTGTTGCCTGTTGCCTGCACATATTCGATGTTGTTGGCTTCACAGTAGGCAATTGCCTCCCTGATCGGTGTTTCAGAATTGATTTCAGACAGGGAATACAGCAGTCCGACCTTGGATAAATCCGGATTGGTCTTCTTCATCATGTCAAAGATGACTTCCGTATTCAATGCGTCCGAAGTACCTGTCACATTGTCCAGATCTGTCAGTTCCGCACTTGACGGATCCGATACTGCCGCAAAGACAACCTTCGTGTCTGTTCCAAGTGCACTTGTAACGGCTGTCTGGGCTGCCATTGTGGCAATCGGAATGATTGCGTCCGCACCGTCATTGACTGCCTGATCCGTGATCTGACGGATCGTTGCCTGATCATTCTGACCGGAATACACTTCACCGTATTCAATTGTCACATTGTTTTCCTTTGCGATCTCATCCAGTCTTGCGGTAATTGCGTTTGCGATCTCATCAAGAGATGCGTGATCAAGCTGTTTGACGATTGTGACGTGATACACATCACCACCGGCTGAAGATGAAGCTGTCGAAGCGGATGAACATCCAAACAGAGATGTCATAAGAAGTGTTGCCATTGTGATTCTGAATTCCTTTTTCATATCATTACCTCCTGATTCGTGCATTTCACCTTCGGATAAACAAAAAACGCCTGTCCTTAAAGGACAAGCGTATGCCTGCGGTACCACCTTTATTAGCAGAGTTTTCTGCTCACTCGAACGAAAATGCAATCACATTTCCTGCCCTGTAACGCTGGCACTGCGTCCTGAGATACTCGCTTTTGCTTTCATCAGGCCCTCACGGGTCCATTTGCATATGGCGATCACTGTCAGGCTTCCACCATCCCCGACTCTCTTTCAGCCGCTTACATATGTTTGATCTCCCGCTCAACGGTTTATACATGTATCTTAGCCACCGGAAACATGAAAGTCAATCTGGTTTCACAACTTTTGCAGTAACATTTTCAACCTGTTTATGAAAATATTTTCAAGATCGGAACAGCTTTACGATCTTCGCATTCAGTGTATCCGGCACAATTCCATTGCTTTCCATCTTCTTATGATGGAAATTTTCCATATCTCTTCGATACAGCATGCGGTTTCCGACAGATACGCACACAGACGGAGCTGTTTCCCCTTTCAGTGCCGCTGTCATGACATTGGAAAGTCCGTTGGTCACATGCCTGTTGTCAAACCCGCGGTCATTGTATTTCATCTGATCCGCAGCTCCTATCCCAAGTCCCATGTGATAGGACAGACCGCATTTCAGCGCCCATCTTTCAATCACACCAAGTGCATTCAGCGTATCATCACTGTCAAACAGATCCCCGTGCACAACCGCACAGATTCTCGCTTTCTTCTCACTCAGATGCATCTCCACATCCGAAAAGAAACCAAGCAGCTGATTCGGCAGACTTCCCATATATACCGGAGATACAATAACAGCCGCATCCGCCATTGCCATGATCTGCAGCGCCGTATGCCGGTTCATATCCTCACTGATCTGAAGCACACCGTACTGGTGCCCTTTACATGCGGGAATCATCCGGCTGATGATCTTTTCGGAAAGTGATCCTTCCGATACCGGTGAGGCATTTACAAATACGATTTTCATGACAGCCCTCCGATCTGAACGGCATCCGCCACAAACATAATTCTCTTCAATCTGCCGCCAAGTTTCAGCACGAGCCTTTTTGCGACAGCCTGTGCTCCCGCTTTTTCCGCATCGGTCGGTTCAGAACCGTAAAAATACACGGATACGGCAATCTCATGACGGAATCTGCGTCTGTGTACCATCCTGCCTTCAGCAATCTCATATTCCGGCTGAAAACATGGCAGAAAACGTTCAAGCACCTTCTGCACAAAACTGCTGAATGTGCCGTACAGGTTACAGCTGACAATCACAAGCTCATCTGTTTTCTCAACAAGAGAGGCAATCTTCATCAGTGTGTCCTTCTGCGTACATACACCCGGTGTTTTCCACCAGCAGTCCATACAGCCTGTGCATGGATGTATCTTTCCGTTTTCCTGTATCAGGACATCTCCAGGCTTCAATGTGCCAGGATACAGTCCCGTATCCGTAATAATCATTTTCATCTGTACCATTTTATCAGACTTCTACAGAAATTGTTGTGATTTCCATGTTCGTGCTAGAATATCTTAAGATTTATTTCTGAGGAGGCACATATGTCCATACATCCGTTTTCAAGAACACAGCTTGTCATCGGTAAAGAAGCACTTGATCTGCTGCATAACAGCCGCGTTGCCCTGTTTGGATTGGGAGGGGTTGGCGGCAGCTGTGGCGAAGCACTGGTAAGAGCAGGCATCGGCACACTTGATCTGATTGACTTTGACCGTGTCAATCAGACCAATCTCAACCGTCAGGTCATTGCCCTTCACAGCACCATCGGACAATACAAAACACATGCCGCAAAGGACAGATTTCTTGATATCAATCCGGATGTGAAGCTGAACCTGCACACATGCATGTATCTGCCTGAGAAAGAGGATGAATTTGATTTTGACAGTTATGACTACATCATCGATGCCATCGATAACGTAACTGCCAAAACAGATCTGATCATCCAGGCCGGAAAACACAACGTTCCGATCATCTGTTCCATGGGCTGCGGCAACCGGATTGATCCGACAAAACTGACCATTACGGATATCTACTCCACTTCAAATGATCCGCTCGCACGCATCATGCGCAATAAATGCAGAAAAGAGGGAATCAGGAAACTGACCGTTATGACATCCACGGAAACACCTGTCAGACCGGATCCGGCAATGATCGCGGAAATGGGGCAGGAAGGAAAGAAAGTACTTGGCTCCACCTCCTTTGTCCCGTGTGCAGCCGGTATCATGATTGCCTCATATGTTGTACAGCAGCTGATTTTGGGCAATTCATATAAAGTCAAAGGAAACAACGACTCTTTAGAGTCGGTTTGACGATCCCTGATTCTCTATGTATTTCTCAACAATATCCCTGGATACATTGACGATACTGCATGCGAAATATCCATCCGACCAGAAGGTGTTTTCTATTGTATATATCAAATATGTACTGCATGATATCTTCTAGAACAACAGATATGACATGTATCATAAGCAGGTTATTGTTGTGTCTGTGGTGCTGATATCCGTCTTCTGAAGTATTCTGAATATCATCTTTCTTTCTGTATTGATGAATATTAAAATATAAGCAGAAAAAGGCCTTTGAAATGACCGATACTGTCAAAACAATGAAACTGCATATTCACCTGAGTGAAGATGAAATCCGTTCTGTTAAAACTCTGACAGAACAGTATCGTCTTGCATGCAATTTCGTTTCTCAGTACATCTTTGACCACGGTTTTGTACTGAACTCTGTTTCACTCAGTAATAAACTGTATCAGACAATCCGCAATCAAGACCGTAACAGCACGTTACGATTCAGTCAAAACACAGATTGAGAATAAGCCATACAGGTTCAAAGATATCTATACCAACAGGTGGTATTGCGTCTACCGCACACTGGAATGGTTATGGAAACCGATTCTGTTTTCAAGACCACAGGCAGATCTAGTCAGAAACAGAGATTACAGTTATGTCAAAGACAGTAAGTCAGACACAACATTGCTTTCTTTGAATACATTGGATGTGCCTGAATACTTTGAAGAATACTTTGATGGTACATGGTCATTTTGAACAGGAAAGATTGTTTCTGTAAAAGATGAATGGTACTTTCACATTCAAATGACAAAGAAGAACGATACGGCTTTTGACAAAGACAGAGCTGAATTACAGTCCAAAGGTACAAAATCCGCAAAACGTGCATTGAAACGGATATCCGGACGAGAGAACCGTTGGATGAGTGATGTGAATCATTGCTTATCAAAGACACTCGTGGATACGTACGGAAGCGATACACTGTTTGTGGTGGAAGACCTTACGGATGTCAGCTTTGATGAAAATCTGAGGAATCGCTCCAGACAACAGCGAAATGAATTACGCTCATGGTCATTCTATGAACTGGAACAGTATCTTACCTGTAAAGCAGAAGCTGTTGGATCAAAGGTTCTGAAGGTATCTCCGGAATACACATCACAAAGATGTCCGAAGTGTGGAAGAATCCACAAAGAGAACAGAGATCATGACAGGCACCTGTATACCTGTGACTGTTGCGGATATCAGGCACTGAGGATCCGAAGTTCAGGGTGTCAGAAAATGAGAAACCGGTATCACTGAATAAGTAACAGAATTACAATACGGGTGTCAGTCAATCACCCGACGATGCAGCCGCAGTCCTCTGTACAACAGGGAGACATGAACTGTCTGATATGGGAGCACTAAACTGTAGTGATGCAAGGACCATATGAGCGAGTTACAAGCCTCGTCCCTTCAGGGGCGGGGGCAATTGACAACCGGAAGTATGTTCCAAAGGATATCAGTGGATATGATGGTATCATCTTCGGCCATTCCCACAGATATCTGTGTAAAACAGAGGATGGTGTGTTATGGCTGAATCCGGGAAGCTGCGAAAAACGAAGATTTGACCAGGAGATCTCGTTTGCGATGATGACGGTAGATGAAAAGGAAATTTATGTGGAAAAGATCCTGATTCCTCAGGCGGAGAAGAAATGAATCTGACAGTCAGAAAATGGAAGTCAGCAGTGTCTGGTTCACGAAATGGAATCATAAACAGAAAGGAATTGATTCTGAGTGGGATGCCGCAGATTTTTTCTGATGTGTTTCAGATATACATCAGATACGGTATGAATTCCATGAGATTCTCCGTTCCTGATAAGCAAAACAGAAGACCATAAATATCTTCTGCCGACCAACTGAGACTGTGGCTCTCTACCATGTAGATATGTTTCTCCATATGTATTCTGTTATGCTTCGTCAAGATTGGAACAGATGACTTTATGACCTTTCATGATCACGGAAAGTCTCTGCCTGATGTAATTGACAGTTGAAATCTGTTGGATGGAGGAATAACGGATGACAAACTGCCACTTTCTGACACAGGAATGATCCAGGGAAGAAGCGGAAGCCTCAAGGAGACGGAGCACTTCGTCAATGGATGAAATGGCTGTGTTCTGTCTCAGATCAAAGGCAAGAAGAATCGGCTGGTCATAATCTGAAAGAAGGGTATTGATCAGATCAAAACCATACCATGTATTGATCAGTGTGCCGTCGGCGTACAGGTAATTTCCCGGGTGAAGAAGATCCAGGCATACCTGGAAATCCTGCATCTGATGTTCACGGATAAGCTGTTGAAGAAAGCGGTAACGCACATGGAAATACGTGTCTGTCCGCAACAGATTCAGTTCTTCCTGAAGCTGTGTCAGATATGTTTTTCCATAGGAACCTGTTTTATGGTAATCTCTGTTTCTCCACTGTTCCATGGATATGCGGTATTGATTGGGAGTGTCATGAAAGGTTTCTTTGAAATAACGGAAATAGTATTTCCTGTCACTGAATCCGCACTCTTTGATAATCCGTTCATGATCCATGTTTTCCATGACCAGTTTTCTGACGCTTACCGAAAGACGGTACTGATTCAGATGATACATGACGGTATTGCCTGTAAAGTCGTGAAAAAAGTTTGCCAGTCTGTTTTTCCGTATGCCGATGCGGTCCGCAATATCCGAAAGGCTGATCTTTTCCCGGTAGTGATCATGAATGATGCGCATCACGGATTCGTACAGTTCTCTGTCTTTCTGATCGGTGATCAGATACTGGTGGTGGAAGTTGTTCATGCGGTTATAGTCATTGTTCATGGCTTCCCGTACTTCCATCAGGTTTTCCTCACTTTCCGATAATGAAAGAAGATGCTTGATGAACACACAATCACGATAGGTGATGGTAATGTCCTTTTTCTGATCCATCGGATCCAGACAGTCAATCAGTTCCGTATCCATCAGGAAGGAAGGTTCAAAGGATACCATATATACAGCGCAGTCACCTCTGATCGCAAACAGTTCATTGCGGTTGATGAAAAACACATCCTGACGGGAAAGGGAATACTGTGCTGCGGCTTTGCGCAGGATACATGTGCCATCGAGAATAATTCCGGCCTTCAATGTATCGGAAATCTGAAGGGGATATTCTCTGATCTTCAGAATTTCGGTTCGGTATGTTTTCATGTTCATATTGTAGTACAGAAAAGAAAAGTGAGGAATCCTATTCAGCTTCCTCAACCTCTTCTTTTTTCTTTTTGAATTTACCGATTACGGAACAGATCGCAATGCTCAAATGATAGAGTATGACCATCGGAACGGCAACCATCATCTGCGATACGATATCCGGCGGTGTAATCAGTGCCGCTAGCAGGAAACAGATAACAATTGCGAAGGATCTTGCTTTCATAAGCCATTCGGCTTTGAGCAGTCCGAACTGCGTCAGGATGGCAGTAATGACAGGCATCTCAAACACAATTCCAAAGATGATGTATACTGTCAGAAGAAACGACAGATAATTTTCAATGGATATGGATGAGACGATGTATTCCGTACCGTTGATCTCATACAGAAATCCAAGCATGAACGGCATTGAGATTTTATGCGCAAACACAACACCGATCAGAAAGCAGATCTGTCCGAAAATCAGTGACAGGATCAGAAACGGTTTCTCGCGTTTTTCAAGTCCCGGTGCGATAAAGGCATATGCCTCATACAGGATAACCGGAACAGAAAGAATCAGTGCTCCGATCATTGCTGCTCTTACATACTGGATCAGGAGTTCCTGTGGACTGAGGTAGACGAACTGATACCCGTTGGAAATCCCCATGGAGGTCAGTGCGTCGACAATCTGTTCAGCTTTTGAAAAACATAGTGCGAACAGTACAAACAGTACAAACGCAATGACGAGAATCCGGTTGCGCAGTTCACGCAGATGTCCCGAAAGGCTCATCACCTGTTCGCCGTCTTCATTGACTTTCCATTTTGACTTTTTCTGAAACATGTGTCTTATTCGTCGTCTTCATCGGCACTGACGCCTTCCTTAAAGCCCTTCAGTGTGCGTCCGACCATACGTGACAGTTTTGGAAGCTGTTTTGGTCCGAAGATGATGATGACAATCGCAAGAATTACGATCAGTTCTGTTGTGCCTAATTTCATAATGTTTCCTCTTTCTTTTCTTCCTCTGTTTTTTCCGGTTCTTCCGTTTTCTTTACAGGTGGTTCCTTACCGATGTCAGATATCTGTTTCTGAATATCCTTTGCGGTGGAACGGAGTGTTGAACCTGCTTCGTTGATAGGGGCGGCTGCCTCTTTCAAAGGTTTTGCGGCTTCGTTTAACGGTTCAACAATGTCAGCCCTGATTTCACTGGTCAGATCAGAACTGACTTTTTTAAATTCACGCAGTGCTTTTCCGAATTTTCTGGCATATACCGGCATCTGATCCGGCCCCAATACCACAAGTGCGATGATGAGTACAACCAGAAGTTCCATCCATCCGATTTTCATTGTGATTCCCCTTGTTTATGGTGCCCATTATAGCAGGCACTTTTGAAATAATACATTTTAATAAAAACCAAGTGAATGTAATATCGACTACTGACAGAACAGAAAAAAACCGGGATTACCGGTTTTCGGGAACAGGGATCAGAATGGAAAGCTCAAAGAATCCATTGTTTATGGTATGGGACATCGAACCGTCATATTTCTCAAGAATCCGTTCCATGTTGCGGATGCCATAACCGTGTCCTTCTTCCTGCTTGGAGGAAATCAGTCTTCCATCACGGATGATCGGTTCATGCAGGAATGGATTCTGTTCACTGATGATCAGGAATCCGTCCGATCTGTCTGCTTTCAGATAGATCTCAGGGTTTGATGTATCCTTTGCGGCTTCGATGGCATTATCCAGAATGTTGCCGAAAAGGGAACAGATATCCAGATCAGAAAGGAATCCCACCGCATTGCCGTTGGTATAAGGTACAAGTCGGATGCCGTATTTCTGACATGTCTGAATCTTGTCGCTCAACAACATGTTCAATGCGCGGTTTCCGGTTTCGACAATCGTTTCAAACGGCTTCATTTCATCCATCAGCTGCTGTTTATCCTTGAGGTCCATGCCGGATACGAAGTTTTTCAGATCATGGTAACGGCGGTTGACCGCATCCAGTACTTCCAGTCTGATCCGGTACTGTTCCTCCTGCCTGGAAAGAAGCAGTTCATGTTTATACCGTTCCGAAATTTCCATGTTTGCGGATACCAGCTGGATCAGCACATAGGCAAGGGCAAGATAGATAAAACAGATGGCAATTTCAGAAATGTGAATGCGCAGAATCATGGCTGTATTTGCCTGGTCAGTTGTAAACAGGAAGAACTTTGTATTGCGCAGAAACAGAAACAGGGATGTCGGCAGTAACAGTATGACCACATGGTACAGCTTTAAAGGCAGCTGTTCATAGTGCCGGAATTCCGGTTCACTGAAATGTGCGAACAGAATAATTGACGCAATCCAGACAATCAGAATCAGAAGATTCACAAGGGTGGGTCTGGTGATCGCAATATAGCTGAAAGGAGAAGCGATGCTTTCCTTGACAATGGCTGTCGCAAATTCAACCAGGGAGACAAACAGAGCGGTTATAACCATGGCATTGCGGTAGTTCACATCACGGCTGATGGTCAGATAAAGAAACAGAATCAGGCACAGAATCAGACTGTGTTTTACGATCGCAAAATAGTTCAGGTAGTCCAGACAGGAAAAACAGAACAGAAAGAATGTCAACAGGAAGGAAGTTCCTTTTGACCACCGCCAGCGCAGATTGCGTGTGAAATGCAGGAATGCGGTAGAGATACATACGGCACTGATCAGCTGAACAGGTACACTGCGCCAGAAATCAATGCTTTGGGTATAAACGAAATCAAGGAAGTTCATAGGTGACTGCTCCGGAATTCTGTCAGTACCTTCATGAATTCCTTTCTTCTGTGTTTGGATACAGGTACCGGTGTATCGTTGACCATGACCGTGTTTGTGGAAACGGAACGGACATGGGCAAGATTGACGAGGAAGGCAATGTGGGGACGGTAGAATCCATGGCTGATCAGTTTTGCCTCCAGGGCATACAGAGGTTCGGATGCCTGAATTTCATTGTGATTCTGCAGGTGTACGGAAACCTTTCTGTCCCTTGCTTCGATATAATCGATGTCATGGATATTGACGAAAGAGGAAGTACTGCCGGTTTTCAGTTCGATACAGATCTGATGTCTGTGTTTCAGTCTGCGCATGATCCGGTTCATCCGCATCGCAAAGCTTTCATATACAACCGGCTTGATGATGAAATCCGCCGCATCCACGCTGTAGCCTTCCAGCGCAAGATTGACCATCTTTGTCACAAACACAATGACCGCATGATCATCATTCATCCGGATTGTTCTGGCTGTGCGCAGTCCATCCACACGCTTCATTTCAATATCGAGAAATACAATGTCAAACGGACCTGTCTCATCCAGGAATTCATCGCCATCCTGATAGAGACTGATGTTCATATCCATCTGATTCTCCTGTACATACTTTTTCAGAAGTGACACAAGTATCTGTGCCTCTGCAATCTGATCTTCGACAACTGCTGCTCTGTACATCCCATCTATCCTCGAAAAACGCCCAACTGTTCACACGCCGACGGTATGGAAACGCTTTTGTAATAAAATTCACATACATAGTAAAAGGGGATTTAAAAGATGTCAAAGAATATTTCCAGAAGAAATTTCCTGAAGGGCGTGACTGTCAGTGCGGTCGGTCTTGCGGGAATGACACTTCTTCCGGGCTGCGCATCCGGCGGCTCTGAAGAAAATGGTATCTATACACCGGGCACATATACAGCAACTGCCAAGGGTATGGGAACTGTTACTGTAACGGCCACATTTGACGCCAACAGTATTACAAAGATTGAACTCGATGTTTCCAACGAAACGGAAAGCATCGGACAGGCTGCCAAAGATGAACTGATCGAGCAGATGATGAAGGCGCAGAGCAGTGAGATTGACGGTGTTTCCGGGGCAACGGTCACAGCGACCGCATGTAAGGAAGCACTGGACAACTGTATTGCACAGGCAAAGGGTCTTGAAGCTGTAAGCGGAACAACAGAAGCTTCCGACTGGAAGACAGAACCTGTGGATGTGGACGCTTCCGCCATTGAAAAGACATACGATGCGGATGTTGCGGTTGTCGGTCTTGGTTATGCAGGTCTGAACTGTGTCAGATATCTGGCTTCCAAAGGTGTCAATGTCATCGGATTTGACTCCCAGGCTGAGGATACATTCCAGGCAATGGGCAACGAAGGTGCTGCACCGAACTCAAAAGTACTGGCTGAACGTGGTGTACCGGCAGTCGATAAGATTGAATACTACAACAACTGGATGATCAACTCCGGTTATCAGGCAAATCCTGGACTTGTCATGAAGTGGGTTCAGAATGCCGGTGACGGTATGGATGAATGGCTGTCAGTTCTTGACGATGAACAGAAGAGTGTGATGACAACTGCATTCTATCCGCCTGTTGATAAGCAGATGGATCACATCGGTGCGTTCAGATTCTGGCCTTGCACTGCTTCCTTCTATTCCATGGAAGTCAACCAGACACTGATTTCCTCACTCAACCGTGCAAAGGCTGTTGAGGATGGCTCAACACTGCTGTATTCCGCAGACGCATACAAGCTGATAAAGAATGATGCGGGTGAAGTAACAGGTGTACTGGCTTCCATCGGAAATGAGAAGTTCATTCAGATCAATGCCAAAGCGGTTGTACTTGCGGCAGGCGGCTTCGGTGCCAACCAGCAGATGCAGAAGGATCTGCTTACAGACCTTGGCGGATGTCTGACACCGGATGAGGAATTCCAGATTCTGATGGATTCCGACGGAAGAGGTGTTCAGCTTGGTTACTGGGCAGGCACAAAGATTGACTCTCTGGGTATCCCGACAATGAACGGCAAGCACTTCCATCCGGGTGAACCACACGGTTTATGGCTGAACTGGCAGGGTAAGAGATACTGTAATGAATTCTATGGTCCGATTGAATTCAGAGGCCGTCCGGCATTACAGCAGGCACGTGATCATTACTTCTCATTCTATGATTCCAACCTGCCTGAAAACATGCGTTACTGTGTACCATCACATGGTTCCACACAGGGTACGGAAGAAAACATCAACAACGTCAGGGAAACACTCAAGCAGGCGCTTGAAGCAGGCAAAGACGGTGTTGAGGGAAGAGACCTCTCTGCGGTCTATACAAGATACGGTGCGGAAACACTGGATGAACTGCTGGATATCGTATGTGATTCCGATGATCTCAAGGATGAAATCAGAAAGTCCATCGACCGTTACAACGACCTTTGTGCAAAGGGTGTTGACGAGGACTTCGGCAGAGAATCCGAACTGATGTTCCCGATCAAGGATGGTCCGTTCTACTGCGATGTCAAGGTTCCGACAATCGGATGGATGATGTGCACATGCGGCGGTCTTGTCATCAATGAGGAACAGCAGTGTCTGGATGAGTACTTCCATCCGATCAAAGGTCTGTTCGCATCCGGCAACTGCGCATCCGGAAGATTCGGAACAGAATACTTCACACCGACTCCTGGCGTATCTCTTGGTACAGTTATCACACTGGGAAGAGAATGCGGCAAGTCTGTTGAAAAGTATCTCAACGGCGAAATCTGATGTAACAGGTCAGGGTTTATCTGAATCCTGACCTTTACGATGCATATGAAAAAACTGCGAATACAGCTGAATATTCCGTTCTGCGCACACAGGTGTTCCTATTGTGTACAGGCAAACTGCCGGTATGACGCATCCCGCATGCATGCCTATGCAATGGCGGTTATGAGGGAGATTGAAACATATCGCAATGAATTTGATGACTATACAGTGGAAGCTGTCTGTATTGACGGAGGCAGTCCGGCACTGGTTCCGGCAGCGGATCTGGCGGCCATCCTGAGAAAACTCAAAGATGTGTTTCATGTCAGTGAGAATGCCTTCATCAGCGTCTGTACGATGCCGGGGGAATACTCCCGTGCATTTCTGGACAGACTGCGCGACAATGGTGTGAATTTCTATATCGTATCGATTCCGACGATACAGGAATCTCTGCACAACCTGCTTTCGCGTCCATACAACCTGGATGCGATTACCATGGCGGACACTGCCATCCGCAACTTCCGCATGCGTGATCTTTCATTCGAGGTCATGTATGGTATTCCGGGACAGAGTGAAAAAGATGTGATCTGTGATCTTGAAAAAACATTTTCGTACAACTCTGAGCACTATACCTTATATCCTCTGATCATCCATTCCTCTTCCCGGATTGCGGAGCAGTGTGCTCCGGTTTCCACACAGGAAAAGGTAAAGCAGTTCATAGTGGCACGACAGCTGTTGGAACAGAAGGGCTACCGTCAGTATACATCCTGTGATTTTGCTTTGGCCGGAAAGGAAAACAGATATATTCTGATGCAGGATGAAACGATGGATCAGATCGGAATCGGTTATCACGCCGATACACTGCTGGAAGGCATCCGTTACCATAATGGACCGGATATCAACACATACATGAACAGCAGTGACAATCCGGAAATCATTACCTGCAATGCATGCCGTTTATCGGATGCGGACATGCGGAAACTGAAGCTGATTCATGATCTGCATCGGCTGAAACAGGTCGATGATCCGTGTGAAGAACTGCAGAAGGCAGGATATGTCAAAGACGGCAGACTGACCGTGGAAGGCATGTGCGAAATGGCACAGGTTGAAAGCATCATACTGAAACAATAACGCATTCTGAAATGTTCTGAAGCAGACCGCATGTCAAAGTGCGGTTTTCTTCATGACAAAAGAAAACTTCTGCCGTAAATGACAGAAGTTTCTGTATCAGTCGCTCAGATCTGCACCGTTGGATGCAATGACCTTCCTGTACCAGAAGAAGGAATCCTTTCTGGTACGGGCCATTGTGCCCTTTCCTTCATCATCCATGTCAACGTAGATGAATCCGTAACGCTTTCTCATTTCACCTGTACCGGCGGAGACAACGTCAATGCAGCCCCATGTTGTGTAACCGATGCAGTCTACACCGTTGGCAATGGCCTTGTCCATTGCTTCGATGTGCTTTCTGTAGTATTCGATACGGAACGGATCGTGGATGGAACCGTCTTCTTCCACTGTATCGTAGGCACCCAGACCGTTTTCAACAACCATCATCGGAATGTTGTATCTCTGGTATACCATTTCCAGGTAGTACTGCAGTCCATCCGGGTCAACAGCCCATCCCCAGTCGGAGTATTCGAGATATTCGTTCTTTGCACCGCTGGAGAAGTTGCCGGATACCTTTTCCGTAAACCTGTGTGTTGTGACAAGGGAGGACATGTAGTAGGAGAATGTGTACATATCAACCGTACCGTTGGCAAGATCCGTCAGATCGTCTTCGGTAATGTCGAGCGTAACATTGTGTTCCTTCCACAGTCTTTCACAATAGGATCCATATGCGCCAAGGCACTGTACGTCACCACAGTAGTAGATGTTCTTTTCCCACTGGTGCTGGCATGCCAGGATATCCTTTGGATCGCATGTTGCAGGGTAGTTTGTGATGCCGCAGATCATACAGCCGATCATATTGGACGGATCAATGGCATGTCCGATCTGCACAGCCTTTGCGGATGCGACGAACTGGTAGTGCAGGTGCTGGTAAGCTTCCTGATATTCGATGTCGGCGTGTTCACCGCCCGCAAAATCCAGGAACATGATTGTATTGTTGATTTCGTTGAATGTCAGCCAGTTGTGTACAAGACCTTTGAATTCCGTAAAGCATGTTGTGGCGAATCTGACAAAGTGATCGATTGTCTCTCTGTTCAGCCAGCCGCCGCAGTGTTCTTCAAGATACAGCGGTGTATCAAAGTGCCAGATTGTAACCAGTGGCTCAATGCCGTATTTCTGCATCTCCTGGAACATGTCACGGTAGAAGGCAATACCTTCTTTATTCGGTTCCTTTTCCAGTCCTGTCGGATACAGTCTGGACCAGGAGATGGACATTCTGAACTGTTTGAATCCCATTTCCGCGAATAATGCGATATCTTCCTTATAGTGATGATAACCGTCAACGGCTTCGTGATTTGGATAATGGTACTCATCCAGAACCGCATATCTTGCGCCTTCAGGAAGTTTATCGTGTCTTTCCATTGTGCAGTGATTGCCGTCTTTGTCGATGTAAGTGATCTTTCTGTTTGTGTTGACTGTACCGCCTGTTGTGACGTCAGTCATGGCAGGGCCTCTGCCTCCGAGGTTCCAACCGCCTTCGTACTGGTTGGCTGCGACTGCGCCGCCCCAGAGGAACCCTTCCGGAAAATGTGCCATGTGTTTTCTCCTTTTCGTAATAACAGTATTTTATCAAAGCGGTTTCAGAAATACACGTGTGTACTGTTTCAGGATAAGAAAACTCATCAGATTGATTCTGATGAGTCTCTGGTTTATTCATCTGCTTCGTTTTCAATCTTACCGAGTTCACGTGCGTGTCTTCTGCGGTCAAGTGCAGTCAGATACTTCTTGCGCACACGGATATCGGTAGGTGTGATTTCAACAAGTTCATCGTCGTTGATGAATTCGATTGCCTGTTCCAGTGTCAGGATACGCGGTGGTACAAGCTTCATGGCTTCATCGTTGCCGGTGGAACGCACAGCTGTCATCTTTTTGTTTTTGATCGGATTGACACCCATGTCCATGTTCTTTGCGGAAACACCGATGATCATGCCTTCATAGACAGGTGTCTGGGCACCGATGAACAGGGAACCTCTGTTCTGAATGTTCCAGAGTGCATATGTCATGGCACCGCCTGTTTCTGTGGAAATCAGCGCACCGTTTTCTCTCTGTGGAATTTCACCCTTCCATGGTTCATAGTCCGCAAGACGCTGTACCATTGTACCTTCACCATGGGTCATGTTGATGAAATCGGAACGGAAACCGATCAGACCTCTTGTCGGACACATGTATGTGATTCTTGTATATGTACCCTGATCTTCCATGTTGGAGAGCAGACCCTTTCTGACATTCAGTGCGGAGATGACAGAACCGGAATAGTCATTCGGTACATCGATGACAACTTCCTCCACAGGTTCACACGTTACGCCGTTGATCTTTCTCAGGATGACTTCAGGTCTGGATACGGCAATTTCATATCCTTCTCTTCTCATCTGTTCAAGTAAGACAGTCAGATGGAGTTCACCTCTTCCGGATACTTTGAATGTATCCGTGGAATCTGTTTCCTCAACCTTGAGACCGACATTGACTTCCAGTTCCTTTTCCAGTCTTTCACGGATGTTTCTGGAAGTGACATACTTACCGGACTGACCGGCAAACGGAGAGTCGTTGACCATGAAGTTCATGGACAGTGTCGGTTCCTCGATCTTGATGGAAGGCAGCGGATCCGGCTGGCCAATCGGGCACAGCGTATCACCGATGTTGATATCCGGAATACCTGAAATCATGCAGATTTCACCGGATTGGATTTCATCCACCGGAATTCTGGACAGTCCCTTGTATACAAAGATCTGGTTTGTCTTACCCTGATGGGCATTGCCGTCGGAGTTGCATACCTCATATGTTGTGGCAGCCTTCAGTGTGCCCTTGTAGATACGGCCGACACCGAGTCTTCCGATATAATCATCGTATGCCAATGCTGTGATCTGCATCTGAAGCGCTTCATCGTTCAGATCCGGATATGCCTGGGCATGGTGTACGATGGTTTCAAACAGCGGTGTGATGTCGTTGTTTGTATCTGTCCATTCATAACGCACAATACCTTCTCTTGCACATCCATACAGAATCGGGAAATCAAGCTGGTCATCTGTTGCGTTGAGTTCAAGCATCAGTTCATAACACTCATCAATGACTTCTTCCGCACGTGCATCCTGCTTGTCCATCTTGTTGATGAGAAGAATCGGTCTCAGACCGTTTTCCAGTGCCTTCTGCAGAACGAATCTTGTCTGCGGCATCGGTCCTTCGGCAGAGTCGACCAGCAGAATAACCGTATCGACCGTACGGATGATACGCTCTACTTCACTTGAGAAATCAGCGTGGCCTGGTGTATCCACGATGTTGATTTTATAATCTTTATACTGTACGGAACAGTTCTTGGAATAGATGGTAATTCCTCTTTCACGCTCAAGGTCATTGGAATCCATGATACAGTCAACAACTTTCTCGTTGTCCTTGAATACGTGAGACTGTTTCAGGAATGCATCAACCAGGGTTGATTTGCCTGCGTCGACATGTGCGATCACAGCAATATTGATAATCTTCTGATAGTCCATACATTCTCCTTCTTCTTTCATTATTATTTATAATGAAACGTGAAAATTATAAAAGTAATGACAACAAATTTCAATCAATTTTATGTTGACTATGTAAATTTACATGGATATAATAATTAAGCAATCGCACCAGTGGTGGAATCGGCAGACACGCACGCTTGAGGGGCGTGTGGGGCAACCCGTGCAAGTTCAAGTCTTGTCTGGTGCACGGAACAATCCGGATCGAAAATGATCCGGATTTTTGTTATACCTGGAAGACACTGTATTATGGCAGGAGAAAAGAATGTTCTGTTCTTTACGGTTGTTGGCTGAAGTAAATCTGACAGAAAAATCAGGGTGTAAAGACGGTAACCGGCACTGCTTCAGAATAAGAAAAACATGTACAATGAATATACATGTTTTTCGACCCTCAACACAATTATTATACCGCATAAAAAAACATAAAAAAAGACTGTTCTGATGCATAAATACGGGTATACTGAAGGTACAAGGAAAGAGATATGGATCTCAGGGAGGACCATATGAGAAGAGAAGGAATCTGTTAAAAGCGGAAGCTGAATAGAACTTCCGCAAAACCCATCATTGTTCAGAATCTTTAACTGAGCTGGCTGATGCGGCGGGAATCATTATCTGATAAAAGTACTGTCCTTTAAGGAAGACAAAAGCGGCGAGATTACCGGGAATGATTCAGAATACCGATGAACCGTGAACCAATCAGATTGTATTGGTGAAACAGGAACATCCTTCTGAAGAAAATACCGGCAAGATCTGTTAGATCGATATGCGCGCATCGATCGATAGACCAAAATCAGAGCAGTGGAAAGTTAAAGATTGCAGAAGGGAACTCGAGAGGGTTCTCTTCTTTTTTCTGGAGATGGTTTACAGGATCTCAATACATACATGAATGATCAGATCATTCAGACCTGTGGTGTAGATAACCCCTTCCACATTGTCGGAAACAGTCAGTGATCTGTCTTTGGCTTCTTCAACCACTTTCAGTATGGTACTGATCCATTCTTTCTCGGCAATGTTTTTGGATACCCTGAAGAATGTATTGAACATTTTTCTTTCCTTTTTTACAGGCAGTGTATCCAGAAAGGGGTCTTCAAAAAGCCGTGTAGCCTGATCAGAGATGATCAGACGCCATGTTCCGTGATTCAGAGTCTGATTGTACAGGTCAGAAACAGGAACCGAGAATCCCAGATAAGCAATAGAAAAATACGTATTGAATTTTTCGAATTTCACACTTTTTTCTATGGCTCCCGGATGATCCATTCCGTCATGATCGAGATATCTGATTGCTTCGAAACAGTCGACTCTATATAATCCGATGTTGTCTTCTGCAGTTTTCAGGATATGAATGATATGAGCAGAAGCGGATAACAGAAGTGTCTGTTGTTCAAGTTCTTTCTGTTTTCTGTTGAATTGTGCACAGACGTCTGTAACGGTATCGTGGAAGGTGTAGTGATTGATGATATCTGCACATTGTGAAACAGAATATCCCAGTGCCTGCATTTTCTGAAGAAAACAGATTTTTGACAGGTCGGAAACTGAAAATGAATGATATCCGTTATGATCTTTTGAAGGGGAAATCACACCGGCTTTTGCGTAATAACGAAGTGATCCTTCTGATAATCCGGTTAATTTCTGAAATTCTTTTTTCTGCATTTTTCCTCCTGAAACCATGAAAACCGGATCGACCGGTTTTCATGTGATGATATAAACATTGTAATGGGTTTAAAACTATTTGCCAGGGAAAACGGTATGTGTCCATTCTGTTGTCCCTTCAAATTGCGGATTGTATTTCTCCCAGTAATCTCCTGTCTGTCTCCGATGATCAGTGTGTCTCCATGAGAGATGAATTCGTAGCGTGAAGAATCAGAACTGCCAAGAGAAGAAGTAATGAAAGCGTGTAATACAAGTCCGGCAATGATGCTTACACATATGATGATAAGCTGTTTTGTATTCATGTGAATGTCCTCCTGTACCGGTATCTTCTTCACCATCCTATGCATAAACCGGAATGATGAAATAAGTGAGTTTTTATTGTGGTTCTCCCTGAATCAATATAAACTGAGCTCTCTTTATATGTTTGTATTATAAGACCACGCTGTAATAGCGTGGCAAGTATGATTTTTACGCAATGGAAAACAAAGGCATTTTTGCATGAAATGCAATAATCTGATCAGAAACAATCGTTTGTTTACAGAAAATCGGTAATTTCCTTTTGTTATCCTGTGCTTGAAGATGTGATTCAAAGCGGAAAACCATGATGTAACGACGCGGTATTGGAAATGAATGGCAGGTTACAGTACAGAACAGGTATGATGCTGAATGAGGCGAATCGGACACAGAACCATGTTCCGCAGCTGTGGTGTATTTTTCAGATTTCTGTTCTCAATTGATAGTGAGAATGATATAATTTTCACATGGTTGAGAAGAAATGTGCAATATTTCTGGCAGATGGTTTTGAGGAATGTGAAGGTCTCATTACCGTTGATATGTTAAGAAGAGCCGGAATCACAATCGATACGATATCCATGAATCAAACAGATGAGGTTGTCACATCTCATAAGATCCGTCTTCATGCGGATCGTCTGTTCACGGATATCGATATTGCAGGATACGATGTTCTGATTCTTCCAGGGGGAAAACTCGGTACGGAAAATCTTGAGAAAAGCGAAGAACTGAAACAGTATCTTGTATCCTGGTTCAATCAGGGAAAACTGATTGCCGCAATCTGTGCAGCACCATCCATTTTCGGACATCTGGGACTGCTGAAGGGAAAGCATTACACATGTTTCCCGGATTTCTACAGTGCGGATTATGAGGGGACCTATGAGATGGAACCTGCCGTTACTGACGGAAATATCATCACAGGCAGAGGCATGGGCGCAACAGTTGAATTTGCACGCATGATTCTTCGACAGCTTGTGGATGAGGAAACGCTGACGCATGTGGAATACGGTATGCAGTATGAGCATTCCTTCAGAAAGTTGTGCCGCAAACCAGAATAAAACGGAGGGAAAATTAAAGAAGTTATGGCAAATATGTTTACCAATGACTCCAGACAGTTCAAGTTTGATGTCCTGGTTACGATCTGTCGTGCCGCAATCAAAGGCCCGGTAGATGAAGATGAGATCATGAAGTATGCACGTAATCTGGTATCGCTGGATTCACCGCGTGTCAGATGTTGTGTATACAAGGAAAGAGAAGTACTCAGACAGAGAGTACGTCTGGCAATGGGCAAGATGGCAAGTGACGAGCGTGAGGATAAACCGATGCAGATCATTCAGGTCATCGATGCCGCATGTGACGGATGTACAATCAAAAAGGTCAGAGTTACCGATAACTGCCGTAAGTGTATGGCAAAGGAATGTGTTGCGGCATGTCGTTTCGGCGCAATGCATATCGGTGAATTCAGATCTGAAATTGATTATTCCAGGTGTAAGGAATGCGGTGCCTGCGCCAGAGCGTGCCCGTACAATGCGATTGTCGTAACAGAAAGACCTTGTTATGCACACTGTCCGGTACAGGCAATCAGCTGGGATGAACACAAATTATGCCAGATTGATGAAAACAAGTGCATCAACTGCGGTCAGTGTGAACTGGCTTGTCCATTCGGTGCGATCGAAGACAGATCCTATATTCTGCCGGTTATGAATGCACTGCGTGACAAGCGTCCGATGTATGCGGTAGTGGCTCCGTCCATTCAGGGACAGTTTGACAATACAAGCCTTGCGCAGACAATGAAGTCCATTGAAATGCTTGGCTTTGATAAGTGCTATGAAGTTGCCATCGGTGCCGATGCGGTAGCGCAGACAGAATATGAGGAGCTGAAGAAGCACAAGGCGGAAGGGGTTCCATTAACGACTTCCTGCTGTCCTGCATTCGTAAACATGTTGAGAATTCACTTCCCGGAACAGTATAAGAAGAACAAGTCTTCCACGCTGTCTCCGATGGTTGCGATTGCCAAGAAGCTCAAGCACGATCATCCGGATCATGCGGTTGTCTTTATCGGACCATGTGTTGCCAAGAAATATGAAACACTGATTTCCGATTACATTGATTACTGCATCACATATGAGGAACTGGCTGCGATGCTGATTGCGAAGCATATCAATCCGGAAGATGTTGTCGTTGAGGATACGGAACCATACGGAACCGTGTACGGTCGTAACTTTGCCCACAGCAACGGTGTTGCCGGTGCCGTACAGCAGGCTGCCAAGGAAGCAGGCGACGGTCCGTATACGGCAGTTGTTGCGGATAACGGATTTGAATGCAAGAAGCAGCTCATGCTGTTGAGAGCAGGAAAGTTCTCCGCTGATATCCTTGAAGGCATGAACTGCTCCGGCGGATGTATTGCAGGTCCTGCATGTATTTCCGATGCGGCGACAGTCCGCGGCAGAATGGCCAAGGAAAACATGGCCTGCGATAAGAAGACGATTGAACAGTCACTTGAAATGTTCGATTTCAAGGGCTTCAATATCGAAATGGCAAAAAAAGACTGATTTTCTGAAAATACCCGCAGTCATATACTGCGGGTTTCTGCTATCATAAATACATGGAAAAAAAGATTGATATGACCCGTCTGGAGTGGGTTCATAAACCTGCTCTTTCCGTGGTGACGCCGGACAGACTGATTGTGGAAACAGAACCGTTTTCAGATCTGAGAAAAGATGGAACATGTGCCGAGGCGGTAATGCCTGTGAAAGGAAAGACATTCTGTCTTTCCGTACGCTGTGATTTTAATTACAGGAATGCACTGGATCAGTGCGGACTTGTACTGTATGAGGAAAACCAGCGCAAGGCGGTAGTCGGAATGGAATACCACGACGGGGAGCTGTCAGAGCTTGCCAGCAACGTATATCACGATGATGGCTATGACCGCTGTCACAGAGATCTGGCCAGCGGGATCCGGTGGATGTATTACCGGATCTGGGTACGTGAGGATGTGGTGCTTGTGGAATACAGTTTCAACGGAAAGCGGTATTCGGGAATGAGAAGATTCCGGATCAACCGTGATCATGTGTTCCATATAGGCATATTCGCATGCAGTCCGCTGGATTCCACATTTGACTGCATATTCTCGGAAATGACAGTACTGAAGGAAGAGGAATAACATATGAATGTTGAAGAAAGAGTGATCCGATACTGCCGGATCGATACACAGTCGGATCCATCCCATGAGGATGTGACGCCGAGCACGGAAAAACAGTTTGATCTTGCCAGGGTGCTGAAGCAGGAACTGGAAGAGCTGGGACTGGAAGATGTGAAGCTGGATGAACACTGCTATGTGTATGGATGGCTGCCGTCCAATACGGATCATGAAGTACCGACGGTTGGGTTTATTGCCCATATGGATACGGCACCTGACTATTCCGGTACCGGTGTGAATCCACGGGTGATTGAATGCTACGACGGCAATGATATTGTTTTAAGCGATGATGTTGTCATGAAGGTGTCTGATTTCCCGGATCTGCCTTCTGTCAAAGGCAAACGTCTAGTTGTGACGGATGGAAGCACACTGCTGGGAGCGGATGACAAGGCAGGTATCGCCGCAATCATGGATGCTCTGCAGTATTACCACGAACACCCTGAAGTAAAGCACGGAAGAATTGCGATCGGATTTACACCGGATGAGGAAATCGGAAACGGAGCAAAATACTTTGATATCGAAGGGTTCGGTGCGGATTTTGCCTACACGATGGATGGCGGAAATATTGATGAACTGTCGGATGAGACATTCAATGCGGCTTCCGTCAGACTGACATTCAACGGTTTCTCCATTCATCCGGGTTCCGGCAAAGACAAGCTGATCAATGCCGCATCCATGGCATGTGAATACCAGTCACTCCTGCCGTCACATATGACACCGGAACATACGGAAGGAAGAGAAGGTTTCATCCATCTGATCGGAATTGAGGGAAGCTCCGCAAAAGCATCTTCCGCATATATCATCCGTGATCATGACCGCGCAAAACTGGATGAAAAGAAGAAACTGATGAAAGACGCCGCTGCCTGGATGAATGCTCTGCATGGCGAAGGCAGTGTTGAAATTGAGGTTATGGACAGTTACCATAATATGAAGGAGGTTCTGATTGAACGTCCGATGGCTGTGGATACTGCCCGCAGGGCAATGAAGGAACTTGGTCTGGCTGCCCTGTCGGATCCGATCCGCGGCGGAACAGACGGTGCGGAACTGTCATTGCGCGGACTGCCATGTCCAAATCTTGGGACAGGCGGCAGAAACTGCCATGGCCGCTATGAATACTGTGTTGTGGAAGAACTGCAGATGGCTGCAGAACTGATAAAGAAGATCATTGCATTGATCGAGGAGGCATAACATGATCTGTACTTGCACGATGAATCCATCACTGGACTATTACATGGAGTTTGAAGACTTTGAAAACGATCAGAAACTGAGAAGATCCACGCTGGAGTACTATGAGGCCGGCGGTAAGGGAATCAATGTTTCCATCGTTCTCTCCAACCTTGGTATTCCAAGTCGTGCCTTTGGTTTTATCGGCGGTTTTACAAAGGATTTCTATATCAGACTGCTGGCAAAGTATGAGGATATCCGTCCGAACTTCACATACATTGATGGAGCAACCCGAATCAATGTCAAACTGAGATCCGATTCTGTCACTGTTCGTGACATGCACGCAAACGGACCGATGATTACCCACGATGCGATGGAAAATCTGATGGCAAAGGTGTCCACACTGTATGAGGGAGATGTCTTTGTCCTTGCGGGTAATATTGCGGAATACCTTGTGGAAGACACAAAGAAGATGATTATTGAAGCGATTGATCATGACATCAAGGTCGTTCTTGATACGGTACCGGAAGTCATGAAGTCCATGATCGAATACCATCCGTTCATGTACAAGACAACACCGTCTGAACTGGAGACGATTGTCGGAAAACCATGCCGTACAAAGGAGGAGGTCATTGCGAATGCAAAGGCACTCCATGCGCAGGGCGTTTCCCATGTTGTTGTGCTTCTGGATGACGGCACAGCGGTTCTGATCTGTGATGAAGGTGTCTATGAATCCGGTATTCTGCGTCAGGGTCCGGCTGTCAATACGGTCGGTACCGGTGACTCGATGGTTGCGGGATTCCTGATGAACTATGTACGTACAAAGGATTCTGTCGATTCCTTCCGTTTTGGCGCAAGCTGCGGTACGGCAACAGCCTACTCCAGAGGACTTGCGACAAGAGAAAAGATTGACAGAATGTACGAATCCACAGAAATCGTAAAGATCGGGTAAACTGAATTTTACGTGAACTGACGCTGTTTTATTGCGGCTTTCATCCGGTGGTTGTATATTTGTAAGGCACGAAAAGAGGTTTTTGGATATGAAAAAATGGATGGCAGTGATTCTGAGCGTATGCCTTCTTGCAGGATGCGGCGGTACAGGCCATGATGAAAAGAATCCGTCTGAACAGCTTACGATCACAAATACGGTGGAACTGGACAGTGTAAGAGCAGATATGTCCGGGTATTCCTGGCTGGAAGGGGAAGTCGGTGATTTTGAACAGATTACACTGGAGGAATCCGTGCGTCTGTTTGCGGAAAACGGCACAGGTGTCATTTATTACGGTTATGTCAGCTGCCCATGGTGTGAAAGAGCACTTCCACAGCTGAATACCGTGATGGTTGAATACGGGCTTCCTGCCTATTATGTGGATGCCAGTGTCAAACCGGAGGATGATACATACGACAATCTTCTGAAGTATGTCGGGGATGATCTGAAAAAGGATGAGGAAACAGGGGAGCCTGTGTTCTATGTACCATATGTTGTCGGTGTGAAAAACGGCAAGGTTGTCGCTTCTCAGATTGCACTGGTACCGGGATATGAAATCAAGGATACAACAGATCCCAACGATCAGATGAACGACGCGCAGAAAGCAGAGCTTCGTGACATCTACCGTGATATCTTCAAAAAGGTCGCTGACTGACAGGGGTGTATTTCGCTCCTGTTTTTTTGTGTTATACTTGAGACATGGAAAAAATCATTTACGCCGGCACATATACCGGCAGAAAGAGTGAAGGAATCTACTCCTTCCGCTTTCAGGACGGAAAGCTGTCCGATCCGCAGCTTTTCGCAGGTATCCGGAATCCGAAATACCTGTCAGTTGATCATGGGATCATAACCGCCGTCGCTGATTTCCCGCATGGTTCAGGAACAGCTCTTTTCAACAGGGAAGGAGAATGTATTGATCAGATTGCGTACGAACGGAGAACCTCCTGTCATGTGGCAGTGGATGGCGAAGATATCTATACCGCCAATTATCATACCGGTACGGTAACACGCCTGAAGGTGACCGATGGAAAACAGAAGCTGGTCCACAGTATTCAGATTCAGGATGGTGCAGGCTGTCATCAGATCATTCTGTGGAGGGACCGGGTGCTTGTGCCATGTCTGTTCCTGGATCGGGTTGTGATCCTGGACCGGGATCTGAATATTCTCGGCAGTATCCGCTTCAATGCCGGAACCGGACCGCGGCACGGTATTCTGACAATGGATCAGGAATACCTGTATCTTGTGTCGGAACTTTCCAATGAACTGTTTGTGATTCACCCCGGGGACTGGAAGGTGACAGCGTCCTGCGCACTGCTTCCAAATGACGAAAAACGTGTAAGAGATACCGCCGCCATCCGTATGAGTGAGGACGGACGTTTCCTGTATGTGTCCACACGTACAAAAAATGTCATTTCCGTTCTGGAAATGCATGATCATGTACCGGAACTGATACAGTGCACATCAACCCTTGGTAAACATCCAAGAGATATTCTGGTTGTCGGAAACTGGCTTCTTGCCGCAAACCGCAACAGTGATGAGATTGTATCATTCCCGATCAATGCGGATGGTACACTTGGAAAACCTGTTGACCGGATTTCTGTTCCGGAGGCTGTTTCGCTTGTTTGTGAATAGTCAATGAGTCATCCTGTTCTGGGATGGCTTTTCTGTTTTCTGGAACAGGTATGTTTTTTCGGTATTCTGTCATATAATCGAGCTATGGCAAAGAAAACAGGAGAACTGGATATGTTAAAAGGGCCGCTTGTGAAGAATATTCTTCTGTTCGCCCTTCCTTTAATGTTGAGCAATCTGCTTCAGATCGGACTGAATGCGGCGGATACGATTATTGTCGGAAAGTTTTCGGGGCAGCAGGCACTTGCGGCAGTCGGGGCTACAGGTTCCATTATCAATCTGATTGTGTCCCTGTTTAACGGTATTGCGGTTGGCTCCAATATTCTGATTGCATCTCTCTTCGGAAAGGGAGACCGGCATCTGATCAAAGACGGTGTGCATACAAGCTATTTCATCGCATTATGCGGCGGTCTTGTTCTGAGTGTTGCGGGGAATATTCTGACTGTGCCGTTATTGCGTCTGATCAATACGCCGGGTGATATTATCTCCATGTCCACACTGTACATGCGTCTGTATTTTATCGGTGCGGTACCGCTGCTGGTCTATAATTTCGGCGCTGCCATTCTGCGTTCCAAAGGAGACACGGCAAGGCCGACCATGTATCTGATGATATCAGGTGTTGTCAATGTACTGTTGAATCTGCTTACCGTGGTGGTATTGAAAATGTCGGTTGCGGGGGTTGCGCTCTCAACCGTCATCTCCGAAACACTGTCTGCCGTTCTTGTGACAGGAGCACTGATGCGGGAAACGGATGAAACAAAACTGATTCTGAAGGATATCCGTATGAATGGATCACAGATCCGTTCCATTCTGAGTGTCGGTATTCCGATGGGACTGCAGTCATCGATGTGGGGTATTTCCAACATGGCAATTCAGTCCGCCATCAATTCCTTTGGATCGGTTGTGATTGCCGGAGACAGTGCCGCATGCAATCTGGAAAGCTTTGTCTATATCGGCATGGGTGCCATCGGCAACGCCGCCATCACTTTCATATCGCAGAACTACGGTGCCGGAAACAGGAAGAGAATCGGAAAGATCATCGTTGTGACAACTGTTCTGATCGGTCTGATTTCCTTTCTGGAAGGTGCTGTTATCTATATCAACGGTCATTTTTTTCTGTCTCTGTATACCAATGATCCGATGGTAATAGAGGCGGGAAAACTACGTCTGTTCTATGTAACGTTCTGGCTGTTTCTCAACGGGATACTGGATATCCCGGCGGATGGTCTGCGCGGTATGGGACATGGCACATTACCGACAGTTACCATGTTTGTCGGAATCGTCTGTGTGCGGGTTGTCTATGTGTATACGATCTTTGCATATTTCAGAACACTTCCGTCACTGTACCTGTGTTATCCGGTTTCCTGGATCATCACAATGATTCTGCAGTATGCCTTCTTCTTCCACATGTATCGGAAAATGCCTGAAACGGCAGGATCAGAAGTTGAAATGCGGTGAAGGCACGGTTTTTTTCGTAACTGTACCTGAATTTTACAATGCGGACATATAATGATTCCGGAAATGACAGAAGAGGTATTGTTATGTTGAAAAAATACAGGCCGGGCTTTGAAATATGGGGATTGATTCTGTTTCTTGTCATCATGATTCCGAACTTTATATGGTTTGCGGTTGAAGCGCCGCATGATATTCTGCGGGGAGAATCCGTAACGGAAACAACGGATACCATTGCGTCAGTATGTCAGGTACTGATGATCATGGCATTATGCCTGATCAGAAACCGTGAATGCGGGAAAATCAGGCTGTCACGCTGTCTGATCGCCGCAGGGGTATCCTGCCTGCTTTATGATTTGTACTGGGGATTCTATTACCTGGGTATGACAAACGCTGCGGTAATACTTGGACTGACTGTTTTCCCATGCCTTTCCTTCCTGTTTTTCGCAATGGACAGAAAAAACATGATCGCTGTCATACCTCTTTCGATATTTACGGTATGCCATCTGATATACGCTGTTGTCAATTTTCTGATCTGAAATCAATACATGCATGAAAAAACCACAGTGATGCACTGCGGTTTTTCAGGTGGAGCCAATGGGACTCGAACCCACGACTTTCTGATTGCGAACCAGACGCTCTCCCAACTGAGCTATGACCCCGGATTTACTTCAGTCCGCGATTGAGCAGACGGTTGCGGCTTCTGTTTGCGGATTCAGCGATATGTTTTCTCTGATATCCCGCAAATTCCTCTCTGATCGCAAGCATCTCATCCGCAATTTCCTCCATGGAGGAAGGTTTTGCGTTAAGAAGATACCCGATCATCCGATTCATCTGCTTTTCTGTTTTCAGCTCATCTGCGATCAGTTCACCGAATACCTCCGGATAACCGGATTGACGGATCAGGCCGATGAGCGTTGAACGGACATTTGCACTCATGGATTAAGTATAATACAGAAAACTGAAGAAAAATCAGAAATCTGAAGAAGAATTCAGAAAAAGGGAAATCTGTATCATGGAAAAAGAAGGACGAAGGGATGGTCGGATGAATGCATACCACGTTGCGCTGATCGATGCAATCACAGAGGCAGGGATTAAGGATCCAAAGGAAGGAAAGGTGATTCAGGTGTGTATGAAAGTACATGCCTGTTTTTGTTTTGAGTGAAAAAAAGAACAGATTTCTCTGTTCTCTTTGTGTTCGTGGAGCTAAGGAGGATCGAACTCCTGACCCCCTGCTTGCAAAGCAGGTGCTCTCCCAGCTGAGCTATAACCCCGAGTGCTTTATGATTATAGCACTGTTTATCTCAATTGAAAAGAGATTTCGTATTCATTTTCCGCAAAATCGAGGTTCATGATCGCTCCGTTGATCATGGCCATGGTTGGAGGCACATGTCCCAGGTCCACATTGTATATGACAGGGATATCAGGGAAGGCACGTTCAATGGCTTCCTCATAACTCATGCCCGTTTCACTGGATGGGATGGCGGTACGGCTGACAAGTACAGCCTTTGTGTGCGCAAACCAGCCGGCATAACGGAACTGCAGGAATGTGCGGTACAGGCATTCAGCACTCAGACAGAAATTGTCAAAATACCAGATGGTCCCATCTTCACTGTATCGTTCCACAAAGTCACGTGCATGGTCAAAACGGGTTCCGATGATATCTTTCAGCACATCCACACAACCGCCGATACAACGGCCTGACACATGCAGGGAATCGATGTTGCGGCCGAAATATGTTTCCTCACTCATATCCAGTTCATCCGCAAACGGATCGCCGACATGGTATTGCCAGGAGTGCTGGGGTACACATTCACCGCTCAGGTATGTCTGCTGTCCCTGCAGATATTCCGGCAGCGGATCAATGTCATAGGCACCGGCATTTGTGCCGTATATGGTTGCGACATCACACATCGTTGTATACGGAAACAGAAGTCCAGTCGGATCGGACATGCCGTACAGCCACTTCGGATGTTCCTTCATCAGATCAAAATCCGCATATGGGATCATTTCATCCAGGAAATCACCACCTGCGGCACACATGACAATGTCCACACTGTCATCCGCAAACAGGCTGTTGAGTTCATTTCCGCGTGTCGGTGCATCACCGCCTCTTTCACAGAAAATACGGACATTTTCTGTTTCATGGATGTTGTATCCAAGGTTTTCAAGATATGCAATGGAACGGTCAAAATCTTCCAGTTTCTTTCCGACTCCTGCGGAAGGTGCACAGATACCGATGGTTCCGCCTTTTTCAATAAATTCAGGATATTTCATACGTTTATCTCCTGCCATCTATCATAATCGATTCCAATGGGAAAATCCATAATTCACCCACACTTCAGAAATCAATGCTAGAATAGAAGAATCATGAAAACATACAGGAAACTGATCTCTGTTCTGCTTTCTCTGACTCTGCTGTCCGGATGTGGAACAGAAACCAAAAAGAGTATCAGAGACGGTGTCTACACAGGCAGCGGGACAGGCTATAACGGAACACTGAAAACGGAAGTTACGATCAGTGATCATAAGATCACAAAGATTGATGTGATGGAATCAACGGAATCAGAGATTGTGACGGAAAGTGCAGTGCGGGATCTGACGGACGCTGTTATTTCATCGCAATCCATCAATGTGGATACGGTATCCGGCGCTACACAGACATGTGAGGGATTTCTGGAATCCATACAGGATGTCCTGCATCAGGCAGGTGCGGATATGAGTGAATGGACAGGTGGTGAAAAGGTATCCGTGCGCAACCCGAAAAAAGAAATCACAAGCGATGTGGCAGTGATCGGCGGCGGTACATCCGGACTCTCCACAGCTTTGCGTTTACAGCAGATGGGTGTTGATACGACAATTATTGAAAAACAGGACAGCCTGGGCGGCGTGCTGCGGGATGTGCAGGACGCTTCACAGATTACAGGTATATATGAAGGGCTGAAGGATGATATCAGTAAAGCAGCGGGTGGAAGTGAAGCACTGGTGGATGTGCTGATGAACAACCTGGAAGGCACACTGTTCTGGCAGGAGAACGATCTTGGTATTCCATTTGAAGAACGTGTATATGCAAGTCCGGACTATGCGCAGGATATCCTGCAGAAATACGATTCTTCGGTCAATACGGTCGGAGAACTTCTTGGCAAGGAGGCACAGGTATCCGGCGCGGGTATTCTGTTCAGCACGGAAGTGACGGAAGTCAGACAGAACATTGACGGTGCGGTTGTATATGCCAGAAGTCAGGATGGAACATTTTACACAATCACATGCCGGTATGCGGTAATCGCAACCGGTTCGGACAACCTGGATAACGTGATTGATGTTGTATACGGCAGTACGATGAAGGAATCCGACGGCAGAAAGCTTGCACAACAGGCGGGAATGGCAATGACTGAAGGAAAACAGACAGTTGTTCATACAGGCTGGAAGGCGGAAGAGGGAACTGTGATTGATGTCGTTGATATCATGGAAAAACTGATCCGCAATGGTGCTGTCATTGTCAACAGTGAGGGAGAACGGTTTGTGGATGAGACCGGGGATCGACAGACAATCTCTGATGCGATCGCAGAACAGACGTCTGACTGTTATCTTCTGTTGAGCAGGAAAGCATATGATACATTCCGCAGTGAGATGATCCGGGTGGAGGAAATCACGGATGAATGCAGGGACAGAATATCCTCGGATGAGGGAAATGATATTCTGTTTCCGTCATCCTGGCAGGAACTCAATGAGATTGTACCGGTGGAAAACACATTGAAACTGTATGAGAACTTTGTGTATGAGAATTCTCTGAATCTGCGCTTTGAGGATCCGCTTGGAAGAAGTGACTTCCGGGATGGGCTGAGCCAGAGTGATGACCTTGTGCTGGTGAAACTGAGTAGTTATTGTGCAGGAAGCGGGACAGGCATTCAGGTGGATGAACATCTTCATGTGCTGGATGAAGACGGGAATGTGATGGAACATGTGCTGGCAGTGGGAAATGCGGTAACGGATATATGCAAAGATGGAACTGCGGCAGGTTTGAGAAATACATGGGCGTTTGTGTCAGGAAAAGTGGCAGCCGATACAATCGGATCTGTTCTTGCGGAAAAGGAACTGCAGAAACTGCTGGAGCGTGAAAAGGGGTCATGAGGGTTCTGATTACCGGAGGCAGTGAAGGAATCGGATATGCCTTTGCGCAGTATTACTGCCAAAACGGACATGACGTGATTCTTGCGTCGAAGAGAAAAGAAAAACTGGCAGATGCGAAACGGAAACTGAAAGAGGAAACCGGTATGGATGTGACGGGCATCACCTGTGATCTTTCCAAAGATCAGGCAGCCCAGGCCCTGTATGAACAGGCAGGCGGAGATGATATCGATGTTCTGATCAACTGTGCCGGATTCGGTACGACCGGATATTCCTGGCATATTCCCGTGGATCGGGATGAGGATCTGGTGAAGGTGAACGATATCGCTCTGATGACATTGTGCAAACTGTTTACGGCAGGACATGTGAAGAAAAAGCATGGAACAGTCATCAATGTGGCTTCAACAGGTGCCTTTCAGCCGGGACCATATATCGCATCCTACTATGCCTCAAAGGCATTTGTGATGAGTTATACAAGAGCGCTTCATGAGGAAGTGAAACCATTTGGGATCCGGGTATACTGTTTATGCCCAGGGCCTGTGGATACCGCATTCTACGCCAAAAGCGGAGGTACGATGTCAGGATATCATATGAGTGCACAGGATACCGTGACATACTGTATGAACCATCTGAAAAAACAGTGTGTGATTGTTCCGGGAATGGGAAACAGACTGATGCGGTATATACCGGAAGTACTTCGTATTGTATTCTTAAGAAAAGCAAAGAAGCCAAAAGGAGAAGAAACATGAGCCTTGTTGTGAATCTGTATTATACCGGGAAAGACGGCAGTGCCCGTCGTTTTGCGGAAGAAATGGAAAAAACCGGTATTGCACAGGCAATCCGCAATGAAGAGGGAAATGAGAAATACGATTATTTCCTTGTCATGAAGGATCCTGAAACCGTTCTTCTGATTGATCAGTGGAGAGATCAGGCTGCACTGGATGCTCACCATGCCTCACCGATGATGGCACAGCTTGCGGCGTTGAGGGAGAAGTATGATCTTCATATGCATGTGGAACGTATGGAGACAATTGAAGATCTTGTCAGCGATCATCAGTTTATCCGGAAGTAAAGGAAAGCAGCCCCAAATCATTAAAGTGGTACCTGGGAGATGGACAGAACTATGACAGTTCTGAGCCCTCGAAC
>JBJEFE010000097.1:0-19943 GCA_051873755.1 Bulleidia sp. | reverse complement strand
CACTATCAAAAAATCCGATTCATCTCCCATACAGGTAAGGGAGAATTCTCGGAATCATTTCTTAAAAAACAGGATGTCAGATGACATCCTGCAGGATTACTTCACAAAGCAGAATCTTGTGTTGGTTTTGAAATGATCCAGCAGCACCATTTCATCTTCCGGAATGGTACCGACAAGATTTCTCTGTCCGTCGTTCTTCATGTCCTTCAGGACAATCTGAACTTCACCATGGTAATGACGGCAGTTGTCATTGACAACCACGACATCACCTCTGTGGAACATGTCACGATTACATGGGCGGTATGGGAAATCATGTTTCTTATGTGTCATACGTGTGATTCTTGAACGGATCATGTAATACAGATATTCACCGGCACTGTGCAGAGGGAAGAACAGAACTTCCTTTTCCAGATCACTGACGCCTTCCTCCAGGTTGATGGAGAACGGAATCCGTGTGATATCCCCATGCGGCAGGAAGTGTGACAGAGGTCCGAATGCATCGTCAACGCCTCCGTCCATTTCAGGAACGGTGTAATACGCTTCCTTCATGACCTTTTCAATGGCTTCAAATTCCTCTTCAGATGCGAAGGCATTGCCAAAGAGAACCTCATCGCAGTTGCCCATCGCAATCAGATGTTTCAGCTGCTTGTCAGCCGGAATCCAGCGATGATCCTCCAGTGTCGGCAGACCGTCCTGGATCGGCCATGGACCATGGGCACCTTCGACATTGGAACTGATGAACATGGCAACTCTGATGCCTTTCTGTTTCCAGTGATTGTTTACATCATTTGTGGAAGGAAGGTCGGCACCGGTATAGCGTTCCGGATAGAAATTGTGACAACAGACAAGATTGTCCGTATTGGCACCATGGGCAATGGCGGAGTCAATCGGTCTGACAAAGGCAGCGGACATTTCCACACCGATTCCGAGGGAATTATTAATCAGAGTGACGTCTCTGTCATCGCCATAACACATGTCCATGCGGATGATGTCGATTCCCATTTCCACAAATGGAGTCAGATCTGTCTCAGATGCACCGATTTTCTTGAGAAAGTGGGTATTGCAGTCACCGGATACCTTCATTCCATACTTATGGGCGATGCCGGTGAAGTTTTTGAAATAGGACATGACCTCCTCTTTTGTCCCCGGTACGGAAAACATGCTTGTGAATACTTTTGTGAAACCATGGGATGATGCAAGTTTCAGATAGCTTTCGATCTGTTCCGGTGTTTCCTGTTCAGGATACACGGACACACCTAATGTAATTGACATTGATAAATCCTCCTGAGCTGATTATAACATGTATATTTACCGGTTATATGGCTGTTGGGGGTTGTACCAGAATCAGAAACAGATTCTTTTTTTGACAAAATGATGATCTGCATTAACAAATCTGAAATAAAGTTGCTATACTGATTATGGGTAAAGTTATGAAAAGACCATTGGACAAGATGACAATGAAAGAGCTCTGGAGTCTGTATCCGGTAACTCTGGTTGCCCCGAAAACAAACTGGTATGCATGGTATGAGGAAGAAGAAAAGGAACTGATGGATCTGATTCCGCAGAATGTCATCCTTCGAATTCAGCATATCGGTTCCACTGCCGTACCGAATATATGGGCAAAGAACATCGTGGATATGATGATGGAGGTACCCAATCACGGTGACCTGTTAAAAGTCCGTAATATTCTGTTGCGCAACGGCTGGAGATGCATGTCCCAGGGGCCGTATCGTATATCCCTCAACAAGGGTTATGTGATGGAGGGCAGAACAACCCGTGTCTATCATCTTCATGTAAGACTTGCCAATGACAATGATGAGCTGTATTTCCGTGATTACCTTGTCGCAAATCCGGAAGTGGCAGCGGAATATGAAAGGTTGAAGCTCTCATTGGCAAAAGAATATGAACATGACAAAGCCGGTTATATTGCCCGCAAGGAAGAATTTGTAAAACGTTTTACGGAAATCGCAAAGAAAGAGTATAAAGACAGATATCTGATACCTGGGAAAAAGTAATTCCCAGGTATTTTTGTATACGAAAACAGATGATCCATAAGATCATCCGTTATTCCTCGATAACAGGCGGTACGAAGTTTTCAATCGCATCGACAAGTTTCGGGTGGTGAATGATAAAGTTGATGGCAGGGGAACGCAGTTTGGATACGACAACCTTTTCACCTTTGATGATGTGGATATGAAGATTGCGGAAGGTACACCTGCTGTTTTCGACAAGTGAGTAGTTTTCATGTGCAGCTGCGAATCTGCGGCAGGCTTCCATATGATTCTGATACTGTTCGTATGTATACGGAATACTGATATCCACACTTGTAATGATATATGGCGGGAATTCCCTGAAGTCATCTTCTTTGAGGATTGGAACCTCATCCATTACCACACCATGGGCAAGGATGATTTCAACCTGTTCACAGAGTCTGTCATATTCATCCATGACCTGTTTCTTCTGTGCTTCATCTCCGCTGCATCCCTCCAGCATGGATTCCAGCTGTTGTCGTTCTATTGTATACAGCGGAAGGGAGGAAAGGATATTGCGGTAGTATTTCGGTTCTTCCGGATTGATGAAGACAGCAGTATGACCGTTGACAACTTCCATCAGAGGGTGGGCATGAGCAAGAAGCTGTTTTGCCCGCTTTGTAAAGTAGGCAACCTCATCCCTGTTGTTTGTAAGGTAATATCGTCCGTCTTTGAAGTGTCCCTGAATGCCTTCCCCGCTTAATGCCCACTGACCCGATACCCGGATAAAGTGATGGAACACACGGTTCTGGGCATCATCCAGGTAATACGGTGTCACCTGTCCTGTCATGTACATCGGAATCCAGCTTTCCAGTCCAAGCATCATTTCATGCATCGGACGGTCAATGTTGTGAATCATTGACAGGTGCAGACCTTTCTTTAACATCATTGCCATACCATACATCCACTGTTTCGGAAAGTCCGGATCCTTGGACATTTCCTCCATTGGCATATCACTGTACATGATGACATCCTTCATGGATCTGGATAATACCGTCGCCTTCAACCAGTCAATCTCTGCTTTCATCATTTCCTTCATGCCGAAAAAATACTTTGAAGAAGGCAGTTGGAATGGCATGGACGGTACTTTCATCTCATCAAAGTGAATCAGGCGTATGTATTCATTCAGATCAAATTCGTTCAGTTTCTCAAGGAATGAAGTGATGTTTTCGTTCTTGATCACAGATGAGAAGATCAGCCATTCCTTCAGGCATTCCTGAATATCTGATTCTGTTTTCAGCTGTTCCACGGAAACACCCATCAGTTTACTGAGGTCCTGTTTCATGTTCTTATCACAGATGGTACTGATATACTGGGCAATATGATCCGCCATCTTAAGAGGATTGGATGGATTTCTCGAACCTGAACGTATTCTGAAGAAAGCAGATTCATCATAGCCGATATTCCTGCACATGTTTCGGATATTGATGTCAACACTGTTCAGAAGTGTGTTGAGATTGGCACGGAACTGCAGTGTATCCGTGGCAATGATATCCGCACATGATTCAAATTTCTGCATGATTTCTGTTTCCGATATGGCAGTGCAGGAATCAGAAGACTTTGATAATTCACTGATACCATGACAGATGGAATTGAGAATTTCACTGTTGATTTCCGGAACACGTTCTCCGTTGCGGTAACGGCTTAACGAAGAAGGTGAAAGTCCGCATACATCGCATAACTGTCGTGCAGAAACATTCAACTGTTCGATATACCGGTTCAGTACTTCTCTGAATAACATAATAAACCCTCCAGGTCTGATATACAGGCATAATTGTATTCTGAAAGATAATGGAAAAGTTTTTCATTCCCATTATGGCACCTTGCCAAAACGGGAATCCCACACTTATATAATACTCAAATTGTTAAAATAAGTGTGAATGAAAGGAACATATTCTATGAAAAGTTTAAAATCCAAGATACTGGCGCTTTTCACAATCGCATGTATGTTTACAGGTGCAGTGGGTGTATATGCGGATGATTATGGCTCAAGTACTCAGAATCAGGTAACATACCAGGTTGATTTTGGACAGGGTAGCTGGTCAGTGAACGGAAACACCGTAAAGGCTGCAACCGGTGATGGTGATGGCTTGACCATTCTGACAGGTGTAAAAGCAATCAGTAAGGATACAGTTATCACTTTGACTGATTTCAATCAGGATACGATGGAAGTCAGAGTTTCTGGAGGAAATGATTTCTCAGTTGCATTGAATGTTGTGGATGGAAAGACCTCACTCGCTGCAAGAAAGACTGAAGGTGTATATCCAGGGCCGGAGAACACATTAACATTCACTGTTGGAATGAAGTCTTCTGGAGGAATCGATCCTTCTGATCCGTCTCAGGGAACAGAAGGTATGATTGAGTCTTCATTGATTGTTACTGGAAGCATTGACATGTATATTAATGATTCTAATATGAAGAACTATAAGGATGTAAACAGTAAAGCAGATTCTGTTAAGTACACACATAAAGAAACGGAAAAAACTGTTACTTTCAGAGTGGCTAACTTTATCAATGAAAGATATACAAAAATTATTATTAATGGAACAGATTATGCAAAGTCATTGCCGGATCCTACAACAGTAGAAGGCAGAGAAGCTATGTTGAATGCTCTGCAGGATCAGATCTATGTTTACACTTTCACAGTTCCTTATAATTATGAATATAAAATAACAGCAGAAAAGGCAGAAGTCAGTGGAGACAGTCCATATTCATTAATTGGTAACTTCCTGTGGTCTTATGATGAAGAAAATCCAGATGGTAGCCCTGTTCCGAAAGATCAGTATATCGGCAATGGTACGATGGAACTTCTGAATATTTTCTATGATGGAAAAGACTATGAGCCTGGATCTGAATTCCCATCTTGGATTGTATGGGGACAGAATGAACATGGTGGAAGTGCGGTTCTTCCTGCAGATGCGGAAGTTACAGTGAAAATGATTCCTGATTATGGATATCAGCTGATGAATCTTTCAATTAATGATCAGGAGTTTAAGCCTCAGGATGAACAGTCTGTATTCACATTTACAGTTAAGAAAGGCAACTTCCATTTAGGTGCGAAGTTTGAGGAAACAAGTAATCTTGTAACTTCAAGCTCAGATGTCGTCAAAGATGGCTCTGTTACATTGAATGGTAATGTTATCAACCAGGGTACAGTTATTGTTAATGTCAAGGATGGGACAGGTACAGAGGATTTCGAAAATGAACTCCCTGAGAATCTGAATGGCTATCATGTCAACAGTGTAGTAGATATCGGTATGGATCAGGTATGGTACAAAGGAACTGACACAGCATACTGGTCAAAACCGATAACGGATCTGGGCGGAAACTCTGCCACTGTAACGATCACTGCACCAACAGGTCAGACCGATATTCAGGTTATGCACGAAAGACATGATGGAACATATGAAGTTCTGAAAGGAACAGAATATGATTCAGAAACAGGAGAACTGACATTCACGACAGATTCTTTCTCCAGATTTGCTCTTGCATATGACATAAAGTCATTTGATGAGAATAAGAACCAGATTCTTACAACAATTAGTAATATCAGAACAGAGAATGATTCTGATGCTGCTTCCAAGCTGATTACAGAAGCTGAAGCAGCTGTCAAAGCTTTGACTTATGATGTTACAAAGACACCAGAAGCGAATAATGAGGCAGTCAATTCGATATTCACAAAACTGACGCAGGATCTGGAAGCTCAGCAGATCAAGGAAGCAAAAGCGGTATTTGAAACCTATAAAAATGACAGAATAAGCTATATTAACTCTCTGGGGGTTTATGATGATCCTCTAAACGTAGCTCCATTGATCTCTGGTGCAACTATAGGATTGGAGATTCTTGCTTATGATGAAACCAAATCTTTGTCTGCCAATCAGGAAGCTGTTGATGCGATCGTTTCTGATCTTGAAACAATGATCAGAAATGCACGTCTGGCTGAATATGATCTTAAGATTCCGTCAGAAAGTGAAATCAAATCGATCGTCAATATAACAAATTCAGCGAACAACACATTGAACGCAGACGTGAAAATACAGGTGGATGATTGCTCTGAAAATGCACCGGTATTCATTTCGCTGAAAGCCGAACCGGAAGATACACAACAGGTATCGGCTGCCAGGGATTTATTGACGGAGTCTTTGAAGACATATCAGGCGGGAATGTTCCTTGAACTCAATCTGGAACAGTATTCGAAACTTGGTGTATATCAGGGCAGGATTACAGAACTGGAAAAGGATGTGACAATCACTTTCAGACTTCCGGAAAATCTGATCAATAAGAACCCGAATGTGATAAGAGAGTATGTTGTTGGACGTATCCATGAATATGAGAATGGTACAACAGAAGTGAAGCTGCTTGAAACCACATTTGATAAAGCAACATCTACGCTCAGTACAGGCAGTAATCGGTTCAGTACCTATGTCATCATGTACCGGGATATTCCAAAGTCTGTTCCGGATACATCGGATCACAGCAACACAGCACTCTGGATGGCTGTACTGATGCTGTCAGGTATTGTCGCTGCAGGTACTGTTGTATTCCGCAGAAAGAGAAGCTGAAAAGATTCACATGAAAGAGAAGGTCTGATCGGATCTTCTCTTTTTATATATGAAAAAAGATCCCAAAGAGGGATCAGAAGCCATGCTTACGGAACAGTTCATCCGCAAGCTGTGGATAACATTCCAGAGGGAAATGACGGATGGAGTGATACTTCAGACCGTATTCTGAAAGGAAACCATGGAACCAGACGGCCATACAGATACCGGTAAAGATATCTTTGGAAAGATTGAGAGTGCCTGCCATGATCCCGGTAAGCAGATCACCGCTGCCTGCCTGTGCCAGTGCCGGACATCCTGACTGGTTGATGTATTTCCGGCCATCCGGAGAAACGACAACTGTATTGGCACCTTTGAGCACTACATATACATGATACTGACGTGCAAACTGTTCTGCACATTCCTCTCTGTGGTCCTGTATGTACTCGGCAGGTTTACCGGTTAATGCCGCAAACTCACCAATATGTGGGGTGATGATCACAGGTACATGGATAAAACGGAACAGATAGGTGTTGTGTACAAGCAGCCGTAATGCCTCCGCATCCAGGATCACAGGACAGTTGGCATTCTGCAGTACAAGGTCATTGACTCTGTTTTTACAGTCCAGGTTTGTCATACCGCTGCCGCAGGCAATGATGGATGCGCTGCGGACTGCCGGGATCAGTACATTTTCACATGTATTGGATGAATACGGCAGGAATACCGGTGTTGTGAATCTGCCTGCACAGATCGGATATACGGCATCCGGTACAGCAGACATGATATATGAGGCACCCATGGATTGTGCGCCAAGGATGTTCAGACATGCCGCACCGGCCATGCCGTAACTGCCCGATACAAGCAGTGTCTTTCCTTCACTTGTTTTGTATGCATTCTCTTCTTTCTGTTTCAGATTGGAAAAGAATGTTTCCTCATCCATGGTGAAGTAGGATGTTTTCACATTGTGAGGGATATCCAGCGATAACCGCACACATTCATCAAACATGTGATGTTCTTTCCGGAACATGTGAAACGGTTTGTATGCTTCAAGGGCCAGTGTGATGTGTGATGTCAAAGCATCACGGTCACAGAAGCCGCTGTCACATTCACAACCGGAATTGATGTCAATGCTGAGGGTTTTATTCCGGTATGGATTGAGTCTGCGGAAGATCTTTCTTGTATGTTCATTCAGTGTACCGTGGTATCCGAATCCATACACACCATCCAGGATCAAATCCGCATTCTCAGCAGTCTGCTCCACTTCATATTCACGGATGAACAGGTTGGAATCCAGTCTGTTGTATACGGTAAGTGCCGCATCGGTTTTCGGCTGTCCATGAATCATGTAAATACTGACATCCATGGTTTTCTGCAGTACTTCTGCCGCTTTTAAAGCATCCCCGCCATTATTTCCATTTCCCGCAATCATCATGATTTTACGGCATGCAGAGTAATTCTCAATAATAAAGGAAGCGACTTTCTGACCGGCTGTATGAAGCAGTTCTTCTGTTGTTCTGCCTGATAACGCTTCCATTTTCCGCATTTCATTGCGATTTACGATGATCTGATCATTTTTCATGCCTTAATCTTACCACTTACTGTGGTATAACCTCAAATTATTCGATAAATACGCAAAAATAATGATATAATGAAATTGTTACAAGGAGGATTATTACATGCCAGCAAAGAAGACAGTGACTGCTGCAGAAGAAACAGCAGCTCCAAAGAAGAGAACATGTAAGAGAAAGACTACAACAGCTGCTGTTGAAGAAACAACGGAAACAGCAGTAAAGACTACTGCAAAGAAGACAACAGCCAAGAAGGCTGCGACAGAGGCAAAGACAGCTGAAAAGAAGACAACAACAAGAAAGACAACAGCTGCCAAAAAGACAACAACAAAGAAGACAACAGCCAAGAAAGCTGCACCTGCAGTGGAAGCTGCTCCGGTCGTTGAAGAAGTAAAGCCTGAAGTTGTTAAGAGAACAGTCAAGGATTACGAAGACATCATCAACTGGAAAAAGGGTGAAGCCCAGGCAATGGACTGGTTATATATTGAAGTAAATGCAGGCGACCTGTTAACAGAGGTTGAGGCAGGTGTTGACAACCTGTCCACAACATGCCAGGCAATTCTCAACTGCATGCTTGAGGGTGACGGCTTCATCGTTGATCCTGCAGAAGAAGACAAGGTCAACACATCTCTTACAGTCCGTTACTACTGCGACAACCTTTCACCGGATCGTAAGAAGTATTTCAACAACTGATTATCATGTTATCGCATAAAAGGGCACTCAGCCCTTTTTCTTTTGATGTGTGCACAGATATGTCAGATAAACGACAACACCCCATGTGTAGATGATCTCACTGAGTCCGTCAATGGACATGGCACGCAGTACAAATACAAATGCCGGTATGCACAGCATCACATACAGGCGCAGCAGTCTGAAATCACGCATTCCGTTCTGTACAATCATCAGATTGAACCATACCAGTGTCAGTAATCCGAAGACCACATGCAGGTTGGCGGTAAGATCCGCTTCATTGTGATACGGAATGAACATTGTGCACAATGCCAGAACATCCAGTATGAAAAGCTGTGCGTTTTTCTTCTTCAATACAGTGCACCTGTAAAGAAGAACATTGACCCATGCCCACAGAATCAGCCCGGCACACTTCATGAATATGCCGATATCCGGTCTGTTGATGGCACCGGTATAGTTGTATTCATCAAAGTCCGCAATGAAGTATGTCACCCATAATGCAATGGGAATGATGAGATTTCCAATGATGGAAATGACGGTTTCTGTGTGTTGAGATATTTTTTTGAACATATTAGAATAATTATAAATTACAAGGAGCGGTTTATGAAGGTTGGTTATCAGGGAAATCACGGAACGTACAGTGAGATTGCGGCACTGACATATTTCAAAGGGCAGGACATCGAACAGAGGGGATATAAAAACTTTCCAGCACTGTTTGAAGGACTTGCATGCGGTGAAATCGATTATGCGGTGATCCCGGTTGAAAATACGACAACAGGCATCATCTCACGCACATATGACAGATTCCGTGATTATGATATTCATGCGGTAGGGGAAATCAACGTACCGATTACGGAGGACCTTGTTGTGGTTCCGGGTACGAAGATGGAGGAGATCCGGGAGGTATACAGTCATCCGGAAGCCCTGTCCCAGTGCACGAAATTCTTTGAAAACCATCCGCAGTGTGTATCCCGTGCCTATCAGGATACCGCCGCAAGTGTGGAATATGTCAAAGCATGCAATGATCATTCCAAGGCGGCACTGGCAAGCTGGAGAGCGGCACAGTATTATGAGATGGAATCACTGGAAACACAGGTACAGGATTCCTCACGGAATATGACACGTTTCCTGATCATGGCAAACAGTCCGTACGTGGATGAGAAAGCGGACAAGATCTCAATGGTGTTCATTCTGCGTAATCATTCCGGTGCCCTGTACAATGTGCTTGGCATTCTTGCCAAAAACGGCATTGACATTGTACGACTGGAATCCCGACCGATTCCGGAAACACCGTTTCAGTACATGTTCTACATTGACTTCCGCGGAAATACCGGAAACAGAGAGATTCAGAGTGTGATCCGTGAGATGGAGGTACGCTGTGAATATACAAAGGTATTCGGCTGTTATCCATCCGCAAAAGTGGATTGAAAATATTTTCAGAAAACAAAGACTTGAATCATATCACAATCGTGATATGATTTTTATGTTCAGGTAAAAGAAATGATGAACAACGCATACAGATATTACTTTTTTTACTTTAGATAACCAGGGCAACAGATCTTGCCCGTTTCATTGTGAATAAAGGCATTATCTGAGGTGGAAATACAAAAACAAAGCCATGTGGATATGCCGCATGGCTTTTATTTCTATCAGGGGAGGAAAACAGATGAAGTTGGAAGTAAAGGCAGACAGCCGCACATATCCCGTATACATGGAAAGAGGGATACTGAAAAAGGCATCGGAAATCATCGGAAGACATGGACATGTGTTCCTTGTCAGTGATGACGGTGTACCGGAACAGTTTCGCAGCTGTCTTCAGGAACAGTATCCGGAAGCGTCCATGTACGTGTTTGAAAACGGAGAGAAAAACAAGAACTTTGATACACTGCAGGATATTTTAAGAGCCATGCAGGAAGCACATGTATCGAGAAAGGATACGGTGATTGCACTGGGAGGCGGTGTTGTCGGAGATATGGCAGGTTTTGCCTCAGCCATCTATATGAGAGGCATCTCCTACATCAACATTCCTACTACATCCCTGTCACAGATCGATTCGGGAATCGGCGGAAAAACAGCCATTGACTTCAACGGCGTCAAAAACAGTGTCGGTGCTTTCCAGCAGCCGGACATGGTTCTGGTGGACCCGGAAGTACTGACAACACTGACGACAAGACATCTGCACAACGGTCTTGCCGAAGCGGTCAAGGAAGGGCTGATCAAAGACGCAAAGCTGTTTGAACTGTTTGAATCAGATGATTACATGGATCATCTTGATGAAATCATTGCCCGCTGCCTGAAGATCAAAAAGGAAGTTGTGGAAAATGACGAGAAGGAAACAGGAGAAAGAAAGCTGCTGAACTTCGGTCATTCCTACGGCCATGCATTTGAGGCATGTTATGGGTTGGACCGCTACTACCATGGGGAATGTGTGGCAATGGGTATGATGACCGTACTCAACAACGCTGAAATCAAAGCAAGGCTGAAAAAGGTGCTGGACCGTCTGGAACTTCCGTCTGAATGTGAATATGATCCGGATACGATCATCTCACTGATGAAAACGGATAAGAAGAGTGACCACGGTACGATTACGATTGTACAGGTGGATGAAATCGGAAACGGACATCTGGAACAGTGGACATTTGAAAAGGCAAAGGAGAAACTGGTATGAAGAATGTACTTGGAAACAATCTGACTCTGACACTGTTCGGGGAATCCCATGGCAAAGCCATCGGCGGTGTACTGGATGGATATCCGGCCGGTGTACACATTGATATGGACCTGGTGGAATCCATGATGGCAAGAAGACGTGCCGCAGGTACGATTTCCACCGGCAGAAGAGAAGCCGATGTACCGGAATTCCTGTCCGGAATCAGAAACGGTATCAGTGAGGGAACACCGATTGCCTTTGTGATCGCAAATCAGTCCCAGCGTTCCAATGACTACAATGCCCTTGCCAATATTGCAAGACCGGGGCATGCGGACTATACCGGGCATATCCACTACCTTGGATTTGAGGATGCTTCGGGCGGAGGGCATTTCTCAGGCAGACTGACGGCAGTCATGACAGCCGCAGGTGCCCTGTGCATGTGCATGTTACGGGAAAGAGGGATTGATATCGGAACGCATATCCTTTCCCTGCACGGCATTGCGGACAGTCCGTTTGATGAAAACAGACTGCAGGAACAGATTGCCTCATTACATGAATGCGGATTCCCGGTCATCAATCAGGCATGTAAGGAAAGCATGATTGCGGAAATCGAGGAAGCCAGACACAATCTGGATTCGGTGGGAGGCATCCTGGATACGGCAGTGATCGGATTACCGGCAGGACTTGGAGATCCGGAGTTTGATTCCCTGGAAAGCCAGCTTGCCCATGCAATGTTTTCCATTCCGGCAGTCAAGGGAATTCAGTTCGGCAAAGGGTTTGACTTTGCGGGTATGAGAGGATCGCAGGCAAATGACCCGTTTGAAGTGAAGGATGGAAAGGTTGTGACAGCCACAAACAACAACGGTGGCATTAACGGCGGGATTACCAACGGTATGCCGGTACGTTTCTCAACGGTGATCAAACCGACACCTTCCATTGCCCGGAAACAGAAGACCGTCAACTTTGAAACGATGGAGAATACCGAAGTGGAAATCCATGGCAGACATGATCCGGCCATCATCCATCGTGCCGCGGTTGTACAGGAGGCAATGAGTGCGATTGTCATTGCGGATGCCCTGATGACAAGATACGGTCAGATTCACTGGAGGAATGGAGAATGAAGCTTGGATTAATCGGTATGCCCCTTGGGCACAGCTGGTCACCGGCCATTCATTCCTTTCTCATTAATAAACCGTATGATCTGATACCCTTACATGAGGATGAACTGGGACCGTTTCTCAAAGACAGAAACTTTGACGGACTCAATGTGACCATTCCCTACAAACAGGCAGTTATCCCGTATCTGGATGAACTGGAGGAAAGTGCGGAAAGGATCGGTGCCGTCAACTGCATTGTCAACCGCAACGGAAAACTCACCGGATACAACACGGACTATGAGGGCTTCCGTGACATGCTTGTATGCAATGGGGTGGAAGTCAGAGGAAAACAGGCTGCGGTACTTGGATCCGGGGGCGCCAGTAAGGCAATCCGGGAAGCAATCCTTACACTTGGGGGAACACCGGTCATCGTATCAAGAAATCCAAAAGGTGAACAGATCAGCTATGAACAGCTGTATGAAAAGCAGGAGAAGTTCTCAATTCTTGTCAATACGACACCTGTTGGAATGTCTCCGGATGTGGATGTCAGTCCAGTGGATCCTGCACGATTTACAAACCTCAGCCATGTGATTGATATCGTTGCCAATCCACTCTGCACAACTCTGTGCTTTCAGGCAAAACAGCTTGGCATTCCATGCCTTGGCGGGTTTGAAATGCTGGTAAGGCAGGCACTTGCGGCAGACAGGTATTTCCTGGATCAGGATATGAACAGTGATCTGATTCAGCCATGTATCAATGCACTGCTTGCGGAAAGAAGAAATATTGTGCTGATCGGAATGCCGACATGTGGGAAATCCACAATATCGGCACTGCTTGGTGAAATCACAGGGAAACATGTGGTGGAAATGGATGAGGAAATCACAGAGAAGCTTGGAATGCCGATCAGAGACTGGTTTGAAACATACGGGGAACAGAGTTTCCGGGAAAAGGAAACGGAAACCGCTGTTGAACACAGTACGGGAAAAGGTGAAATCATCAGCTGTGGCGGCGGGGTGATTAAAACAGAGGCGACCATGCGGGCTTTATCGCATAACGGTATCATCATCTGGATTGACAGGAATCTGGATTACCTGTATTCCACAAGTGACAGGCCGCTTGCCTCAAGTATTGAACAGGTCAGATCGCTGTATGTACAGCGCAGACCACTGTATGAGAAATACAGTGATATTACCATTCAGAACAACGGTACAGTGGAAGACTGTATTGAAAAGATCATCAATGTAACAGGAATAAGGAGAAAGTAAAAGAGTATGATTATCACATTGAAAAAAGACGCATCCGCACAGGAGATGTCAAAGTTGAGAGAAAGCTTCGACGCAAGAGGACTCAAGGTCAATGTCATTGAAGGTGATGAATTCAATGTATGGGGTATCGTCGGTGATACCGCCCATGTCAATGACCGTGATATTCTCGCCAACCGCTGTGTTGAAAATGTACAGAGAGTATCCGCACCATACAAGCTTGCCAACCGTATGTTCCATCCGGAGGACACTGTCGTTGACGTTGCCGGAATCAAAGTCGGCGGTAAGGAACCGGTTGTTGTGATCGGCGGTCCATGTTCTGTTGAAGGCAAGGATATGATCTGCCGTATCGGTGAAGAAGTAAAGGAATGCGGTGCCCAGATGATTCGAGGAGGCGCATACAAGCCAAGAACTTCGCCATATGCATTCCAGGGTCTTGGATATGAAGGTATCCTTGACATGGTAGAAGCAAGAAACAGAACAGGTTTACCGATTGTATCTGAACTGATGAGTGCGGACAAGATTGATGAATTCGCTGAAAATGTGGATCTCATTCAGATCGGTGCCAGAAACATGCAGAACTTCGATCTTCTCAAGGCAGTCGGTCATGTAAACAAGCCGATCCTGTTGAAGAGGGGCATGTCCGCCACAATCGAAGACTGGATCATGTCTGCCGAATACATCATGGCTTCCGGTAATCCGAATGTCATTCTCTGTGAAAGAGGTATCCGCACATTCGAAAAGTACACAAGAAACACAATGGATCTGGCAGTCATCCCGATCATCAAGGAAAGAACACACCTTCCGATCGTCATTGACCCATCCCACGCAACCGGTGACTGGAAGCTGATCGAATCCGTTTCTCTTGCGGCAGTAGCGGCAGGCGCTGACGGTCTGATTATTGAAGTTCACGATCATCCGGATCAGGCATGGTCTGACGGTGCACAGTGCCTCAAGCCTGAAAAGTTCCAGGAACTCATCCGCAAGTGCAAAAAGGTCGCTGCAGCGGTAGGAAGAGACATGTGATCAATGAGAGCAGAAATCAGACATTCCGATGTGAAGGAGGGCGCCTTTATCAGCCTTCCTTCCTCCAAGTCTCTTTCCCACCGTGCCCTGATTACGGCAGCCCTTGCATGCGGTACATCCAGAATCCACGGGATTGCGGACAGTCAGGATATACAGGCAACCATGCGTGCCATGGAAATGCTTGGGGCATGTTTTACCTGGGTTGAGGATACGATTACCGTACAGGGAATCGGAGAGAAACCGGACTTTAAAGAAGGTGTTGTGGACTGTGGGGAATCCGGCAGTACATTGCGCTTTCTGATTCCTCTGTTTGCCCTGTATGATCGTGAAACGGTATTGACAGGCCATGGCAAACTCATGGAACGTCCGCAGAATGTATATCAGAAACTGTTTGCGGAAAATGGACTGAAGTTTGAACAGGAAGGTTCCTTCCTGCATATTGCCGGACCTTTGAAAGCAGGGCATTACACCATTGCCGGTGATGTTTCATCCCAGTTTTTTACCGGACTGCTGTTCAGTCTGCCATTATGTGACGGGGATTCGATCATTGACATCATTCCTCCGTTTGAATCCGCATCCTATGTCAACCTGACATTATCCGCTTTACACCGTGCCGGTATCAGAGCGGAAAGGAACGGATTACAGCTGATCATACCCGGCAATCAGCACTATCAGCCATTTGAGGCAAGGGTCGAAGGGGATGATTCCCAGATGGCATTCTATGCGGAAATGGCACTGATTCATGGAAAGCCTGTGGAGGTTGGCAATGTACGCCATGACTCCATCCAGGGTGACCATGTGATTGTGGATCTGGTCAGACAGTTTGGTGGGAAGGTTGAGGAAACAAACGCCGGTTACCGCTTTACATGTGATCATATTCATGCGGTACATGCGGATCTTTCCGACTGTCCGGATCTGGGACCTGCCCTGTTTGCATTGGCAACACAGGCGGAAGGCACTTCGGTATTTACCGGATGTCAGAGACTGCGGATCAAGGAGAGTGACCGTATTGCATGCATGGAGGAGGAACTGCATAAGCTTGGATGTGACATGGTATCCGATAGTGATACGGTACGGATTACAGGGAAAACCACACTGAAGGAACATGTACTGCTCCATGGTCATAACGATCACAGACTTGTCATGGCACTTTCAGTACTGGCTTCCTTAAGCAATGGATGTATCATTGAGGATGCACAGGCGGTAAACAAGAGTTATCCGAGATTCTTTGAGGATTACAGGGCCTGTGGACTGGAGTGTGATACCAATGATTGACAACAGTACGGTATTTGCGATCGTCGGCCTTGGGGTACTGGGCGGCAGTTATGCCCAGGTGCTGTCGGAAAAAGGATATCATGTGATCGGAATTGATATTGACAGTGATACGGTTGACTATGCACTGGAAAAACACTGGATTGAAGAGGGTGGATCGGATCCGTCACTGGTCAAAACAGCGGATATTGTTGTCTGCGCACTGTACCCACATGTATTTGTGAACTGGATTGAACAGAACGCTTCCTTATTAAAGAAGGGATGCCTGCTTACGGATGTGACGGGCGTCAAGGAAAAGATCATTGCGGAAATCAATGCACGATTACCTGAATATGTGGAATTCATTGCCTGCCACCCGATGGCCGGCAGAGAATCCCGCGGCATTCACTTTGCGGACAGTTCACGCTTTCACAATGCCAACTTCATTATCGTGCCGACGGAAAACAACAGCGAAGAGGCTGTTTCAACCGCACATCAGCTGGCAGAAATTCTTGGTTTTACAAAGATCTCAAAGCTGAGTGCGGAAGAACATGACAGGATGATCGGATTCCTTTCCCAGTTAACTCATGTCATGGCGGTATCACTGATGAATGTGTCGGACAACACACACCTTGCGGAATACACAGGGGACTCCTTCCGTGATCTGACAAGAATTGCCAAGATCAATGAGGATATGTGGCCGGAGCTGTTCATATTAAATAAGGATAACCTGATCCGGGAAATCCATGCCTTTACGGATGAGATGCTTGCCTTTGCAAAGCTGATTGAAAATGAGGATGTGGATACGATGAAGGAAAAGATGATCCAATCCACAGAAAGAAGAAAGAAGTTTGACAGATGATATGAAGAAAATCATGGTAATCAACGGACCGAATCTGAACATGGTCGGTATCCGGGAAAAGAATATCTACGGTACGGTATCCTATGACGGGATCATTGCGATGATCAGGGAAGAAGCCGAAAAGAGAAATGTGGAGGTGGACTGCCGTCAGTCCAACCATGAGGGTGACCTTGTGGACTGGATCCAGGAGGCATACTTCAAAAACTATGACGGGATTGTCATCAATCCGGGTGCCTACACACATACAAGCATTGCCCTTGCGGATGCGGTAAAGGCCATCGCACCGATCCCGGTAGTGGAAGTCCATATCTCCGATATCAATGAGAGAGAATCCTTCCGTCATGTATCATATGAGGCACCGTACTGTCTGACACAGATCTGCGGGCATGGACCTGCAGGATATGTGGAAGGCATTGATGCAATTCTGAATTTGAGCTGAAAGAACAGGCATGCCTGTTCTTTATTTGTTAAAAGAGTGTTAGAATGTCCGTTGTATGAAGAAAAAAGAAATATTGATTGTGGCAGGTATTCTGATCATATGCCTGTGCGCCATCTTCGGTATGAAGTTCCTGAATCGAAATACGGAACCGACAGGAGACAATGTACCGACACAGAAGGCGGAAGGACAGTGGGTTGCGATTGTACACCGCAACCATGTCGCAAAGTGGTTCGATTCCGGGATTGACGGCGAATATTCACTGGAAGGTGACTATGGCGAAATGATTGTGGAAGTCAAAGACGGAAGATGGCATGTCAAGCAGGTTGAATGCCCGAACCAGAACTGTTTTCAGATGGGATGGGATGATGGAAACAGCTTCATGCCGATCACATGTATTCCAAACAACATTTTTATTGCGACAGCCGACTGGGTGGAAGGATATCTCGATCAATGAACACGCTACATAAAAACAGAACGCTGACATATGTGGCACTGTTGTCAGCGATGGCAATTGCCCTGAATCTGCTGGAAACAGCTATGATTCCACCGTTATTCGGTGTATTCCGTGTAGGCCTTGCCAATATCATTGCCCTGATTGCATGGAAGATCCTTGGGGTAAAGGAAATGATCATCGTCAATCTGATGAGAGTTCTGATCGGATCACTGTTATCCGGTACATTCCTTGGATCCACATTCTGGATTTCCCTTGGCGGTGTGTGCCTGTCCACTCTGGCATTACTGCTTGGAAACCTGTTGAAGAGTTCCGTCATGTTTACATCCGTCATGAGTGCCGTTGCCCATTCCACAGGGCAGGTGCTTGTGGTTATGAATTTCTATAAACAGGCAATGATGATATCCACACTGCCGTACTTTATCGCATTATCCGTACCTGTCGGTCTGTTTACAGGTTATATCGCAACCGTTGCGATCAGACGTGTCAGACCATTGAAGTGAGGTGAAGAAATGAGTCAGACCAAATCTCTGACAAAGGGATCTCCCGCAAAACTGATTTTCATGTTTGCGTTGCCGCTGATGCTTGGCAACGTTTTTCAGCAGATCTATACAATCACCGATTCTCTGATCATCAGCCGCTCCCTTGGTATGAATGCACTGTCAGCTTTGGGAAGTGCGGACTGGTATGACTACATGATCATATCCATGATCCAGGCGGCAGGACAGGGGTTTGCGATTCTGATGGCACAGCAGTTCGGGGCAGGGCATGAGGCAAAACTGCAGAAAACCATAGCCCGCAGTATTGTATTGACTGTTATGATTACCGTTGTACTGACAATTATATCGGTGGGAAGTCTTGATCTGGTGATATCCCTGTTACAGACACCGGCTGAGATTGCACCGATGACAAAGGAATACCTGTTCTTCAAATTCTCAGGGCTTGCCTGTGCGATGTTGTTGAACTACTGTTCTGCGGTACTGCGTGCGTTTGGTAATTCAAGAACACCGTTATATGCCATGGTCATTGCGGCATTTGTGAATATCGGACTGGATCTGCTGTTTGTGCCGGTACTGCACTTCGGGATTGCCGGAGCGGCAGTGGCGACGGTGATTGCCCAGGGGTGTGGAGGTCTGATCTGTCTGCTTACGATGTTGAAACTGTCCTGTTTCCACCCGAAGAAAGAGGACTATGAAACAGATGGTGCACTGGATCGAAGACTGATGCAGCTGTGTGTACCGATGATGCTGCAGAATATCATGATTTCAGGCGGCGGCATGATTATTCAGTCACGTGTCAACCTGAATCCGATCAGTTTTATTGCCGGTTACACCGCCACAAACAAACTGTATGCGGCTCTGGAACTGGCTGCGGTAGCCTATGGCTTTGCGATGGTAACGTACATCGGTCAGAATACAGGAGCAAGGCAATACAGACGTGTACGAAAGGGATTCTGGGATGCGATTGGAATTGCATTATTGACATCGGCATTTATCGCAGCTGTGATTATTCTGTTCAGATATCCGTTAACGGATATGTTCTTAAGCGGTGATCCTGAAGCAGTGGCTGCGGCAGGTATCTATGCAAGAAGATATCTTGTCTTACTCTGTGTATCACTTCCGATCCTGTATATACTGCATATTCTCAGATGTACATTACAGGGATTTGGAGATACGGTTACACCAATGCTAAGCGGACTGGCAGAACTGGCAGGAAGAGTAGCAACAGTGTTCCTGACAACATCCATTATTGGAACAGATGCATTCTTTATTGCGGAAACCGTAGCATGGTTATGTTCAGATGCGGTCATGATCGGTAAACTCGTTAAAACATTTAAAGCACTTCCAAAACAGGATGAACCACTTCCTGAAGAAACCATTATTGCATGATACAGAACCTCTCCTGGAATAAGGGGAGGTTTTTTTAATGTTCAATATTGCCTATATCAATATGGATTGTAATACGGGATAATGTATATGTTTGATATGAAAAAAATCGGAAAATTTCAGAACAATTCAGAAAAAAAGGAAATATGTATAATGAAAGGAGGCCGTTAACCAAGGACGTGGGATTGTTGCGTAG
>JBJEFE010000096.1:0-4047 GCA_051873755.1 Bulleidia sp. | reverse complement strand
AAGTATAAACAGGCTTTTACGGCATATGCTTTTGACGTTGAATGAGTGTGCTTAGTGAATGCAATTTCAAATTTCAAAAAAACTTACACAATTTACTTGACATACCCTCCGGCACATTCTTTCTTCAGTTTGTTCAGCTGCTTCAAAGTCAGTCCGGAAATTGAAATGATTTCTTCAATCGGATATCCCTTATTCAACATCCTCACAGCAACATTTTCTCTCTCTTCTTCTTTTCCTTCTTTTCTTCCTTCTTCTTTTCCTTCAATGATTCCTTCTTTTCTCCTCTGTTAATCAGATCCTCAAATGCCCTGTACATCTGTATCACATCCCTGCAAACCCTGTTTTCAGTTTGTTCAACTGTTCCAGTGTCAGTCCGGAAATTGAAATGATTTCCTCAATCGGATATTCCTTTTTCAACATCCTCACAGCAACATTTTCTCTCTCTTCTTCTTTTCCTTCTTTTCTTCCTTCTTTTCTTCCTTCTTCTTTTCCTTCAATGATTCCTTCTTTTCTTCCTCTGTTAATCAGATCCTGTAATGACTTATACACTTTAACCTCCACCTCGCCTTCTTCCATTTCGATCCCTGCATTTGAGTACAGATTGATCATAGCGACTGTATCTGAACTCATATATGCTTCCTGATAATATTTTACCATATATTTGTCGAGATCATTCACATCGTGCTGATATTTGATAATTCCCAACAGAACACCGTATTCCCCAAACCATGCAAGATCCTCATCCGGCATATCAAATACATCAAAGCATACGATTCTGTATTTTGATCCAAACGCATCCACATTCCATTGATCCTCATATGCATGATCAACGGATACTCTTCCGGTATACTTCTGATCTGAGAAGTTCTGGTAAATGGTAATGATTGGAAGAATGGGAAGATTTCTGATGATGTATGGAAGGTGTTCTCCTTCCTTAAGCTTTTCCCATTCTTCTTTGTTCAGGGGTTCTCCCGTACCTTTTTCAATGATCTGATTGTATGTGCGGATATTATACTCAACAAAGCGGAAGAACAGATCCGTTTCCTGTTTTGTCTGTGGTTCAACGCCACAGTAAAAAGCCTCGTAATGGTCACTGCATTTCACAACAACTGCGTACAGTCCATCCCTGATCTGTTCCTTTACTTCAGTGTATTTTCCATTTTCCGTTTTCACTGTAATCACGTGTGGATTCAGTTCACATACATCTTCCGGTTTAATACGGATTTGCCTGTCAAACAGCAGATAGCTGGCAAGATCTGCGATCACGGTATTCTGATTGGTTTCATTCCGTTCCAGAATATCTTTCCTGTTTCGTGGCAATGCATTCATGATTGTGTGTCCTCCATTGTTGTCATTACCCGAAAACGCCATATCATTCAGACAGTCTTTCCCCAGGGGTTTCGGGCAGGTGTGAGATGATCCTGTGATCACCCTACACCTGTCTTATTTCCCATAAATCTGAATTGTGCAGAAATTTCCTTTATTTTTGATGAAGTTATTTTTGAATGGATTGAAAGAGTTCTTTTGAAATGATCGGTTCATGATCATGTTCAATGTAATAGCTGTTGTAATCAATGTTATGATCCGGTTTCTTTGTATACATGTTTCTTGGAGGCTGTTTCTGTATGATCTTTTCTCCTGTATAAATGGAGTTTGTCAGAATGTTGTAAATCGTGGAATATGAAAAACGTGGTCTGTTTCGCAGAGTACGAACATGCATGGATTCCAGGGCATTGATTATATCACTGATGGTACATCCCTGATCATACTGTTGATAGATGTACTGAATGATCCAGGCTCTGTCATTTGGTACAAGTGTGCCGTTGATTTCATCATAACCAAGAATGTGGTTGTTGCCATAGGAACGGATGCCTTTTTCCGCCTGTTTCTGCAATGCCCATTTTGTATTTCTGGAAATGGATCTGGATTCATGTTCGGCGATCATTGCCATCATGTTGAGTACCATTTCCGCATTTCTGTTGAATGTCGATAACTTCTGTTCATCAAAGATGACTTCCACATTGCACTGTTTTAATTCATGTACAATGTTCTGTATATCCACTGCATTTCTGGCAAAACGGGAAATGGATTTGACAAGAATGATATCGATTTTACCCTGTTTTGCGTCATGAATCATTCTCTGAAATTCAGGTCGTTTCTGATTCACACCGGAGATACCCTGATCCGTATACATCCCAACATAACACCAGTTTGGATGGGAGCGGATATACGATTCATAATAGGTTTTCTGTGATTCATAGGACATTGTCTGTTCCTCTTCCAGTGTACTGACTCTGGCATAGGCAGCCACATGCCTGACTGTATTTTCGTACTTACCCGCTATTCTTGTGATTTTCATAACGCTTACTTCCTGCATGGAATGATCTTTGGTACAAGGGGTTCACCCGGTTTTAGATCAATGACCTGTGTACACATGGCACAGGTCTGTCTGTGTTCAAATCCCTCCAGTACCTGTCGTCTGTTGCGTACCATAAATCCACTGATTCTTTTTCCATCCACAATCGGATACAGTACATCCGTAACACCGTACATCCGAATCGGATAGATTCCTGTCCATCCCATATTCCATGTGATCTTCAATGATGACCACTCTACGATCGTCATTTCTCTTACAAGGGCATTAACAGTCCGGAATCCGATCTTTTCCAGTTTTGTGCATTCATCCTTAGCCAACAGGATTTCCTTTGCGTGTGTTCTGTTTTCTTCCGTATAGGCTTCCAGGCTTTCCACTGCCTGAATCATGGTTTCATTTAACAGGCTGTCCTTTAACATGAATGTTGTGCAGTCAGTGCGTTCTTTCACAAGAGTGGAAGGTCCTGAACCGCCGCAGATCCATGCGGTGCCTTTGACATTACCGGCAAGCGGCACACGGATCATCGGTCTGCCGCATTCCGGACAGCGTAAAAACCCATAGTATGGAAACAGAATCGCACCGTTTTTTGTACATCTGCCTGCTTTGATGATACCGGCTTTTTCAAAATCACTTCTTGAAATGATTGCAGGATGGTGGTCTCTGATATAATACTGAGGATGTTCCCATGGTTTGTCTTTCTTTTTTTCGAAAGGTAATCCACGGTATAGCTTCTGGCTGTTAACAGATCTCCGGCATATGCCTCATGTTTCAGCATGTTCTTCACGCAACATGTTGTCCATTTCCTTTTGTACCGTGTTCTGCCTCATATTCCTGTATTGCCTTTACGATCCGTGCATACTGTTTTCCTTCCAGGTAATACCGGTATACAAGCTCTACCCGTTTTGCCTGTTCCGGTACAATGTGCCATTGGTGTACACCGTTGACTGCCTGTTGATCTCTCTGGTACCCGTATACTGCCCGTCGGATCGGATCCCCATCTCTGTTCCGTTTTTCCACTGCCCACGTAATACTCTGTGAAATCGAATTGCTTTCCTCCTGTGCAACGATGGACATCAGTGTCAGAATGATTTCCATGTTTTCATCTTCTGTTGTCATGCCTTCCTTTTCAAAGTACACCGTCACACCAAGTTCCCGTAATTCCCTGATATATGTCAGACACTCTGAAAAGTTTCTTGCAAAGCGGGAAATGGACTTTGTATGAATTTCATCGATTCTACCCAATCGACAGTCTTCAATCAGATCCATGAACCCATGACGTTTCACTGCCTGTACACCTGATACACCATGATCACCATATACCCCGATCAGTAATCTGCTGTCATCGTTTTCAAACAGTACCCTGTAATACGCCTGTTGTGTTTCATAACTGAGTTCCTGTTCCTCCGCCAGTGTGGATACCCTGCAGTAGGCGGCGGTACGGATTCTGACTCCCTTCCCTTTTTCTTCCTTCCGTTTTTCCTTTCCGTTGTGCTGAACGACTTTTTCACTGTCATATGCTCTCCTTCCAGTATTTTTCTATATATTTTTAAATTACAAAAACAGGCACCTGATTTCAGATGCCTGCCTCATATCAGATATTTCATGTACATACATTCCTCCGTAAGCGTCAAATAGACAGGTGGTAGAAAAAGCTCCTCCTTTCGTGTGTAATC
>JBJEFE010000095.1:0-4080 GCA_051873755.1 Bulleidia sp. | reverse complement strand
GAAGAAAGATGTTATCCTGAGTAACAACGGGCGTGTATGAAAATACATGCCTGTTATTGTATGATTCTGTCTTGAATCAAAAAAGGACTGTGAATTGCACAGCCCTTAGAGAATGGCGAGAAGATCGTCTCTTGTCAGAGAGCTGGAGGAGATGCCTTCTCCTGAGAGAATGCCCTCTGCCAGATCACTCTTCATATTCTGCATTTCAATGATTCTTTCTTCAATGGTGTCCTTCATGATCAGACGGTATACCGATACAACGTTCTGTTGACCGATACGGTGTGCTCTGTCGGTTGCCTGGTTTTCCACAGCTGTATTCCACCATGGATCGTAGTGAATGACCACATCCGCAGCTGTCAGGTTCAATCCCGTACCGCCTGCTTTCAGAGAGATACAGAATACCGGAACGTCGTCATTCTGGAATGCATTCACCATCTCGGCACGCTTTTTCTTGGGCGTTTCCCCGGTCAGAAGGTGGTAGCGGATGCCTCTTTTTTCCATCAGTTCTGTCAGTTCCAAAAGCATTGTCCTGAACTGTGAGAACAGCAGGATCTTATGTCCGGCATCGACGGCTTCCTGGATCATGTCAAGGCACATGTCCTTCTTGGCACTGTTGCCTGAATAATTACTGAAAAGAAGGGATGGTTCACAACAGATCTGACGCAGACGTGTCAGCTGGGCAAGAATCTCAATTTTCTGTTCACGGAATTCTTCGTCACTTGTGGATTCCAGGGATTCCTTGAGGCGCTGTACATGAGCGTCATACAGATTCTTCTGTTCACCCTCAAGCTTTGCATAATAGATCTGTTCGAGCTTATCAGGCAGATCCTTCAGTACATCTTTCTTCAGTCTGCGCAGTACAAACGGTGTGATCATGGCAGTCAGATCTCTTTGTACAAGGTCATCCTGATCTTTGACAATCGGGTTTTCATACTGGTTCCGGAAGTGCTGATACGTGGAGAAGAATCCCGGCAGAATATAGTCGAAAATGGACCACAGTTCAGACAGGCGGTTTTCAATCGGTGTACCGGTCAACGCAATGCGGAATGAGGCATTGATGGCTTTGACGCTCTGTGATGCACTTGTATGGGCATTTTTGATGTACTGTGCCTCATCGATGACTTCAATGTCAAATGTCATTTCCTCATAACAGGCGATATCACGTTTCAGAAGATCGTAGGATGTGATGAGGATTTCATCCTCCTGTGCCTGTGCGATCAGTTCTTCACGCTCCGGTACCGTACCGGAAATGATTCTGGCCTTGAGTTCCGGCATGAATTTTTCAATTTCACTTGCCCAGTTGTACACAAGGGAGGCCGGGCATACGACAAGGCATCTGCCCGTACGAAGTCTGGAGCCCATCAGGGCAATGACCTGCAGCGTTTTACCAAGGCCCATCTCATCTGCCAGAAGTCCACCGAAGTGATTGTCTTTCAGTGCACATAACCAGCGGTAACCCTCCGCCTGGTATGGACGCAGTTCCACAGTCAGACCCGAAGGGAGATCATATTCCTTTTCCTGGATCGTATTGATACGCTGGATCATGGATTCGAATGCATTGTCCTTTGCCATGTTCATGGATACCTTCTGAGACAGCTGGTTCAGATACATGGCGCGGTAAAGCGGCAGCTTGGCTGTGCCTTCGGAAAGATCCTTTAAAGAGAAATTCAGGTTCTCTTTCATCTCATACAGTTCATCAAATGATTCATCTGTCTGAATCAGAGAGCCGTTTTTCAACCGGTAGAATCTCTTTTTTTCAGAATATTTACCGAGAATTTCCGCAATTTCCTGATTGGAAAGATCTGAGCTGAACATTTCCAGCTGAAGCAGATCAACACCTGTGGAGACTCCGACGGATACACCGGAGGAACGACGCACCTTCAAACGCTTCAACCGGTCGGAGATGAATACCTCGGCTCGATCTTTGAGGGCATTGACGCCTTCACTCATGAAGTTGAAGATCTTTTCATCATCCGTGATTTTCAGCATTTCATCTCTGACATCCATGTCATCAAACCAGCGGCGGATGGAGGAGATCATCTGTTTTTCAAAGGAAAGGTCACGAAGATAACCTGCCTGTTCACGGTCTTTCAGAACGTCATAACGTCCATGTTTGTATATGGCAACCACACGTGCGGTAATGGCACCGCTGTTATCCAGATCCAGATAGATTTCAAAATAAGGGCGGTCCGGCATGTAAGGTGCGGGATCGAAACCGTTGTTCAACAGCTTCGCGTGTTTCTGCAGGGAAGGCCAGATTGCGGAGGTGAAGGAAGGAAGATCATTTTCAGAAACGAAATTCTGTTTTCCATCCGTCACATATCCATAGTTCATCAGAGTAGTAAGCCTGTGATCTTTTCTGATTCTCAGCAACAAATAGCGATCAGGGACATAAATATATTTCTGTCCTTCATAATACGGCAGTGCACTGCATGTGAATACAATGCCGTCCTTTTCCTTTGTGACGGAAACTTCCGGCCTGTAATCCGCCTGATCGTTGAATTTTACCGCGCAGTAATCCTGATCCGCCATCTGTGCATAAGCATCCATGAACTGATCCAGATAGAATCCTTTCAGTGAAAGGTATCGTCCGATCCGGCTGTAATCCGTCTGGTAATACCAGCTTGAGGCATAGCTGTATGTGGAGGCCTTATAGGAATTCTCATTTCTGTGCAGGGTGAGCAGGAAGTCAATCATCGGTTGGCATTCCCTGGAAAATGCTGTTCTTGTATGTGTGAATGCAAGTTTCTTTCCGTATGTATAAATATCCTGGTTGAGAATCCGTTCGATCAGGTCGTCAATGGACTTTACAACATAATTGGATTTGCCCGGCACACCAATACGCATTTCAACAACCATGGAGTTCAGGCGGTCACCACTGCCGTTGAACTGCGGCATCAGTACCACTTCCCCATCACCGATCGGGTCTTCCGGCGCATGTTCAAATGCCTCCATCAGATTCAGTGCGTTCCTGTCCGTATTTCTTGGCTTGGGCTGAACGGATACCGGTGACAGATTTGTCTCATCCACCAGTGCTGTTTCGTACAGGACAGCCGCAATATGCTTGCAGGTGGTATAGCGGTCTTCAAAGTACTGGCAGGTACAGCTCTGATCGACGATCCACTCATTATCTTTTGAAAGGATCACCGAAACATCATATGATGTAGCGTAACTCTGTTCACTTTCCACATTTGCACGGATGGAAGTGAATGTCGGTTCTCTCCAGATACTGAGATCGTATACAAGTCCGCTGTTGTGAACGCGTCTTCCCATGGCACGTATCTTTTCCGGTACAAGTTTTTCTATAACCTTTTCTGTAATCATGTTGTTTTCCCCTGTTCAATATCAGCCAACATTTTATCATGGAATTGTGGTATTTTGGCCTGTATTGATGAAATCTGAATTGTGCCCTATAATCTGTTGGATGAACGATGATCTGAAACAGATACACGACAGTGCCAGAATCAATCACATTCCGATCATGAAGGATGACGGAATGGATTTTCTGCTTGACTATATCCGTAAACACGAGTCTATCCGGGATATTCTGGAAATCGGTACCGCAGTTGGATATTCCGCCATTCAGATGGCACTTCTGAGATGGGATATGCACGTTGATACACTGGAAGTCAATCCGGAAATGGCAGCCCGCGCAAAGGAAAACATCGCCAGGGAGGGACTTGCGGACAGAGTGCACGTTTACCTGATTGACGGTGCGCAGTTTGAAACGGACAGAATCTATGATCTGATTTTTGTGGATGCGGCGAAATCACAGTACCGAAGGTATCTGGAACACTTTCTGAACAATACGGTGAAGGGCAGTGTGTTTATTTTTGACAATCTGAATTTCCACGGACTTGTGGATGATGAATCACTGACGGAAAACAGAGGCACCATTCAGATGATGCACAAGATCCGGAAGTTCCGTGAACATATCCTGCAGGATCCCCGTTTTGAGACGGTATTCCACAGTGATATCGGTGACGGCGTTGTCGTGGCAAGGGTAAAGTAAAAGGCAGAAATCTGAGCCTGCTGAAAATGCCTATGATTTTTCATAGGTAAAAGAGGCATATGAAAAAT
>JBJEFE010000094.1:0-20930 GCA_051873755.1 Bulleidia sp. | reverse complement strand
CGGAACCATTCCCTTAACGCTTCCCGATCCTCTTCACTCAATTCATCAATGGTCTGTTTCAGCTTCTCCAATGCCTCCATAAAAGCAAGGTAGTATTCCGGCTCACTCAGTTTGTCCTTCTGTGCATAAAAACGTTCGATTCTTTGTCCTTTTGCATTCACATACTGATCCAGTGACAACATCGATTCCTCTTCTGTCCGTTTATCCGTATGACAGTTTCTGAGTATATGCTTGAATTTACGGTCAATCATGACATTCAGAAATGTCTTGAATCCGGCATTGCGGTCAGGACGATAGCTCCTGGCGGAAATATCAATGCAGATCAGCCCCTCCTGAATCAGATCATCTCTGGTAATCCCATAGCACGCCACCTTGCCTGTCATCTGCGAAGCCATACTTGCGATGATCGGATAACATTCCTCCTTCAGCATCTCAAACGCTCTTGTGTCACCTGTTCTGATCATATAAAGCAGTTCATATACGTTTTCCATAAAACTTTCCTCTTTCGCATTACCATCATGCCATAAAATCCCTTCGTATCTGTCCCGCTGTTTCATCTCTTTTTCCACCATGGATTCACATAAAAAGCAGATTTCCCATGTGGAAAACCTGCTGTATTACACACTCAATTGTGGATAACCGGATTTCTTGCCGCAAAGATCTGATACATCAGAATCCCTGCGGAAACCGACGCATTCAAAGATTCGATTTTTCCGGTCATCGGCAGTGAGATCACGTAATCGCACTTCTCACGGATCAGTCTTGAAATTCCCTCTCCCTCGTTTCCGATGATCAGAACGGTATTGAAGTCATAGTTCAATGTCCGGTAATCCTGACCGTTCATATCCGTACCGACTGCCCACCATCCGTTTTTCTGCAGTGTTTCCAGTGCTCTGGAAAGATTGGTGACCGCACAGCACTTTACCGTATCAATGGCACCGGCACTGACCTTCGCCACAGTCGGCGTCAGACCTACCGCATGTGTTTTACGGAAAATGACTCCATCAGCCCCCACCGCATCGGCAGTTCTGAGTATCGCACCGAGATTGTGCGGATCCTCAAGCTGATCCAGCAGAATCAGAAGACCATGTCTGTCCTTTGGAACAGAAGCCATCAGCTCATCCAGTGTATATGTGCGGTAATCCGGAATCTCAGCCGCAACACCCTGATGACGGTCAGTACCTGTCATCCGTGTCATCGTTTTCCTGTCTGTTTTTCTCACCTTTACACGATTGGCTGCACAGAGAGATTCAATCTGCCGATCCTCCACTGCAAGCCATACGACATTGACGCGTGAATGATCCTCAAGCATCTGACGTACCACATTCTTACCATAGAAATATTGTGCCATGTCTATTCTCCCAGTATTTCCTTTGCCTTCTCAAACAGTTCACGGATTCTGCCTTCCTTTCCCTCCAGCTCCAAGGCGCCCAGAATTGCTTCAAAGCCTGTGGAAATCCGATATGTCTGCACATCCGTATTCTTCGGTACCGCACCGTTGTTCGCATTTCTTCCGCGATAAAACACCGCTTCCTCTTCCTCACACAGAAATCCTTCCTCATGCATGATCTGATAGAAGTGTGCCTGTGCCTTTGCACTGACATAGGCAATGGACCTTTTCTGCAGGGTCTTTCCCCTGCCTTCACCTTCCTCCAGCAGGTACTTCCTTACCGCCAAAGACCATACCGCATCCCCAAGAAATGCCAGTGTCCTTCCGGAACATTCATTCACATGCATCAAAGAAGTCCCTTTTCACTCAGGGCATTGCGGTACTGATCCGCTTTCTCCCAGTCCTTTTCCTTCTTCGCCGCATTCCAGCCTTCAAACAGTGCCCTGTCCTCATCACTCAGATGTACTCTTTCTACTGTGATGCCCAGAATATCAAGCATGCCGACGAGAGAATTGACAAGGGCATTCAGTGATGCATAATCAATTTCCCTCACTCTCATTGTCTGATTCAGTTTCTTGACAGTCTCAAAGATGACTGTATATGCATTCGGTGTGTTCAGATCATCATCAAGCTGATCCAGGAAGGAACGGAAGGATGACTGTTCCTTTTCATCACTTCCCTCATAACCGGCAAGTGCCATTTTAATATCCGCCTGCTTCAAAGGTGAAAGCACCTTGTCAAGCTCCTTGCGTGCCGTCTCAACTGTTTCTTCAGAGAAGTTCAGTTCCTTGCGGTAATGTACGGAACTCATCAGCCAGCGGGTCAGGTTTGTGCCGAGCTGATCGATGATATCCTTTGCCCACAATGTATTCCCCAAAGACTTGGACATCTTCTGACCATCGATGTTGATCATGGCATTGTGAACCCAGTAGTTGGCAAGGGAATTGTGATGTGTGCACTCCTGCTGTGCCGCCTCATTTTCATGGTGCGGGAATTTCAGGTCCATGCCGCCGCCATGAATATCAATGATTTCACCGAGGTTCTTATTGATCATGACAACGCATTCCGTATGCCATCCCGGTCTTCCCTTTCCCCATGGAGAATCCCACTGGATCCCCTTGTCTGTTTTTTTCCACAATGCAAAGTCATATGGATTCTTTTTCCCCTGGTTGACGTCAATTCTTGCGCCTGCTTCAAGCATGTCAAGGTTCTGGTGGGAAATCTCACCGTAGTGTTCATCCGCTTCCACACTGAAGTACACGTCTCCGTTTTCAGATACGTACGCACTGCCGTTATCCACCATGTTTCCGATGAAGGCAATGATATCATCCATTGTCTCGGTCACTCTTGGGGTCAGATCCGGAAGCTGTGTATTCAGCTGTGTGCGCAGTGCCTGATAGGCATCGATATAACGCTGGGCAATGACTGCTTCGGTTGTGTTTTCCGCAATCGCCCTGTTTATGATCTTGTCATCGACGTCTGTAAAGTTGGATACGTATGTGACCGTATAGCCTTCCGCCTCAAACAGACGCTTAAGTACATCGAAGACAACCATCGGACGTGCGTTTCCGATATGTGCGTAGTTATAGACGGTCGGTCCGCAGACATACATGTCCACGTGACCTTCATGAATCGGTTTGAACTCCTCAATCTGCAGTGATTTTGTGTTATAAAGTCTGATCATATGATTTCACTCCTTACTGATAAAAAAAGACATCTTACAAAAAGACGTCTTGCGCGGTTCCACTTTTCTGTTATGCTCTGATCCTTAACGCAGATTCACGTTCCTGACTAAAGGACCCTCCGGGACGCATTTCACGAAGCCTCTCAACAGAACGCTTTCACCTGCCGTTCCTCTCTGTCGGATGAGCGGATTTCCGTTACTTCTTCCCTTCACCGGTTTACCCGTTAAGTATAATCTGCAAACCCCTTCCCGTCAAATATCAAAAAAACTGCAGTTTTCATCTGAAAACCACAGTTTCTGTAAGAGTTGTTTCCGTTATGATTCTTCGCTCATATATACCGAATAAATGGAATTGCGGATCTTCAGCCATCCGGCCATATCCGGCATCCAGATATAATCATCCCCGGTCAGAATTTCCTGACGGATCAGAGCTGCCAGTTCATGATCGGAATACGGTCCGTACTTGGACTTGTCCGGTTTCATGTAATACCATACTTTTTCCATTTTACTGCTCTCCTATTCATTCAGATAAATCTGGATGGATGTTGTCGTGTCATAGATATGTACCGTACCGGTCGGATCTGTCAGTGTCTTTTCAGCCGCTGTCGCAAATCCGCCTGCCATGTTGTCAAGATCCTGGTAGGTGTAATCCATACCGACATAAACATCAACCGTCGGATTACCGGCATCCACATATGTGGATTCACCCTGGATATACATGATCGGAATGGTCTTCATCTGCGGTTCGTACTGTACAACACCTGTCCCCTCCTCGGATTCGGTATATGTGCTGTTGACACTGAATGCCTTAATTGAAATCGTATGATTGCCGACAGAGATGATCTGCGACGTATCATAGATGAAGGAGTTGATATTGGCTCTCTGCGGTGCATTGCCATCAAGAGAAATCTCATAGTAATCCGCATGATCAACTGCCGCCCACTGGATTGTCCAGCCCTTACTGTCAGTGGAGGCGGTAATGCCGGACGGTGTTGTCAGCTGAATCTTCTTTGCCTCATAGGTGTATGTGATGGTGGAAGAGGATTCCTTTGTTTTGGAACTGGACTTCGGCTTTGCGGTAACAGTGATGGTATATGTTTCACCATCTGTAAAGCTCGAAGCGGACAGTGATGCCTGGTTGTTTTTGGATTCCGGCAGATCACCGATATTGGAGATGGACACAAGGTAGGAATCCGCATTCTTGACCGTATCCCACTTGATCACAACATTGGCTGTGGATTCTGTGACTGTGATATTCTGCGGGTCATCGAGTTTTTCATCCTCTTTGTCCTCATTGTTTTCTGTCGTACCCTGGTTTTCATACTGGTTGTGGCTGTTGTCACCTGCTCCATACATGTTTCCTGAGCGGTCAATGGCGATCACCGTATTGCCGGAAGCTGCGATATAGCGGATGTTCTTCCATGCCGTTACGGTTTCCTTCATTGTTTCATCCGTTGTTTCACATAACACGGAACCATCCCCGGTCAGTCCGACCACAAGATCATTGCCCACCGCAACATCCTTCACATCCATCCATGCGGATGTGTCCAGCGGGGTTGTGGCACCAAGCATGGAAGTCACAACCGTGCCGTCTGTCTTTGCGGCTGCGATCAGGGATGAGGATATCGCAAGATCGGATACTCCCGTCAAAGTGGAAAGGGATTCCTGATTGCCGGAAACCTTGACCTTACCATCGTTGGTAATACCGACCGTGATTTCATTACCCGCATACACGGCAGAGATATTGGACCAGTTTTCCACCTGGCATGCCTGTTCACTTCCTTCACAGACAACCTTTCCCTCATCCGTCACACCGACGGTATGACTCTTGCCTGCCGCAATATAATCAATCTTTTTCCATGAGGAAACACCTGAAAGACCAAGAGAGTCAATGACTTTTCCCTTTGCTGTAAGAGCAGCCGCATGATCCTCATAGGCACTGACCTGTACACCTTCGGTAAACTTTGAGTCCGCGGTGAAATCGCCTCTGACATTGATCTGGCTGTTCTGATCCACATACAGGGAATACGTATCACCGACTGCCAGACGGTTATCCTTGGACAGTGCGACTTTATGGGATCCGTTCAGAAACAGCAGTACACCTGCCGCAATGACAACAAGCAGTGCCGCAACAGCCAGAATGATCCAGCTGTTTTTCTTTTTCTGTGCGGAAGCGGGACGATCAGCACCGGCCTTCTTCTTACGGACAGGCTTTTCCTCTTCTTCCTCTTCCTCTTTTTCCGTATCCTGCAGTGACTGTGGAGAAACAACCTTTGTTTCACCAAGTGCGTCCGACAGTGTATTCATCTGAATCGTACCGGCCTGTGCATCCACAGGTGTCATCTGCTGGGTCTGTTCCATCGCATTGTTGGAGAATGACGGAATCTCGGCACTTTTAGCCAGTTCCTCCTCCGGAATGACAATGGTCTTTGTATTATCAAGCAGTGCATCCACTGATACCCCGAACAGTTCAGACAGAATTTTCAGCTGATCAATCCGGCAGATACTGTTTCCGTTTTCCCAGTTCATGTATTCCGTTACAGGCACATTCAGCTTTTCAGCGACATCCGTCTGCGAAAACTGATTGTACTTTCTTAATAAAGTTAATTTTTCAGGCAGCTTATTCATGGCAAACCTCCTCAAACTATATTTTATTGTTAAACACTGCCTTTTTCAAACGAAAAAAGACAGATAGCATAACTATCTGCCCTTTCTGCCTGTTCAGATCAATTACTTAACGTTTGCGAAGTACTTGATTGTACGAACCATCTGAGATGTGTAGGAGTTTTCGTTGTCGTACCAGGAAACAACTTCAACCTGTGTCTTGCCATCAGCTAATGGGGAAACCATTGTCTGTGTAGCATCGAACAGGGAACCGTATGTCATACCAACGATGTCGGAGGATACGATTTCTTCTTCGTTGTATCCGAAGGATTCTGTAGCAGCAGCCTTCATAGCAGCGTTGATTTCATCCTTTGTAACAGCCTTGTCAACGACAGCGAACAGCAGTGTTGTGGATCCTGTAGGAGTTGGAACACGCTGAGCAGCACCGATGAGCTTGCCGTTCAGTTCAGGAATAACCAGACCGATAGCCTTAGCTGCACCTGTGGAGTTAGGTACGATGTTAACTGCACCAGCTCTGGATCTTCTCAGGTCGCCCTTTCTCTGTGGTCCGTCGAGGATCATCTGGTCGCCTGTGTAAGCGTGGATTGTGCACATGATACCGGATTCGATTGGAGCCAGATCATTCAGAGCCTTAGCCATAGGAGCTAAGCAGTTTGTTGTGCAGGATGCTGCGGAGATGATCTTGTCATCAGCAGTTAATGTTTCATGGTTTACATTGTAAACGATTGTAGGCAGGTCATTTCCTGCAGGAGCAGAGATAACAACCTTCTTAGCACCAGCGTTGATGTGAGCCTGTGCCTTTGCCTTGGATGTGTAGAAACCGGAGCATTCCAGAACTACGTCTACATCCAGTTCACCCCATGGGCAGTTGTTTGCATCTGGTTCCTTGTAGATCTTGATTGTCTTGCCCTTAACTGTGATTGTTCCTGCTTCATCGTCTGCAGTAACATCGCTTTCATGTCCGATACCTACATAACGGCCCTGAGAGGAGTCGTACTTCAGCAGGTGAGCAAGCATATGAGGTGTTGTCAGGTCGTTGATAGCAACAACTTCATAACCCTCAGCATCAAACATCTGTCTGAACGCAAGACGGCCGATACGGCCAAAACCATTAATAGCAACTCTTACATCTGTCATATTGTCTTTTTATAGACCTCCTTATGTTGCATGTAAATTATAGAATTTCAAAGCATAATCGTCAATTCACAATCCGTCAATTATGCAAGTTTTCACAAATCTTTTTCATTGAAAATAGACTGTATTTCACAAACAAAAAAGGCACTTCAGGTGCCTACTCCCACTCATTGAGATTCAGTGGTCTTTTACTGATCGCAAATGCAGACTCCACATCACTGACTTCCTGATGGAATACCTTTGAAAACAGTGAGGCGTCATTCAGGCGCACCATAGTGGATGGAAATGTCCTGCATTTTGCCCTTGGGAATACCTTTGAAAGATCCTCCGCATCCGAGACAAACAGGTTCACAGTCTTCTTTTCCTGCAGTGCCGCATTGCACAGTTTGATTAACGCCATGGAGTCAAGATACACAACCTCCTCAGCATTGATCACATCCCCGTCCGGAACCATGACAATGTATCCCTGAATCTGATCCTTGCCGTTATAGTAGGCAACGATCTTGCCTTCTCTTGCCCGGATCTCTTTCTTCAGACGGATGAAATAATCCAGATCTCTGGCATAGAATCCGTTGAATCTGCGGATGAACGCACTGTACACCTTCATCAGATCCAGAGAACTCGGTTCATAGGCACAGCCGAAGTTGGTAATGCGTTTGACGTCACTCCGTACAAGTCTGTACTGACTGCGGTAGTACACATAACGGAATCCGTACGGTTCATATAATTCCGGCTGATCTGTTTTGATCAGCGTTACAAGTTCGGTATGTTCACAGGCATCCATGATGATATTCAGGATGTCATGCATATAGCCGTGATGGCGGTATTCAGGAAGGGTTGCCACACCGAGAATCATGCTTGTGCGCAATACCCTGCCGTTGAACATCAGGGCATGCGGTGCACGGATTGCCATGGATACGATCTTTCCCTCCCGAACCATCACAAAACAGTTTTCCGGTACGAAGTGATTCCGGAAGTAATCGTCCATGTATTTCTGATCATCATGCGGGAAACAGACTCTCCATACCTGTCTGATCTCACTGATCTGTGTGCTGTCTGCCTTGCATATCATTTTTCCTGAACCCCCTTTCCTCCGGCAATCTGTTTTGCCAGTTCATGTATTTTGACAAAGCGGTGTTTCATACCCGATTTGGATACGGCATTGCCTGTCTTCTGTTCATAGATGGCTGCCAGTTCGTTCAGAGAACTGTCCGGATATTCCTTCCGCAGTTCCATCACATCCTTCAGTTTATCATTGATTGTTTCATACATCGCTGAATTTTCGATGATATGTATATCCTCAAGCTGTCCTGCCGCGGCCGTCTGTGCCTTCATCTCATTGGCAATATCAATGTTGTTCAGACGTGTGATATTGTTTGTGAAGTCCCTTGAAATCCGGATGTTTTCAAAGTCAAGAACCGCCTGATCAGCTTCGATGATCCGCAGGAAATCCGCAATCTTTTCCGCTGATTTGACATAGACGACATTCTTTCCACGTCGTTCAATCATCCTTGCATGAATATCAAAGCGCTCCATCAGTTCAATCATGAATTCTGCCTGTTCCACACAGGCGGCGGTAATCTCCAGATGGTAGTTTGTCTTTTCCGGTGGATTGATGGATCCACCCGCAAGGAATGCCCCCGCCAGATATGCCCTGGCATTGGAATCCGTTTCCACGATCTTCCGTAAAGGCTTTTCCAGAAGTCCTCTGGATGTATACAGGCCAAGATCCGTCAGAATGATCGGTGCACCTGAAAGAATCCGCAGTCCGTAAACGCGGTTTTTCTTCAGATTCATCTTTCGTTTGACAAACAGAGTAATTTCGCCTCCGAACCTTTCCTTGACAAGGCGGTAGATCGTTCTGGCAACGGCTGCGTTTTCAATCGTCACAAGAATGGTCATGCCCTGACTGGAAAAGGAAAGAGAGGAAGTCATCTGAATCAGAGCAGACAGTTCCGCTCTGGCATCATTGCCTTCCATGATTTTGTTTGCGACTTCCTGTTTTACTTCTGCGGAAAATGACAAGTTCAGATCTCCTTTACAAGTGCTTCCACCGCTTCCCCGATCTTCTGCGGATCATGACGGATCAGACCGTCATTGAACACCAGAAGCGGCCGGCGGATGATTTGATAACCGTGCGCAACATCCCGGATATATACCGGTGTGCTGCCTTCACGGTAATAGTTCAGTAGTATTTCATTCGGAATGAACTCCGTGGATGTGATGACCGCATCCACCGGTACCCCGTGTGATATCAGTGCCTGCACATGGTCCTCCAGACAATACCCGTCGGTTTCCCCCGGCTGGGTCATGGCATTGCAGAAATACACCTTGCGTGCTTTTGATTTCTTCAGTTCCTGCTGCATCTGCGGAATGATTACATTCGGCAGAATACTTGTGTAGACAGACCCGATACCGTAGATGATCAGATCTGCATTTCGGATTGCCTCCAGTGCATCCGGTTCCGCCTGTACAGGCGTATCATAAAACACTCTTCTGATCCGGTTTGCCCTGGTCGGAATATTGGCTTCACCCTTGACCACGACACCGTCTTCCATCTCCGCCACAAGTGTGATTACCTGGGTTGTGGCAGGAATAATGGTACCTCTGACATTCAGTACCTTCTGAATCTCGGATACAGCTTCCATAAAGGAACCTGTTTTCTGTGTCAGAGCCGTCAGAATCAGATTTCCCAGATTATGTCCGGAGATATCATCTTCAGTACCGTCCGGATCATCAAACCGGTAATTCATGATATCCGTCATCATAGATTCACTTTCCGCAAGTGAAATCATGACATTCCGGATATCTCCCATGGCAGGGATATGGAACTTTCTGCGCAGTCTGCCGGTGGAGCCTCCGTCATCCGCAACCGTTACGATTGCGGAGATATTCAGATCCGGAATATTCTTGATTCCCCTGCAGATGGCTGACTGCCCATGTCCGCCGCCGATGACAACGACATTCTTATTCTTCATCGCGAATCCACGTCTTTTCTTCTCTGTGCTGCTTATAGCAGTTGTATTTTGTACTGTAGTGATCATAGAGCCAGTTGGTGATGGCAACGGAACGATGCTGACCGCCGGTACATCCGATCGCTACGGTAAAGTGATTCTTGCCTTCATTTGTGTACTGCTCAAATGCATAATCCAGAAAAGAAGACAAACGCGTCAGGAACTCCTGTGTTTCAGGTTTATCCATGACATAGTGATAGACATTCTCATCATTGCCGTTATATGGACGCAGTGCCAGATCCCAGAACGGATTCGGCAGGAATCTGACATCGATCATCAGATCCGCATCCATCGGTACACCATACTTGTATCCAAAGGATTCAAAGGAAATGGAAAAGGTCGGAACAGAGTTCTTGGAGAACATCGTTTCAATTTTTTTCTTGAATTCCTTCTCACTCAGAAAAGAGGTGTCAATGGTAATGAAGGAACTGTTGATGTGGCGGGTAAACATATGGCGTTCCACCGCAATCGCCTCATCAAGGGTATTACATGTATTGCTCAACAGTAACGGATGTGTTCTTCTTGTGCTCTTGTATCGATGCAGAAGGACGGAATCCGCCGCATCCAGAAACATGACGGAAACAGAGATGTTCTGCCCTTTCAGGCCACGCAGAAATTCCGGGAAATCCTGTGCGGATGTGGACAGTGCAATCCATGAATAACGTGGATCAGAGCTTGTTTCAATCATATCCACAAGCAGACTGACAAGCTGTACGGGATAGTTGTCAATGACATGGTATCCCATGTCCTCCAGAATTCTTGTTGCCGTACTCTTTCCGGCGCCGCTCATTCCCGTAACAAGTATCACACGTTTGACTGTTTCCATATATCAATACCCTCCGCCCTTATTTTACATGTCAAAGCAATGAAAAGAAACAGGGGATTCCTGTTTCTCAATACAGATCACTGCTCCAGGCATGCTGGCGGGAGAGAATTTCCGGAAGCTGATCAAAGGAATCCATCATAACATTCGGCCCCGCCTTTTCCAGTGCAGCACGTTTTTCCTCATTGGTCACAAACGCAACCGTGTATACGCCGGCGTTCTTTCCTGCCTGCACATCCTTCACACCGTCACCGACATAGACGCAGGAGTCATGCCCCACCTTCAGCATCTCACATGTATGCAGGATACCGTCAGGTGACGGTTTTGTATGACGGTACATTTCCGTACCGGATACGATATCAAAGTACTGGTCGATCTGAAGATCCTCCAGCCACATATTGCAGGAATCCGTATATCTTCCTGTCACGACACCCAGCACATAGCCGGAATCCTTGAGCTGTTTCAGGGTTTCACGGACATGTGGCAGTGTTTCAACCAGATGTCTGCCCTGGATGTCTCTCATATAACCACGGTATTCTCTCGCCAGTGCTTCCGCATTTTCCTCCGGAAACAGACGTCCGATTTCCTCTTTCAGAGGATGCAGGAATACCTCTCTTTGGATTTCATGGGTGAATTCCTCAAGTGTTCTGTGTTTTTTGTATAAATAGGCAAACCCGTTGATGACAAGGTATTCACTGTCCATCAGGGTTCCGTCAAAATCAAACAGCACAACCGGTTTGACAATCGGCAATGCCCTTGTGCAAAGATAGATGCTCAGTCCGCATACCATGGCCAACGCAGGTGCGATGACGCTGGAATTGGTGGTCGGATCAAGGTGGAATGTACAGTTGAGAAGCTGTACGATACCGGCAATCATCAGGGATACCGCTGTCATATCACCTCTGCGTCTGCCTTCCCTGTACGGCCTTACGCCAAGCATCAGAACGGCCAGCCCGATCGCATCCATGCCAACGATCTTCCACATGTTTTCGATTTCCGGTATTTTACCGATACGCGCAAAGGCAACCGCAACAAGTACCGCCGGCATGATCGCATCGCTTGTGCGCCGGTATGACATGTGATGCGGGACTGAATAGAACCCGATTGCGACAATCACACCCAGCAGGATGCCGGCATAATCAAAACCGCCGTCACTGAATTCCAGAATACCCCATGCATACAGGGAATAGGAATGCCAGTTTTCAATGACCCATACGGCACGGCCTCCGATGATGACACCGGCCATTGCAAGTATGAAAAGATCATCCGCTGTACTCTGTTTATATCCGTTTTTACGCAGGTTTCTGGAAACCATCAGAAATCCGAGAATACATCCAAGCACGGTTGTGACCAGCGACCATTTCAGAGAAACCCCGCCGATACTGACAATGGTTGAAGGATCCGGAAAAAAACTCATTTGTTATCTCCTTTTTCTGCTTCGCTCTGTTTTTTCGTATATTCGTAGAAACGTCTTCTGATTTCCTCGGCACTGTTGAATCCGGCCTGTTTGAGCTTGAATTCAGATACCGCACTTTCAATCAGTGCAGCTGTATTTCTTCCTGCCGATACAGGCAGTACCAGTGTTGGAATCAGTACGTCCAGTATTCTTGTGAAACGCTGTGTCTCATCACCGATCCGGTTGTATTCCGCATCCGGTTCAAACGGCACAAGACGGATGACAAGCTTCAGTTCCTCGGACTTGGCACTTGCCATGGCTCCGAACATCTTTTCGACATCGATAATACCGATACCGCGGATCTCCAGTAATCCGTACAGAATTTCCGGTGCCTTTCCGATAATGCTGTTGTGGACACGCATGACATCGACTCTGTCATCGGAAATGATGACATTGCCGGAACGGATCAGTTCCATTGCGGCTTCGGACTTACCCATGCCGCTTTCCCCCGTCAACATCACACCGACACCGTGAATCGACATCAGTACGCCGCTCATCGTATCTTCCGGAGCCAGTTTTTCATCCAGGAAGGTAATCAGATCTGTCATGCACCGATAGGTTTCCAGTTCGGTACGAAGAATCGGGAAGTTGGACTTCTGTGCCACCTCTTTCAGAATCGGAGGCACTTCGTTTCCCTTTGTGACAATGGCACACGGTGTCAGGCCGTCTGTGATCATCGGAAAACGCTCCCTCTGCTGTTCTTCTGTCATGTTGTTGGTGATGAAGTCATGTTCCTTGTTTCCGATAATGACAATACGTCTCGGTTCTGTTATCTTGTTAAATCCGCACAGTTCAAATCCCGGTCTGTTGACATCGGATACGACGGTCCATCTGTCAAGTGCCCGGTCATCTCCCGTCACCTGTTCAAATTTGAAGAAGTTGACAATCTCACGGATCGTTGCTTTCTTGTTGTAGTGTTTATCTTCCATAGTGTGACAATTATAACACGCTCACGTTAAACTGAGGAAAGAGATTCCGCAAATCCCAAAACATCACAAATTTGAATTTCTGCCTGAAAGGGATTCCGTTACACAGATGGTTTTTACAGCCATCTGCATATGATTCAGGTATCAGAAAAAGGATGTACGCTGCTGACGCACATCCCCATATCCGTTATTCTTCTTTCATTTTTTCTCTTGTCCACGACAGTGCTTTGACAAGATACTGTCCGGTCCAGGATTCCTTTACTTCCGCAATCCGTTCCGGTGTACCGACAGCCACAATCTGACCGCCTTCATCACCGCCCTCAGGACCAAGGTCAATGATCCAGTCCGCACATTTGATGACATCCAGATTGTGTTCAATTACCACAACGGTATCTCCGTTGTCCACAATTCTCTGCAGGACTTCAATCAGTCTGCGCACATCATCCGTATGTAATCCGGTCGTCGGTTCATCCAGAATATACACGGTTTTACCGGTTGCCCTCTTCTGCAGTTCACTTGCCAGCTTGACACGTTGTGCCTCACCACCTGACAGAGTTGTGGAGGACTGACCGAGTTTCATATACCCCAGTCCGACATCATACAGTGTCTGCAGTTTATTGCGTATTTTCTGATGTGCGGAGAAAAACTGAAGTGCTTCCTCAACAGACATTTCCAGCACATCATAGATGTTTTTGCCTTTGTATGTACATGCAAGGGTTTCCTCATTGTAACGTCTGCCATGGCACACCTCACAGGCCACATACACATCCGGCAGGAAGTTCATGCGGATGACACGCACACCGTCTCCCTGACATGCTTCACACCGTCCGCCCTTTGTGTTGAATGAGAACCTGCCTTTGTCATATCCTCTCATACGTGCTTCCGGCGTATTGGCAAACACATCTCTGATATCATCAAACACACCGGTATACGTTGCCGGGTTGGAACGTGGTGTCCGTCCAATCGGCTGCTGGTCAATCTGTACGAGTTTATCCACATTTTCCAGACCGTTGATGGATCTGAACTTACCGGGATAGACTCTGACTCTGCCCAGCTTCTGCTGAACCGCCTTCATGAACACATCATTGACAAGGGTGGATTTTCCGCTGCCTGACACCCCTGTTACGACAACCAGTTTTCCAAGCGGAATCTTCACATTGATATTCTTCAGGTTATGTTCTGCCGCACCTTTGATTTCAATGTTTGCTCCGCTGCCTTTTCTTCTTTCCTTTGGCAGTGGAATGATCTTTCTTCCGGAAAGATACTGACCGGTAATGGAGCTTTCAGACTTCATGATATCCTGTGGTGTACCCTGTGCCATGATTGATCCGCCATGGATACCGGCACCCGGTCCCACATCCACGATCCAGTCACTTTCCATCATGGTTTCCTCGTCATGTTCCACAACAATCAGGGAATTGCCAAGATCCCGCATATCCTTCATTGTTGCAATCAGTTTGGAATTATCTCTCTGATGTAAACCGATGGAAGGTTCATCCATGACATACAGCACCCCGGAAAGCCTGGAACCGATCTGGGTTGCCAGACGGATTCGCTGTGCCTCACCGCCGGACAGTGTTCCTGCCAGTCGATCCAGTGTCAGATAATCCAATCCCACGTTATGCAGGAATGAAAGACGGTTGTCAATTTCCTTTACAACAAGGTCTGCGATCTTTGCCTTCTGTTCATCCAGTTTCAGATGTTCCAGATATTCCTTTGCACCGATGACGGACAATGCCGTAAAGCCCGCAATGTTTTTCCCGCCTACCCGCACACTCAATGCCTGCGGATTCAGACGCTTTCCCTTACATACAGGACACGGTGATTCCTTCATAAAGGAATGAAGCCAGTCCTTGACCATGGTTGAGGTCGTATCACGGTATCTGCGTTCAATCAGATCCTTGACGCCTTCAATATAATCATTCCGTTTGTATTCATTGCCTGAGGATGTGGTCAGTCGATAGCTGATCGGACGGTCCGATCCGTGTAACAGACGTTCCATCTGTTCCTCACTCAGCGATGAGATCGGTGCATCCAGAGAGATATTGTATGTACGGCACAGAATCTCAAAAGTCTGCCATTCAATATTCTCTGAATCAACGATATTCTTATAGTAACGGATCGCACCCTGACGGATGGACTTATCCGGATCGCTGATCAGTTCATTCAGATCGACTTCCTCCGTAAAACCAAGGCCCTTGCAGTTTTCACATGCGCCAAGCGGGGCATTGAAGGAAAACAGTCTTGGTTCCAGGTTCGGCACGGAAAATCCACACTCCGGACATGCATAGGAAGCAGAGAAAAGTGTTTCATTTTCACCGTCATATACAATGACTTTGTCTTCTCCAAGCTTCAATGCGGTTTCCAGGGAATCATGGACACGGCTGCGGGAATCCTCTGTTTTGATGATACGGTCCACCACAACCTCGATATCATGACGGATGTTTTTTTCCAGCACGATATCCTCTTCCAGCATGCGCATCTCACCATCGCATCTGACACGGATATAACCTTCCTTCAGAAGTTTCGCAAACGTATCCTTGAATGTGCCCTTTCTGTTTTTGACAATCGGGGCAAGAATGGTCAGACGGGAACGATCCGGCATGGCCATGACCGCATCCGTCATTTCCTGTATGGTCTGACCTGTAATCGGCACATTGTGCTTCGGACAGTATGGAACACCGACTCTTGCGTACAGAAGACGCAGATAGTCATAGATTTCCGTTACCGTACCGACTGTCGATCTTGGATTGTTGGATGTCGTTTTCTGGTCAATGGAAATGGCAGGTGAAAGTCCTTCAATGGATTCCACGTTCGGTTTTTCCACACCGCCCAGAAACTGTCTTGCATAGGCAGACAGAGATTCCACATACCTTCTCTGTCCCTCCGCATAAATCGTATCAAATGCCAGTGACGTCTTTCCGCTTCCGGAAAGTCCTGTCATGACAACCAGTTTGTTTCTCGGGATTTCCAGAGAGACATTTTTCAGATTGTTCTCTTTGGCTCCACGGATGATGATCTTATCATGTTCAGCCATGTTTCTTCACCTCTTCATACAGGTCATTCAGCATATTCCAGGCCTCTCTTGGGGACAGATCATCCGGATTGACTGCTCTGATCTTTTCCACAAGCGAATCCCTGAACGGATCCTCTTTCTTCATCTCCACAATCTGGAATGACTGCTGAACAACACGTTTTTTGGATTCCAGTTCCTTCTGGATATCCGCCGCTCTTTCCAGTACCGAGGAAGGCAGACCGGCAAGACGGGCAACGTTGATACCATAGGACTGCCCCGCAGGTCCTTTTTTGATCTTATACAGGAAGGTAACCTGATTGTCCTCCTCCTTCACTGCCGCATGTACATTCCGCACACAGCCCACTGAATCCGTTAAGGCGGTCAGTTCATGGTAGTGTGTGCTGAACAGTGTTTTGGCATGAATCACAGAGGCAATGTATTCAATCATTGCCTGTGCCAGAGACATGCCGTCGTATGTGCTTGTACCGCGTCCGATCTCATCAAACAGAATCAGTGAATGTTCCGTTGCCTCCTGCAGGGCACGGTTTGCCTCATTCATTTCCACCATGAATGTGGACTGGCCGGATAGAATATCATCACTGGCTCCGATTCTTGTAAAGATACGGTCAAATACCGGAATCTGACAGGAGGATGCCGGCACATAACATCCAAGCTGCGCCATGATCACAATCAGGGCAGTCTGACGCATGTATGTGGATTTACCGCCCATATTCGGTCCGGTAATCAGAAGTATGCTCTCCCTGTCATCCAGTGTCAGGTTATTGGACACATATTTCGGGTCCTTCATGATTTCATCAAGAATCGGATGTCTTCCGTTTCTGATATCCACATTTCCATCTGTAAATACAGGTCTGACATAACCGTACTTTGCACTGTCTTCCGCAAGTGCGCAGTACACATCCGCATTTGCCAGTGCCGTTGCGATTTTCTGCAGTTTCGGAAGAGATTCATGAATCCGGTTCATCAGTTCCGCAAACAGTTCCTTTTCCCTTTCCGCCGCACGTTCGGAGGCATGCAGGATCATGTCTTCCTTTTCTTTCAGCTCCGGAGAAACAAACCGTTCATTGTTTGTCAGGGTCTGTTTTCGAACATAACCCCACTCCTCCTTCACTTCCTTTGCCTGTGCCTTGGACATCTCAATGTAATATCCAAACACTCTGTTATATCCGATCTTCAGAGTACGGATCCCGGTTCTCTCCCGTTCCTTTGCCTCAAGGGACGCAATGAACTCCCGGCCGTTTTTCTGTATCTCACGCACTTCATCCAGTTCCGCATCATATCCATCCCGGAACATTCCGCCTTCTCCGGTTACGGAAGAAGGGGTATCCACAAACGCATCCTTCAGCATATTGTACAGTTCAGTCAGAGGATCAATATTCACAATCTCACCAAACAGTTCCGGATCCAGCTTTGATATGATGACAGGCACCTGTTCCAGTGTCTTTGACAGTCTCTGACAATCCACCGCATTGGCTGTATTCAGTGCACACCGTGCTATCAGTCTCTGCAGGTCATATACCTGACCAAGTGCATCCCGCACCGTATTCCTGACCATGAAGTTTTTCATCAGCCAGGCAACACGATCCAGTCTCGTTTCAATCTTTTTCTGTGAAATCAGCGGTCTTTCAATCCACTTTCTCAACAGTCTGGACCCCATCGCACTCTTACAGCAGTCCAGAAAAGACCACAGTGTGATCTGTTTGCCTGTGTCATGAAGCGGCACCGTCAGTTCCAGGTTTGTCTGGGTGGAGTAATCCATATACAGAATCTCGTTTTCCTCCTGGATCCGGCATGTCTGAAGGTGTGACAGTGCATGCTTCTGCGTGGCTTCAATATAGTTGAGCATGAGTCCGTATACACTGCGGTCATACTCTTTTTCAAGCATATCGCACAGTGGTTCATATTCAGAAGCGATCACATCCGTATCACAATACGAAATCACCACCTGCATTTCCCGCAGACGCTTGAGAATTCTCTCATTGAATCCCTTTCGGACAACCGTTTCCCTGGCATTATTTTTCAATATCAGCTGCAGCAGTGAAGTATCCTTGTGATCACAGTTTTCCACAAAGTTCTCACCTGTGCTGACTTCACAGAAAGCAACCGCATATCCGTATTTATAGTCTTCCACAGCCGCAAGGTATACCGACTGTTTCTCATCCGTAATCTCATCCATGACCGTGCCCGGTGTAATGACACGGATGACATCACGTTCCACAAGTCCTGTGGCTTCCTTTGGATCCTGCACCTGTTCAACAATCGCAACCTTGAACCCTCTTGCGGCAAGGCGTGTCAGATAGCTTCTTACCGCATGATGAGGTACACCGCACATCGGAACCTTTTCCTCCAGTCCGGCATTCTTTCCCGTCAGTACAAGATCAAGTTCTTTTGAGGCGGTAACCGCATCATCCATGAACATTTCATAGAAGTCTCCGACACGGTAAAAAACAAGAGTATCCGGATATTTTTCCTTGATGGAAACGTAATGCTGCATCATCGGTGAAAGTGTTTTTTCCTTTGCCATAGGTACCTCGCGTAACCTGCATATTATAGCACATTATCATTGTTCAGAATGTGCGCATTCTCAATGAAAAAGGATCAGCCTTTTCACATCGGAATGATCCTTTCAACATCATCAGAATCACAACAGCCATGCCATATATGGAGGCAGGCACAGTACATCATCCCTGATACTCAGATTCTTGGGATGAATGATATAGCATTCCCCGATTCTGTTTCTGAATTTTTCTTTAAATCTGTTCAATGAAACTGTTTTATACTGTTTTGCTGATTTAACTTCAATCGGGTAGATCTTATATTTCAGTTTACTGTTATTGGAGATCAGAAAATCGATTTCAATATCGTTTCTATGTTGTGATTCAGAATAATGGGAATAGAAATACAGTTTATGTCCACTTGCCGTCAACATCTGTGCGATGGCATTTTCATACAGCATTCCCTGATTCATGGAAAGCTTTCCGGTCAGAATCTTTTTGTAAACCTCCTCTTCAAGCAATGCATTTTCATCAAATGCATAACTTACCAGAAGTCCGGTATCTCCAAGGTAACATTTTATATAACTCCGCTCTTCGTTTAATGACAGTCCTGCATCCGGATTCGCACAGCGGAAACACTCGTTGGATATCATGGAATCAGACAACCAGAAAAATGTTTCCTCATATTGATCTGCAGTGGAGTCTGCCTGAATCTTATTGAATGCCACCCGTTTTTCGTGTTTCGACAACAGTCCGGGAATCTGATCAAAAACAGCCAGTACTTTACTTCTGTACCGTGCATTGATTTTCATAATATCTGCGCGATACAATGCAAGAATATCTCTTTTTTCAATATCTGCCGCCGCAAAGCTTTTCTGATTTTCAATAAAGGCTGAAACAGCCTTCGGCATCCCGCCGACAAGAATATACTGTTTGAACACAAGTATCGCCTTATCATGAAGACCTTTTTCCAGCGGAACTCTTTCCGTAAAGCATTTCCTGATATATTCGATCAGTGCCTCTTGCCCCAATGCCAAGCAGAATTCTTCAAAATCCATTGGATACATTGCGATATGCCGTTCTTCTGAAGGAATCACAATATCCTTCACATTTTCATGTATGGAAATAAGTGATCCTGTTTCAAGATAATCATATCTTCCATCCGCAACCAGATATTTGATCGCAGCACGTGCTCTTGGAAACATCTGCACTTCATCAAAAATAATCAGTGAGTCACGATGTTTCAGATTCACACCATAGTGTCCCTGGAGCATCATAAACAACGTATCCGGATCACTCATGTATTTTTCAAAGTACTCTTCGACATCTTTATCATGTAATGCAAAATCAATGATCAGATATGAAGCGTATTCACTTCTCGCAAATTCTTCCGCTATTGTACTTTTCCCTATACGACGGGCTCCTTCAATCAGTATTGCTTTATTTCCATGACAGTTTTTTCCACTCCAGTAAAGCATCGTATATTTTTCTTCTGAAAATCATATGATTCACCTCCTCAAATCATATAACGCATTCAGTTCATATATGATATACGCTCATTATAGATCTCAAAACAATAACACGTAATATTGAAACAGTGCTGAAGTACTATAATGCGCATGTATATAAATGCTTCAAAATGCCATAATACGCACATAGTTATAATCTTCCCTGCCCGATGATACGAATTTACAATCTGATCAGCATACATAAAAAAGTACCAATCCATCTGGACTGATCCTGTCTGTCAATTCATGATTCCTTTCATCAGGCGTGTTTTCTTCTGAACAGAATGACCGTAAATACACCAACTAGTGCAATGATTCCGATTCCACCATACAGCATCATATCTGTATGATCACCGGTGTCAGGGTTAGCCGGTGTGGCTGGATTATCTTCTTCACGGTCAATTAAGTTGAAAGTATATTCCTGACCAGCATATGAATATTTGATTGTTCCGGTTTTATCAATCACACAATCATTATCAAAAGTATCATACCCCATCATTCCATCAATGACAGGAAATGGCAAATCCTCTTCAGAAAGTTTCGAGATATCAGCTGGTTTATTAATATAGCCAAAGGATAAACGAAATTCTTTTCCTTTTTCAGGATCATATGTTGTTGCTGAAGGGAGCGTTCCATCTGCACTTGCACCATTTATTGGAGCAATCGTCATATATCTGATATCTGTGATATCAGGAATTTCATTTTTCACGGTTACTTTAATTTCACAGTATACTTCAGGATTGGAAACATCTGTTGCCCTGATAACTGCTGTACCTTCTGAAAGACCTGTAGCCCTTACCTGTTCGAGTAATGAATCTGTCCGTTCCAGGATTGAGAA
>JBJEFE010000093.1:0-4205 GCA_051873755.1 Bulleidia sp. | reverse complement strand
AAGATAAGGAAGGAAAATATATCCGCCGCGAGCGTTATGCCGGAAATGTAAGCAGAAGCTTTTATGTAGGAAATAATGTTCAGAGAGAAGACATCCATCCGAAATTTGAAAATGGTATTCTTTCCTTTACTGTTCCAAAAGAGCAGAAGGCAGTAGAAAACAACTCACATTATATTGCCATCGAAGGTTAATCTCAAACGGGCAGGGAATAAAACCCCTGCCTGTTTTATTAGCCAAATACAAGCGGGAAAGAGGTTTTTGATATGAGTAAAACGACATCAAGAGTATTATGGATTTTAGCCGGAATCTTTCTGATTATAACCGGGATCGGATGTTTGAGGAATCCCGGAGAAATTCTTTATGGTCTTCCCATTATCTTGGGAGTTGCCATGATGTTTTCCGGCATTATAGATATTGTGATATTTGCAGCCGGTCATGATTATATGGCAGGATCTGGCTGGTTAATTCCTTTGACCTTCAAAAGCTGGGAGTAAAGGGCTGGGGCTGGTTTACATTATTTGGAGTCCTTCTGACTGTGATTGGTTTTCTGTCATTCACACATCCATTTGAAAGTATTGCAGCTATGGCCTGGGTAATCGGATTTTTCCTGATCCTTCAGGGTATTGTATCCGTTATGCGTGGATGCTTTTCCAACCGTTTCTGGTTGTAAAAATATAACAAAAACTAACATTGCCAAGGAGGAAAAAAGGCACCTCTTCATATAGATTCGGCTGCATACAAAATTGTGTGCAGCCTTTTTAATGAATACCTAATTCTGAAAAAATTCTTTTACTCCCTACGGATAATCTTATCCTACAACAATTTTTTCTTTTTAAAATAAATGAGTTCCAGAATAATTGTTATTACTGCAATTACAATCACTGCAATATACCCGTATTTCCACTGCAACTCAGGCATATTTACAAAATTCATCCCATACCAGCCAGTCAAAAGTGTAAGCGGCAGGAATAAGGTTGTCACAACTGTCAATATACACATAATTTTATTCTGTTGTGCATCCTGCTGAGATTGATACAGTTCACGTAACTGCAGTATATTTTCTCTAAGCAAATGCACATGGTTATGCAATCGTTCTGTCCTGAGTGCATAACGATTCCACGATTCTGTATTACGGATAATAGGCAGTCCATCTTGAGACTGTAATAAATCACCAATCATAGCCAGCTGTTCATAATATGCATCCAGCTCAGATAGTTTCTGTCGATACTTTGTAAGAACCGTAAAGAAATTGTCCGGAACACCTTTTATGAGCTGATCTTCCATCTTTTCAATTTCTTTTTCCAAATGTAACAAATATAGAAGATCATTTTCAATCATCAATTCCATCATCTTAAGAAGAAACTGATCCGGCGATTTCAGCTCCTGAAACTGTTCTTCCTTTTTCTCTATCCAGTGTTTCAGCTCCCCACTGTCCTCAATTAAAAAAAGTTCTTTATCTGTCATGTAAAATCCACATACAACCTGCGGTGTACGTATTTCATTTTTTTCCGGTACTCGCAAGGTTCCCAGAATACAATCCCGAAACACTTCTGCTTTACAGTATCGGATTGATCTGATACTGTGTAATAATTCGTTATCATGCGGAAAATCTTTCTTCAACTCACGAAATTCATCTTCCCGTAAGATCGTAAGGAAATGTATATTCACCATAGGATCACTCATACTCCTTTCATCACATTTCTTAACAAACAAGAATACTCTTTATTCATGTAAAATGCAAATATAAAACTGAAGAATCCCAATATAATGATCTCCGTCATTATTGAAACATCTTATTCTTCTTGTATTCCTATTTTTTAAAACATTTTTCTCAATTCATACTCAATTTCCGCTCAATGCCTTATCCCTCCATCTTTTGTATGCTTATCCCACAGCAGATCAGTACCACGCAAGTACGAACTGCCAGGGAACTGCCAACACGGTCATACCTACCGGCATCACTGCCTATGAAACGGAACCGATCTTTACCGGGAACATTCTGGAATATAACGGCACCTATTACCGGATCGGCGAAGGACACAAGGAATTTGATTTTTGGGATTCAGAACATCCTTTTTATGAACTATCCTTCCGTATTGCCAGGATTCTTTTGCCGAATGGTAACTATGAATGCCTGATTACCAATCTGGACCGCAAAGAATTTTCGGCTGAAAAACTGAAAACTCTATATAAAATGCGGTGGAGGCATAGAAACATCTTTCCGAAAACTGAAATATACGATAGGTATGTCAAACCTTCATAGTAAAAATCCAGAGTACATCTGTCAGGAAATATTGGGGAAACTGATTTTGTATATATTGCTGTAGAAGATATCTAAGAGATTCTTTGTTCAACAATATCGAACAGTTGATAAACCGAAGTCTGACACCAGTAAAGCCGGAACGACAGTATAAATGACGCGTGATCAAAAAAAGATGGATTAGTTTTACATTTATTTCTTCACGGGTGCTTTCACCCTCTGTAAATTGCTCCATCTTTCCATCCTCCTACGGTACTTAACTAAAGAAATCAAACTCATCCACCGCAAAGGCGATTTCAAATTAAACTGGCAACGGAAAGTACGCTCTGCGCCATTATCACTTGTCTTATCCGCAATAATCTTCTGGACTATACCTGGTCCTACTATTATGAATTATACACATAAAGGGTCAGTTGGTAAAAATGAATAAAACATGGTATATTAAGCCTCCAAAATACGATTCATACCGTACCATTAAAATCGGAAATACACTGGAGCAGGCATTAAAGTATACCATTCGCCAACAGAAAATTAACCGTTTAAAATATGGCCAGCTTTACATGAAGACATATCTGCTACCTGATCAGTCCATTACCCAGATCAGATCTGATGTGGACGTTCCATACAAAGAAATCATGCCTCTTTGTGTGAAAGATACAGGCGAACTTGTCACTCCGGATTCATTCAAATATTGTGCAAGGGTCATTCATTACGAGCTTGGAAACACGCTTTTCCACTCACACTGTTTGCGTCATACTCACGGTACCATTCTGGCAGAGAATGGAGTAAATCCGAAAACAGTCATGGAACGTCTTGGCCACAAGGACATCAAAACAACCTTACAGACATACATTTTCAACACTGATGTTATGCAGCAGACCGCTGTTGACATATTTGAAAAATCATTACAGGCATAAAACAAAATGCGGTTGAATCTCTAAATTTGTTCAGAGTGTTCAACCGCATCTCTTGATTTTCTGTTCATTTTATTTTTGTCGGTGGCAAATCGGTGGCAAATAGATTGAACGCGCACATGAAACGCTTGAAAAACCGCTTATTTCCGCGATAATAGGCACACAGTCTCAACGGTACTTTCATTGTCCCAATCAAGTTCCTGCACTTCCCGTCCATCCCGTCCATCCAAAAATACCGGAAAATGAAACTTGATACGCTTTAAAACTCTTCCGTCTTCCTGCTCTTTTTCGAATATGTGCACTTCGCTTACAAAGCTCTTCAAAAACTGCTTTTTCTCAATGTCTGTAAACTTTGTATATAGTTTATCAAAAAATAACAGGAATTGATAGACATTATCCGCAGAAACTTTCTGTTGTTTTATGTTAAGTATTCTCTGTTCTAATTCGTTCATCGACTCTTCTATCTTATCAATCTCATCATATAGTGCATCCATTCGCTCCTGCATATCCTGGTACTTTTTATCATAATGCTTATCTGAAATAGACAGGTGATCCATCTGCTGTGCCAGTTTGTTCTTTGCTCCAATAAACTGTTTTCGCTGTGCATTCATGTTTTCATATTCTTTATCCATTTCCTGCATATCAAGGCTTACTCCAATTTTCTTCCGAATCTGTTCCTCAAATTTGGGATTTTTCACAAGCTTGCAGATTACCTCCTCAACGGCAGCGTTTACCTTATCTTCGTTCCACTGCTTGCGATAGGTGCAATGATGTCCATCCACAAAAGTTCTGTGTTTACACGCATAATAAAAATAATCCTTATAGAACGTTCCGTCTTTTCTCTTTTTTCGGTTTACATTACCATACATACCACTGTTGCAAACCGGACACTTAATGATACCGGATAACAAATGTTCATGTTCAAGACTGTGTACCTTTTCATTCCCCACACCGGTCTCTTTCCGTTTCTTTTGAGTGTTATTCAGCATTTTGTATGATATTAAAACACCTATATTTCCTTCAAATTAAAA
>JBJEFE010000092.1:0-21333 GCA_051873755.1 Bulleidia sp. | reverse complement strand
AAATATTCTGCCTTTTCACATCAAAGCAATGAGTAAGAATTACTTTCCTTCGGAAAGAGCCTTAACGTTGTAGAAGCCCTTTCTTCCACGGAATTCAGCGACATCGCCGAGTTCTTCTTCAATTCTCATTAACTGGTTGTACTTTGCAATACGGTCTGTACGGCTCATGGAACCAGTCTTGATCTGACCAGCGTTGACACCGACTACCAGGTCAGCGATTGTGCTGTCTTCAGATTCACCGGAACGGTGGGAAACAACTGCTGTGTACTTAGCTTCCTTAGCCATTTCGATTGCATCGAGTGTTTCTGTCAGTGTACCGATCTGGTTAACCTTGATCAGAACTGCGTTAGCAACACCGAGTTCGATACCCTTCTTGACATAAGTTGTGTTAGTAACGAACAGGTCATCACCAACCAGCTGGATCTTGTCGCCCAGACGATCTGTCAGCTTCTTCCAGCCATCCCAGTCGTTTTCAGCAAGACCATCTTCTACAGAGATCAGAGGGTACTTGTTGGACCAGTCTTCGATCATGTCGATCATCTGATCGGATGTCAGGTTGCCCTGTCCGGACTTGGACAGTTCATACATACCTGTTTCAGGGTTGTAGAATTCAGAAGCAGCCAGGTCCATAGCGAATGCGATGTCCTTGCCCAGTTCGAATCCTGCAGCTTCAACAGCTTCAGCGATCAGAGCCAGAGGGCCTTCGTTCTTGAGTTCTTCCAGAGGTCCGGAACCATTAGCCAGAGAAGATGGAGCGTATCCGCCTTCATCACCGACACCTGTGTCGTAACCATACTTCTTCAGAACCTTCTTTAATGCGTGGAATGTCTGAGCACCCATACGTACTGCTTCGTGAATGGAAGAAGCACCGACAGGCATGATCATGTATTCCTGGCAGTCAACTGTGGAGTCTGCGTGAGAACCACCGTTGAGGACGTTCATCATAGGAACAGGCAGAACCTTTGCGTTTGTACCACCGATGTACTTGTACAGAGGCAGACCGCAGGAATCTGCAGCAGCACGTGCAGCAGCCAGGGAAACAGCCAGAGTAGCGTTAGCACCGAGATTGGACTTGAATGGTGTGCCATCCAGGTCGAGCATTGTCTTATCGATTTCAGCCTGATCAAATACGTTCAGTCCAAGAACCTTTGGAGCGATCTTTTCGTTAACGTTTGCAACAGCCTTCAGAGTGCCCTTACCATCGAAACGGTTCTTGTCGCCGTCTCTGAGTTCGAGAGCTTCTCTTTCACCAGTGGAAGCACCGGATGGAACGATTGCACGTCCCCATGCACCGGATTCAGTTGTAACTTCGCATTCTACTGTAGGGTTGCCGCGGGAATCAATTACTTCACGAGCATGAACTTCAGCAATTGGATCTACAAAATTAGGCATCTTAAATTTTCCTCCTATTGATAACCTATTACTATATTTCAAGAGAGTGTCTCTTTGAAACCTTACTTGGTAGCGTCTACCAGTTCCTTGAAGGAGTCAACCTTCAGGGATGCACCGCCGATTAATGCACCGTCGATGTCTTCACAAGCCATGTATTCCTTGATGTTTGTTGGCTTGACGGATCCGCCGTACTGTACGCGTACGGATTCAGCAGCTTCGTCGCCATACAGTTCACGTACAACGTCTCTGCAGAGCTTGCAGCAGGATTCCGCTGTGTTGACATCAGCGGACTTACCTGTGCCGATTGCCCAGATCGGTTCATATGCAAGAACGATCTTGCCGACTTCTTCAGCTGTCAGTCCTTCGAGGGATTCCTTCAGCTGTGTTCTGACAACTGCCTCTGTCTTTCCTGCATCATATTCAGCTTCTGTTTCACCGATGCACAGAATTGGTGTGATATCGGAAGCGAACAGTCTCTTAGCCTTGGCTGCGCAGTGAGCGGAAGTTTCATTATAGTATGTTCTTCTTTCGGAATGACCGATGATGCAGTAAGTGATACCAATTTCCTTTAACATTGGTACGGAGACTTCACCTGTGTAAGCACCGGAATCCAGTTCGTTGCAGTTTTCTGCACCGACGCTCAGTGCACCGGCATTCTTAACAGCAACATCCAGGTCAACGAATGGCACGCCGACACCGTATTCAGCTGCTTCACTGCCGGTAACGTATCCAGCCATTCCGTCAAAGAATTCCTTTGCTTCAGCCGGAGTCTTGTTCATTTTCCAGTTACCGAAAATAATTGGTCTTCTTGTCATAAGATTCTTATTTTTCCGGGATAATAGCTACACCCGGTAATTCCTTTCCTTCCATGAATTCAAGAGATGCGCCGCCGCCTGTAGAGATGTGGCTGAACTTGTCAGCGAATCCGAGGTTCTTAGCTGCAGATGCGGAGTCACCACCACCGATGATTGTAGTAGCACCTTCGAGGTTTGCGATTGCTTCACATACAGCAACAGTTCCCTTTGCATATTCAGGCTTTTCGAATACGCCCATCGGACCGTTCCAGAATACTGTCTTAGCACCTTCGAGTTCCTTCTTGAACAGTTCAACGGATTCAGGACCGATATCCAGACCCTGGAAGCCCTCATCAACTTCACCGGCCTTGACAGTCTTGATTTCTGTAGCGTTGTCGAATGCATTTGCTTCAACTGTATCTACAGGCAGGAACAGCTTGCCTGCGCCCTTAGCCATGAATTCCTTAGCGAGGTCGATCTTGTCTGCTTCGAGCAGAGAGTCACCGATTTTGCCGCCTTCAGCTGCGGAGAATGTATAGGACATACCGCCGCCGATGATAACCTTATCAGCGATCTTGAGCAGGTTTTCAATAACACCGATCTTGTCGGATACCTTTGCACCACCAAGAATTGCAACGAATGGTCTCTTAGGATCGTTCAGAGCGCCGCCAAGAACGTTCAGTTCCTTTTCGACAAGGAAACCAACTGCTGCACATCCTTCAGGAAGGTTGCTTGGGATACCTACTGTGGAAGCGTGAGCTCTGTGAACAGAACCGAATGCATCTTCAACAAACAGGTCGCCCAGGGATGCCCAGTACTTACCCAGTTCAGGATCATTCTTGGATTCACCCTTTTCATAACGTGTGTTCTGCATCAGGACAATGGAACCATCTTCCTGTGCTGCAACTGCTTCTTCCAGTTCAGCACCTCTTGTAGCGTTAACAAACTTGACAGGTGCGTTCTGCAGCTTTGCAAGGCATTCAGCGACGATGGACATATCGTTCTTTGCCTTGTCTTCTTCTGTCTTTACCTTACCGAGATGGGAAAGGAGTAATACCTTTGCGCCATTTTCTGTCAGGTAGTTGATTGTCGGCAGAGCCGCTCTGACACGGTTGTCATCTGTGATGACATTTCCCTTGTGAGGAACATTAAAGTCCACACGCACAATTACGTGCTTGCCCTTAACGTCCAGGTCTTTAACTGTAATCTTAGACATTATTTTCCTAGCCTCCTTATATAGCCACCGTAATTATAACACCCATCATAATTCATGACAAAGTTTTCACAGGTAAAATATCGTGAAATATGACATTTTTCATCACAGTTTTTCTTCTTAAAAAATGCATGTGAAATGTAAGGGATTTCTGTACGAAATTCCATTCTGAAATCCGAAACAAATCCTTGAAACACAGTTGTATTCATTCTTTCAATTCAGACTTACCGTTTTTCCAGTGATACAATACAGTCATTTTCCGTAATCCGTTCAAGGCCGGATCCTGTGTAATGACAATCACAATATGATCTCTGATCAGTCCGTTGATCTTCGAAATCAGTTCTGTTTTCCTGTCCGTATCCGGATCATCTGTCGGCTCGTCCAGGTTGATGACAGTACCTGCCTCTCTGGTCAGATCCACAAACTGAAAGAACTTTTTCTGACCATCCGATCCCTTCATGTCTGACAGTTTCCTGTTACCTGATCAGGGATATACCTTCAAGAAACAGATTCATAGAAACGGATTTTTTCCCGAACATTGTATACAGGGCATCAAAAAAAAAAAAAAAAAAAAACAGACCCCGTCAGGGAATCCGTTTTCGACAATGTTACCAATGTTCATGATGGATGATAGTTTCATCGTATACATATCGGTTTTCCGGCTGACAATCCGGATAACCGAAAGCAATGATGGAATGAGGGATGATGTGATCCGGCAGATTGAACAGTTCCTTCTGCCGGTTAACCCTCTCCATCTGCGGCCATATGCCAAGCCATACGGATCCGATGCCAAGATCCTGTGCCGCAAGAATCATATTCTGACATGCGATGGCCCCATCAATTACCCAGTAATCCGGCGCACCTTTGAATGCACGGTTCATATCACCGCACACAAGGATTCCCAGTACTGCATTTCTCAGTGGCTCTGCCGGTTTTCCGTTGGCATCTGCCATTTTTTCCAATGTGTCATGACTTCGAACAACAATGAACTGCCAGTCTTTACTGTTGACACAGCTTGGACCGCTCATCCCGGCATGAAGAATGATCCTGATCAGATCCTCTCCAATTTCCTGAGATCGGAACTGACGGATACTGCATCTTGATGTAATTGCCTCAATGGTGTTCATGATGATGTGAACGTTCCATCTTCTGTGGTGCTTTTTTCATCCAGTTATCTGACAGCTTTTCCAGAAGATTTTTCAATGTCACTGTTTCCTCATCACTCAGCACTTCAAACATGGAGCCGGCCATGTCCTGTGTAAATCCACCACGATCTGCCGCATTGACTGCGTGATGAAGATACTTCATGATCAGCTGCTGATCAGGATTGTCAAACTGCAGTCTTGCACCATGCCCATGTCCTTTTTCTTCCGGCATTCTACCTGTTTGTGCATACGTTCTTCCTCTGTCACAATGCGGATCATTCAGATCGCAGTGTCTTGGACATACAGGACAGTTTCCTTTGATTTCACTCATTTTCCATTCTCCTTTTTCTGATGTGCAGATGGCCCATATAAACAAAAAATGCGCAAACCGGCATTGGTTTGCACATTCACGTACGTAAATGGTCGCGTCCATCTGATAACCATAGATTACCATGAAAACAGATCAGATTTCAAATGCTTTCCACTGAAAAAGGTCACCTTTTGAAGATGACCTTACCAAAACCTTGAAATTACCAGTTACAGAGTTCGTAGTACAGCTGTTCGTATGTACCCGCACTCTTTTCCCAGGATACATCCGTCTTCATGGCATTTTCAACCAGTCCGTCCCAACCTGTCTTGTTGTTGTAGTACTGTTCAACAGCCCAACGGAGTGTATAGACCATATCATCTGCGTTGGCTGCCCAGAAACTGAAACCGTTGCCTTCGCCTGTGTACTGATTGTATGGCTGTACAGTATCCTTCAGACCGCCTGTTTCACGTACCAGCGGCAGTGTACCGTAACGCATTGCATTCAGCTGACCGATTCCACAAGGTTCGTACAGAGACGGCATCAGGAACAGGTCGGAGGAAGCGTAGATTCTATGTGCCAGATCTTCGTTGTATCCGCAATAGAATACGCCCTTGCCCTTATATTCGCTTTCCATCCACTTGAATGCATTTTCCGCATTTTCTTCACCAGAACCGAGAATTGCGAACTGAACATCCATACCCATGATTTCACGGATACGGTCTGTGATCATGTATACACCCTTCTGGTTTGTCAGGCGGGATACAAGACCGATCAGACATGTGTCAGGCTTGACTTCAAGACCAAGCTCCTTCTGCAGAGCTTCCTTGTTTGCGGCTTTGCCCTTCTTCCAGTCTGTGATGTCATAATTGAATTTCAGTCTCTTATCTGTCTTCGGATCCCATTCAACAGTATCGATACCATTGACGATACCCCACAGATCGTTCTTACGATAACGGAGAACCTGATCCATTCTTTCACCATAGGAAGCTGTCAGGATTTCGTTTGCGTAAGTCGGAGAAACCGTTGTGATCTTATCCGCATAGACAAGACCAGCCTTCATGAAGGAAATGCCTGTATCGAAACGGATGGATCCGTCATCGAAGTAGATATATGGTAAGCCCAGGCAGCTTGGCAACATATCAACGCCGAAGTTACCCTGGAATGCCATGTTGTGGATTGTGTATACATGCTTGATCATCTGATAACGGTAATCACTTGCATAGCATGCATGGCACATCAATGGAATCATACCGGTCTGCCAGTCATTGGAGTGGATGATATTCGGCCACCAGTTGATGAAGTAGATCATGTCAAGAACAGCTCTCTGGAAGAAAGCAAAACGTTCTCCATCATCATCGTAACCATACAGTGCAGGTCTTTCAAAATAGAACTGATGTTCGATGAAGTAGTAAACAACACCGTCAACTGTCGCTGTATAATACGTAGCCGGCTGATCGATCCATCCGGAATGAATCTGAATTGTGCCGATCTTCTCGAGCTTGTCAAAATGCTTTTCAATTACCTTGCTGTAGAGCGGAATGACTACACGTACATCATGTCCTCTCTTTGCAAGAGCCTTTGGAAGTGCGCCGATGACGTCTGCCAGACCGCCGGTCTTGACGAAAGGCAGTGCTTCACCAGCGACGAATAAAATTGATCTTCCCATGGATATTCTCCTTAAATACGATCTCTTCTCTTAACATATACAGGTTCTTCGTCTGTACCTGTCAGAGCCTTGACATGGTGGATAATTGCGTACTTGTCAACGATCACGTGATCAAGCTTGACATTTTCACCGATGTAAGCACCTGGAAGGATAATGGAATCCTTGACGACTGCACCCTTGCGTACAGTTACATTACGGCTGACGACAGAGTCTGTGACTTCACCTTCAATGACACAGCCATTGGCAACGACACTGCCCTTAACACAGGAACCTGTTGCGTATGTTGTCGGTGAGGAGTCGTTTGTCTGTGTATAAATCGGCCAGCCCGGCTTGAATAAGCCCTTGGCAACGTTGCGGTCTCTCAGTTCCATGTTGATTCTGAAGTATTCAGATGCGGAATTGACTGCCGCAACATAACCTCTTACCTGATAGCCGCGGATATCCAGTTCTTCAACAGAATCAGAGATGATATCCTTCAGCCAGTACAGAGAGGATGTTTCGGAAGCCTTCTTGACCAGGTCAATGAACAGTTTCTTTGACATGACATACGCTTCCATGGATACAGTCGCAGTCTTTCTTTTACCGCGGTTTGTTCCAAATCCGACAACCTTCTTGTCCTTGTCCAGATCCACTGTTGTGCAGCCGAGGAACTGAACCTTTGCGTCATTTGTACTTGTGTACAGAGTTGTAATGTCCGCATGAGATTCAATATGTGTCTGCAGGACTGTGGAGAAGTCCAGGCTGTAGATAAAGTAACTTGGTGCGATGATGACATATGGATTCGGATCTTCTTCAATATACTGCATATTTAACATGTAGTTTGCGACGTCATGGTTATATACAGGTGAGGAGAAGCTCTTTTCACCATAGAGAATTCTCAGCTTGCCACGCTTGGAATTGATGTTGTAGTGGGAACCGGATCCAAGGTGTTCAATCAGATTTCTTGGCTTTTCCTTGCAGTAAACCTGAACGTTATCGATTCCGGAATTTGTGTAATTGGAAAGGATAAAGTCGATAATACGATATCTGCCAAGGAAGGCAATCGCCGGTGCAGGACGGTAATCATCCAGACCACCGATATTCACATTACTGTTTTCAAAATTGATAATACCTAATGCTCTCATGTTATTCGACTCCTTTATTCCGCATACTTCTTGGCAACCAGTTCAATGTTTTCGCTGTCTGCGCTTCCCAGAACTGCGCCAGGGGCTACTTCAACATTGTCCGCAACGATGCAGCGTGTGACTTTTGCGCCTTCACCGATCTTTGCGCCAGGCTGAATGACAGAGTCAATGACCTTTGCACCTCTGCCGACTTCACATCCTGTACCGATGACAGAATTTCTGACTTCACCGAGGATGACCGCACCCTGTGTGATATATGCGTTTTCAACAACAGCTTCTTCGCCGATGTACTGTGGTAATGCATTGACATCTTCTGTGTAGATCTTCCATGAAGCATCACCCAGATCCAGTTCATTGCCCGGCTTCAACAGATCCATGTTGGATTCCCACAGAGAATCGATTGTTCCTACATCCTTCCAGTAACCCTTGAAACGGTAAGCTGTCATTCTGCGTCCGTCATTCAGGTAAGCCGGAATAATGTCCTTACCGAAGTCGTGATTGGAATCCGGATTCTTGCCGTCAGCGATCAGGTATTTTCTCAGTGTCTTGTAAGAGAAGATGTAAATACCCATGGATGCCAGGTTGGACTTAGGCTGTGCCGGCTTTTCTTCAAATTCATAAATCATGTCATCGTCATCACAGTTCATGATACCGAATCTGGATGCTTCCTTTAACGGAACCTGCAGAACTGCGATTGTCGCATCCGCATTCTTCATCTGATGGTAGGCCAGCATCTTTTCATAGTTCATCTTGTAGATGTGGTCACCGGAAAGAATCAGAACATATTCCGGATTGATTTCATCCAGGAAGTCAATGTTCTGTGTAATTGCGTCTGCTGTACCACGATAAACATCCAGTCCCTTCTGGTCTCTTTCACGAGGTGTCAGTACATAGACACCGCCATCGTTTGTATCAAGGCCCCAGAACTGGTCCTTAGCAACATAAGCGTTCAGAAGAACGGATTCGTACTGTGTCAGAACACCGACGTTGGAAATGCCGGAGTTGGCACAGTTACTTAATGGGAAATCGATAATACGATACTTGCCGCCAAAATGAACGGCTGGCTTAGCAACTTTCTTCGTTAAGTCGTGAAGACGGCTTCCTCTTCCGCCTGCGAGTATCATTGCTGCCATACTATTTGCTCTCATTATGATATGCCTCCATGATTCATTAATTTCTAAGCTGACTAAATTATAGCATCGTTTTCAAGAAAAAAAGAGAGATTTGTGTGAAAATGATAGCGTTTTCACATATTATTCATAAAAATGAAAATACAGACTTTATTTTCAAAGCCTGTTATTCGAAAAAATGCTTTCTGATATCCGATATGAAGTACAGTGATCCGCAGATTACAACCGTCCCGTCACTTCCCGCAAGTCTGACTGCCGTATTGACCGCTTCGTTTTCATCTGCGATCTGCTGCACTCCTTCCACATACAGACTGTCCATGGATTCAAATCTTGCATTGGATATGGAAGTGATGATCATGTGATCACTATGCGCCATCAGATTTCGGGCCATGACTTTTCCCGGTTTATCCTTCAAAGCAGAAAATACCGTAACAACCGGATGAGAAAGATACGGATAGTTTTTCAACAGTGCATCAATCCCTTCCCTGTTGTGTGCCCCGTCAAGATACACGGCAGGTGTATCCATCACTCTTTCAAATCTGCCTTTCCACATGGATGTTTCAATCGCCTTTTTTGTCAATGCATCATGAATGTTCACCCCGATGCGTTTCAATACCATCAGTGCCAGTGAAGCATTTTCCTTCTGATACTGTGCCTGTGCATTCAGATGATACACATCCCTGTCGTATTCAAATGCATGCATTCCTCTGCTGCGAATCTTCCCAAGATACATGATCGCAGATTTTTTTCTTTGCGAACAAAGGGAAATCACTGTCTTTGCCTGCTCTGACACAATCCCGACGCATACCGGCACATGCGGTCGAATGATTCCCGCCTTTTCAAAGGCAACCTGTGAACATCGTTCTCCAAGCAGTGCCGCATGATCGCTGCCGATGGTTGTGATGACACTGATCACAGGATCTGAAATGACATTGGTATTGTCAAGTCTGCCTCCCAGTCCGCACTCCACAACTGCCCAGTCAATCTTTCTGTCTTTGAAATACAGCATCGCAATCAGAAATACAATTTCAAACATGCCAAGATCATATGCGATGATATCATCAATGCACTGATTGAGATACATGCGGTAATCCTGTCTTGTGATTTCAATGCCATTGATCGTAATCCGATCAAAGTGCGTGATCAGATGCGGTGAGGAAAACAGGCCTGTACGATACCCATGTGCCTGCAGGACATCACGGATATAACATGCTGTTGAGCCTTTTCCATTCGTACCGGCTATATGGATGATCCGCAGGGAATCCTGTGGATTGCCATATCTTCCCAGTACGGTTTTCAAAGGAGTCAGACCATGGTTTGGATTTTTCCTGGCCATGACCCAGTTTTCATCATACACTGTCATACGTTCAGATCCGGTATCTGCCAGTTGATTTCACCACGGCCGTTGTTTTTCAGAAATGCATTTGCGGCAGTAAAATGACCACAGCCAAAGAACCCGTGATAGGCACTTAACGGGGAAGGATGTGCGCATTCCAGAACAAGGTGGCGGTTTCGATCTATCATTCCCGCCTTGTTTCTTGCATTTCTTCCCCACAGCAGGAACACAACCGGTTCCTGTTTTTCATTGATATGGGCAATGACATGATCCGTGAATGTTTCCCAGCCCCTGCGGGCATGACTGTTTGCCTTTCCGCGTTCCACAGTCATAACCGTGTTAAGCAGAAATACTCCCTGCTTTGCCCATGGCATCAGATAACCGTTATCCGGTATCCGGCATCCAAGTTCATCCTGAAGTTCCACATAGATATTCTTTAAGGAAGGCGGAATATCCACACCCGGACATACGGAAAAGCACATACCGTGAGCCTGATGCGGTTCATGATATGGATCCTGTCCGAGGATCACCACTCTGATATCCTGATATGTACAGCTTTCAAAGACAGAAAACACCTGTTTTTTCGGAGGATAGATTTCCTTTGTCTGATACTGTTCGTGTATAAAAGCCGACAGCTGTTGAAAGTAAGGCTGCGCCCATTCATTCTGAAGCCATGGCCACCAGTCATTATGAATCATGCCTGTTCCCCTTTTCTCTTTCTTCTGAATATCAGCACTCCGCCAACAATCACAACAACTGCACCACCACCGACAATCCAGTACAGCCGGTTGGAGTGATTCATTTCCACCTGCACCGGTTGATCTCCGTTATACAGCCATGTATGCACATCCGCTTCCACTTTCCGGAACGGTCTGGAACCGCCCTCCAGCAGTACGGTATTGAATTCCAGCAGTGAGAAACTGTTACCCAGTGCCTGCTGTGCTTCGTATTTCAGATTCTGAATTTCCGCAGCACCATAGCCGTATGGCAGAATCACGCCCGGCTGTAATGTCACAAATTCATACAACGGCTGGGCATATGCACTGTTGAATCCGATCTCATCCAGATAATCCGCAGTATCGTCAACACTCCATCCAAGACCATTGACACCAAGATCCACCGCCGCATCCAGCACATAGTTCAATGTTGTGTTCAATGCCATGAACCTGCCTGCTTTTTCAGATAACGGTGAACTCTGCCATGCAAGGTCCTCCGCATACATCGCCCATCCTTCCGTGTATCCGATTGGTGAAGTCATGGAACGGATCCCGGTTGGAGAGGATGTGTTCTGGAATGTGACAGTCTGGTACAGGTGTCCCGGGAATCCTTCATGTGCCATTGTTTCATACAGTGATGACATGTCAGACACATTATCCCCGTTGATCTTCATTACATTATAGGAAGGATCATCCACAGGCGGTATGACATAGTAGGCATTGACGGAAGGTGAGGCGATACTTGGATCCAGATAATCCACTACATACTCCACATCCGGCATTTCCGGCACATCATGCATATGGTCCTTCAGATATGACAGCACTTCTTCCGCACTGTCCATCTCAATCACTTCCTCAATGAATGAGGTATCGTCGGTCGACAGGATATCCACGAAATCATTCAACGCACGATTCAGATAATCCGTACATGTTTTCAACAGTGTTTCCACATCCGCGTCCATTCCTGTCTTGGCTCTGGCAAGTGCCGCATAGTATTCCTTACCGCCTTCAAGATCCGCTGTCGCAGGTCCTCCGTTTCTTGTACCTTTCAAAGCATTCAGCTGTACCGCAGCCTCATTGAATGCAGGGATCACCTCACTGACAATCAGATCTCTGTTTTCCTGTTTCAGCTGTGCCGCTTTATTCTTATCCAGACCATCAAAGGCATCCACACTGTCATTAAAGGATATGATCAGTGCATTGTCCTCTATCTTTGATGTATATGAATCAATTGCGGAAAGTGTTTCCTCAAGCTGTGAATCCGTCAGGAAATACCCCTTCTCCGACTGCTTTGTCGTAATCTCCAGGCAGTCTTCCAGGAAATCATCCACATCATCCACCACATTCAGATAATCGTCAAAGTCCTCCTCGGTATAGAAACGGAACTCTGAAAGATTTGTCTGGATGATATCCACGACACCGTTTGTAGGTACAAATGCAAAATCAAAGTATGGATAGGAGTTGGTATCCACTGCTGTCCGGGCATAGAACTCCAATGCATCATACTCATTTTTCTGCTCTTCTGAGAGGGATTCCCGATCAAAGGCATGGAGGCGATCCAGCAGTTCCTCATACTCTTTTGCGTCCTTTTCGTAATCTTCCCATTCATAACTGCCAAAGTCCGCCTCCGGTTTTTCAATCCCGTATGCTTTCCAGTCTTTGACGGTATAATGCATGGACAGATAATCCTCTTCCATCATCTGTCTGAATGTATCTTTCAGAAATGTATCAAAATCCGTATTCTCCGCCTGTACATGCAAAGGCATCCCTCCCGTCAGTAACGACAGTGACGCTGTGCAGGCAATGATTTTTCTAACAGTACTCATAAATATATTCTCCTGTGTTCCCTCCCATTATAACAAAAGTCACTGCATTTTTTGTGCAGTGACTGTATGATCGCAGATGATTATGGGAAGGTGATCTGGATGTATGGTTTCTGATTCGCATCTCTGAAGAACTGAACATGATGATTTCCGATGACATAATCAGAAAACCCAACAGATTCATCCTTCACAAATTCCTCAAAGTCCGTATTGATCTTCTCAATTTCATCTTCACCGGCAAAATAAGACAGAATCTGATCTCTGTTTTCATCCGGAATAATCAGAATTCCCGGATCCTCGCCAAAGAAATAACACACTGTCTCATCAATGGTAACCGCATAGACGTTATCGTTGGTGATTACTTCATCCAACTGGATATCCTTCATTTCGGATACCCTTTTATAACTGCTTACCGGAGCTTCCTCTTTCAACTTTTCCACTGCCGTCTTCGTGGATGATGCACAACCTGTAAGAAGGAATGATAAAAACAGTAATAATACGTATATTTTATTCATAAGATTAAATCTATTACTTTGTTTCAGTAACATAATGTTGTCCTGCTTTTACGCCCGAAGTGAAATAAAATGTCTGAATCACATTATTTGTATAGGCATCATATTCCACGCCTTTGCAGTATTCCCATGCGATATCTGCAGTCGCATATATTCTGAATGTTTTGCCGGAAACATTCATCATTCCCATGCTGGAATTGTATCCGCCCAAATTATTCACACCAAATGTTGCTGTGACTGTACCATATATGATCGAAAAGGAAACGGTGTAATTTGTGGTATTATTCAGAATAAATACAGCATCTGATCCACTTGTCCAAATGTTGTATGGGGCAATATACGAAACGATTGGTTTCTGTACCGCTGTCCAGTACAGTATATTGAACATAAGAGGTTGCTCTTGTTTTACCGGCAGGATTACCTGGTAATACATTTCCGTTTTCATCATAGTATGTGACTGTAGCGTTATCACTTCTTGCGATATTACAGCCTCCATCAGATTCCGCATGAGCAATTGTCGAAACATTTAATAACATAATTGAAGACAATATTGTAATAAGTAATTTTCTCATAAACAATCTCCTTTCTTCATTTGTAATCTGTACCTGAAAATCACATGTTCAGGCATCATGATACTCGAGTAATACCATCTTCATTTCTGCCTGCTTCCTGCAATTGTGGTAATGTACAAGCATATTGGTTTTGATGAGTTCATTATAGAACATGACTTCTATTTATGTTTACTCTTTTGTTTTATAGCGTTTACTCTTTTTTCGCAGAGATACGGTCCTTGATTGTAAAGAAGATCGTTCCCGAATCATTGTCATTATTATGTTATGATGAGCCTGATATACAATATGTATGATTATCGTCTGAAAACATTTATCGCTGTAGCGGATTGTCAGAGTTTTACCAAAGCCGCATCTGCTGTAAATCTTTCCGTCAGTGCCGTCATCAAGCAGATTACAACTTTAGAGGAAGAGTTTGATACGGTCCTTTTTGATCGCCGTAAAACCGGCGTCACTCTGACAGAAGACGGATTATATTTCTATCAATGTGCGCACAACATCATAAACCTGTCAGCGGATTATACGAACAGGCTTCCCTCAAGAACGGAACATCCTCATACCATCCGTATTGCCAATCCACAGATCTATTATCCGAAAACACTGAAAACTCTTACGAATGCATATCATGAATCACATCCGAACATTATATTTCAGATTCTTCCGTATTTTGATTCTGAAACACTCGATCTGGATCTGAACAGTATTCTGGAGCGTTTTGACATGATTTATTTTCTGGACAAAACAAACCCTGAATCTTCAGAAATCAAGTATACTCCATTTGAAAACATACCCTTTGTCTGTGCAGTTGTCGAGAACTGCGATTTATGCGAATTCTCTGCCATAACACCTGTTACTCTTGAAAACCGTGTGATTTCAATGCCTGTTAAAGGATTGAATCACGAAGTGGACAGGATTCGCGATTACCTGATAAAGCATATTCCGGGAATCCAGATTCTTGAAAGAGATGGGAAAATCTCTGATCAGGATCAGACAGATATCATACTGATCCCCTCTGTCCTGTCCATTTTCTTCACACATCGCAGATTCATACCATTTCATCCTGATATTACGATCTCTGCAGGCATTTTCTCGCATGTATCTGCACCGTATTATGTTCAGGACTTTATCCGTTACTGTTCTGAACAGTTTGTTGAAACACAGAATCCCACGGAAACGATCATCAACGAATCACCATAAAACAGACCACCATGATTACACGAAAGTGGTCTGTTTCTTCTGAATTGCAGTATGATTCTCAGTTCTGTCTGAACACAAGCATGGATCTTGCCGGCAGATGCATCTGTACCAGTTCCTCATCGTGGCTGTTTCCATCCACGTCAAAAATCAGATTCCAGCCTTCCTCACAGGAATAGGTGAAGTCTCTGTCTGTCGGGTTAACCAGCACCAGAATCTTCTTATATCCTTTCGATGGATCCGCCGCCTGAATCGTATAGGATACCGTACCGTCATCACGGTGGGAGAGAAGCACCTGGGCATAGATCTCCTTACTTGTATGAAGACGGAATTCCGGATACTTTTTACGTAATGCAATGCACTTTTTTGTGTATTCAATCATATGACGGTTGAATCTGGCCCTCTGCCAGTCCATGCCGTTGATATGATCCGGTGCGTTATAGGAGTTCGGATTATCCTTCTTTGTACCGCAGAATTCCATACCCGCATGCAGGAAAGGAATACCCTGAGATACAAAGATTGCCAGAATGATCATCTTCATTCTCTGATATCTGACTTCTCGTGTCTCATTGGCACAGCAGTAATGCATCTTATCCCATGCCGTCAGGTTGTCATGGGTTTCCGCCTGATTGATGGACTGATCCGGCTCCTCAAAGCGTTTGAACAGCGGTGTTGTCATCACACTTCCCGCAAAGGCACTTAATACGGAAAAACTCAATCCGATATCACCGGTCAGATACCCTTTGTCATATTTGCCGTCATCGGAAGTCTTGCCCTTGGTGACATCACGGTAGAAATCGTTGAAATGACCGATATGCGGCATCAGATCCTGGTTGACGATCATCGCTTTCTTTCTGTGATCCAATGTTGTCGGCAGATCCCATCCCTCGCCATAGATCATCGCATCCTTTTTGATGGACTGTGCTTTCTGATAGATGGCATTCATCGTATCCACATCGAGAACTCCCATCAGATCAAACCGGAATCCATCCACGTCATACAGCTTCATCAGTGTTTCAATCGCATGAATCAGATATTTTCTGCCCATGGTTGTATCCGAGGCAAAGTCATTGCCGCAATAGCTGCCATTGGAAAGGTTGCCGTTGTCCGTATAACGGAAATAATAATATGGAAGCACCTTCTGAAACGGAGAAGTCTCCACATCATACATGTGATTGTATACAACATCGAGGTTGACACGGATGTCATGTTCATGGAACTTCGCCACAAGCTGACGGAATTCCTTCATTCTTGCATATGGATCATTCGGATTGGAGGAATAGCTTCCCTCCAGACTGATATACTGTGCAGGATCATAACCCCAGTTGTAGTTCTTATTCGGATGGAATTCATCCACCGTCGCATAGTCCAGTACCGGCATCAGCTGTACATGTGTAATGCCGAGTGAACACAGATAATCCATGCCTGTCGGAATTCCCTGATAGGATGTTCCGGTTTCACACAGTGCCGCATAGGTACCGTGTTCCTTTGTATTGGATGAAGGCAGGGATGTCATATCTCTGACATTTGCCTCATAAATCACCGCCTCCACACCGTCACAGTGTTCTGTGGCAGGTTTTACCTTTGGAATCTTTTCCAGTTCGGACAGATCAATCACCGCACTGTGGTGGGCATTGCCGTCGGAACTGAGGCCGTAAGGATCCTGGGTTCTGACAACCACACCGTTTCGTTCCACAAAGTACACATACAGGGCATGTTTCAGATTCCCTTTGATGGAAAGTCTCCAGACTCCCTTTTCCCCGCGTTCCATCGGGAATGTATACTTCTTTCCGCTCAACGTGATCTGAATCGTAACGGAAACCGCTGTCGGCGCCCATAAGGCAAAATCCGTATGCTTTGGTGTATAATGTGCACCAAGATCATCTCCGTCATATTCAAACATCCGGTTGAATTCCGGTTTTTTTACAATCATTCGGATCTGAAGCGGTACCGTCAGACCATGAATTTCACGGACACGGTATTCCTTTCCAAACGGCAGATCCGTAGGGCATGTCATTTCATATTTCACTCTGTTGTCATGTTCCACCAGTTTTTTGACAACCAGTTCCTTCATGAACCCGTCTTCCGCAATGAGAAAAAAGCTGTCGCTCTTTCCACCGTAGAAGTTTTTATCCATCCAGATCGTAATACTTCCAAAATCATCTAAATATGCACGCATTGCAGGCATATATTCTTTCCCCCATTCTTTTAAAAAATAAAGGCACTCTGTGATTCAAGAGTGCCATAATTTTATCAGAATTTCAATGGTTTCAGATCCCAGATTTCCTTCGCATACTGGTCAATTGTACGGTCAGAAGAGAAGAAACCGGACTGTGCGATGTTCACAAGGCACATTCTTGCCCATCTGGAACGATCCTGATACAGCTGTTCGATTCTTTCCTGCGCTTCGACATACGCTGCGAAGTCAGCCAGTACAAAGAATTCATCATTCTTTGTGGTCAGTTCGTTGAGGATGAGTCTGAACTCATTCGGATCACCATTCCACATGCCGTTTGTCAGTGTCTGCAGAACATTGTTGATTCTCCAGTCGTTGTTGACATAATCTCTGTAGTTGTAGTGATACTTCAGTTCGTTGAGCTCCTCAACTGTATGACCGAAGATGACATCGTTGTCTCTGCCTACCAGAGCATCGATTTCAACGTTGGCACCATCGAGTGTTCCCAATGTAATAGCACCGTTCATCATGAACTTCATATTACCTGTACCGGAAGCTTCCTTACCTGCTGTGGAGATCTGTTCGGATACATCCGTGCCCGGCACGAGAATTTCGGACATGGATACACAGTAGTTCGGAAGGAAGACAACCTTGATCATGCCCTTGACATCCGGGTCATTGTTGACAACGCGTGCAACGCAGTTGATCAGCTTGATGACCTTCTTGGCAAAGACATAGCTTCCTGCAGCCTTGGCACCAAACAGGTATGTATGAGGTACCATTCTGTAGTTCGGATCAGACTTGATTCTCTGATATCTGTAGATGACCTGCAGAATATTCAGAAGCTGACGCTTGTATGCGTGCAGACGTTTTGCCTGAGTATCAAAGATGGAATACGGATCCACTTCAATACCTGTTGTTTCCTTAATATACTGTGCCAGGATATTCTTTCTTTCCTGCTTGACAGCCAGGAACTTCTCCTGCACAGCCGGATCATCCACATACTTCATCAGATCAGCGAAGTGTGTATAGTCAGTCTGATATTCTGTTCCGATCAGCTCGTCCATCAGATTCTTGAGCTGCGGGTTACAGTACAGCATCCATCTTCTCGGTGTAATGCCGTTTGTCTTATTCTGGAACATGTCCGGATTCATGCGATAGAAATCATTGAACAGATCATTCTTCAGGATTTCGGAATGAATCTCAGCCACGCCGTTGATCGCATGGGAACCATGGATCGCAAGAATTGCCATGTGTACCTGACCGCCCTGAATGACACGTACTCTTTCAGCCAGTGCGTGATCATTGTTATGTGCGGCGGAAACCTCTCTGACAACACGTCTGTCGATTTCCTCGATGATCATCATGATTCTTGGAAGCAGGTTGGAAATATAGCTGACCGGCCACTTTTCAAGAGCTTCGCTCATGACAGTGTGATTTGTATAAGCCATTGTCTGCTTTGTAATTGCCCATGCATGATTCCAGGAATATCCATGATCGTCCATCAGCACTCTCATCAGTTCCGGAATTGCAAGAACCGGATGAGTGTCATTCATCTGAATGGCAACCTTTTCACCGAGGTTGTCCAGTGTGCCGTACTGCTTCAGATGGGACTGGACAATGGAGTGAATACCTGCGGACACAAAGAAATATTCCTGCATCAGTCTCTGGTATTTACCCTTTTCCGTGGAGTCATCCGGATACAGTTTCAGGCAGATATCATCAACCAGGTTCAGATAATCTCTTTCTGTCATGTAGGATGGATATTCAGATGGTTCCGCACTCCATAAACGGAGTGTGTTTGTCATTGTTGTGTTGGCACCGATCAAAGGCATGTCATATGGAACAGCCATGACCTTGGTTGCGTCAACGTGGTTGAAATGCATGTCACCGTTATTATCGTAATATGTGTCAATACGTCCGTAGAATCTGACTTCTACCGCATGTTTCGGCTTACGGATTTCCCACGGATTACCGTACCGCATCCAGAAGTCAGGAATTTCAACCTGTTCACCGGCATCGTTGATTCTCTGTTCAAACAGACCGGAACGGTAACGGATGCAGTTGCCGTTTAATGCGTAGTTTTCGGAAGCACCGGAGTCCATAAAGCACGCTGCCAGACGTCCAAGGCCGCCGTTGCCCAGACCCGGATCCAGTTCGAGCTTTGCAATTTCGTCATAGCTGATTCCGAGGTCTGCCAGACCCTCGACAACCATGTCGTAGATTCCAAGATTCTTCAGATTACTTGTCAGCATTTTTCCAAGAAGGAATTCGATGGAAAAATAGTAAACCTGTTTTGCATTGAAGTACTTGACTGCCGCCTTTGTGTCTTTCCAGTTGATGCTTGCATAGTCACGTACCATGTTTCCGAGTACCATATACTTCTCGGTCGGATGTGTCTCTTCCACCGCACATCCATACGCTTCAACAAGTCGTCTGGTATACTCTCTTTTGAATTCAGACTTATTCTTAAACATTCTCTTACCCCTTCGTCATTTAATATTATTTTTTGTTACTCTGAGATACAGAACCGCCCACGGCGCAATCCGTATCAGGAGCCTGTCAAAACCCTCACGGCGATAGCTTTCGACAGTTCCGTTTGTTACAATACCACATCCTGCGTATTTTGTGGATTCCGTATTGAAAATTTCTTCATATTTTCCTGAAAAAGGTACTGTTATTTCAAAGTTTTCATACGAAATTTCACGACAATTCATCACACAGACGATACACTCTTTCATATCTTCTCTGTAAAAACAGTACACACTGTCTTTCCAGTTGTCCGCATCAATCCATTGAAAACCATTGAAACTGCGGTAATCATTCTCGTACAGACACGGATGAGAAAGATAAATATGGTTGAGATCCCTGAAGAATCTGTGAAAGGAATCGTGAACAGGATATTTGAGAAGATCCCAGTCCAGCTCCTTCTTTTCATCAAATTCCCTGAACATTGCCAGTTCATTGCCCATGAAGTTCAGTTTCTTGCCCGGATGTGCAAACATATAGGCATACAGATTTCGAACCTGGGCAAATTTCTGTTCATAACTGCCCCACATACGGTCAATGACGGTCTTCTTGCCATGCACATTCTCATCATGACTCAACGGCAGTAAAAACCGTTCCGAATAGAAGTAGGACATGGAGAATGTGATCTTGTGATGATCAAAATGACGGAAATACGGATCTGTCGCATAATACTTCAGCGTATCATTCATCCATCCAAGATCCCACTTGTAATCAAAGCCAAGACCGCCGTCCAGTGTGGAGGCCGTCACCTTCGGAAAGTCGCTGGAATCCTCCGCAATGAGCATCACATCCGGATAATCCCGTTTCAGCATGTAGTTCATACGCTTGATGAAGTTCAGCGATCCCTCATTGGTACCGCGGTTGGAGTTTCCGCCCCAGTAGATCAGATTGGATACCGCATCCACCCGCAAGCCGTCGATATGATACACATCACACCAGAAAGCCGCCGCACTCATCAGAAAGGAACGCACTTCCTCACTCCAGAGATTGAAGTTCATCGTGCCCCACTGGCTGTTCTGATTCTCCGGATCCGTGTATTCATACAGCGGCATGCCGTCAAAATACCGCAGTCCAAAGGAATCCGACACAAAGTGGACCGGCACAATATCCATGATGACCCCGATGCCGTTGTTATGACATGCATTGACAAATGATGCGAACTCTTTCGGATTTCCATAGCGTGAAGTCAAAGAGAAATATCCGCTTGCCTGATATCCCCATGATCCATCAAACGGATATTCATTCAGAGGCATCAGTTCAATATGGGTAAAACCCATATCCTTCACATACGGAATCAGTTCTTTTTCAAGCTGCCCATATGTGTAGAAGTTTTTTCCGTTTTTCTTCCACCCGCCGGCATATACCTCATAGATACTCATCGGCGCATCAAAATTGACACTTCTTTCACGCAGCCACCACAGATCATTCCATGTCAGCTGTTCAAAATCAAACAGCTTGGAGGCCGTGGCAGGACGTGTTTCACTGTAGAATGCATATGGATCTGACTTATATAAAATATTTCCCCGGTAATCCTCAATCAGATAACGATAGCTTTCCCATTCGGAAAGTCCCGGCACAAACACCTCCCAGATACCTGTTTCCGTCTGTTCCATTTCAATTTTTCCGGAATCCCACTCCGTAAAGCTTCCGGCAACCCACATCCTTGAAGCATGTGGAGCATAAACGGTAAATCTGACACCGCGC
>JBJEFE010000091.1:0-21638 GCA_051873755.1 Bulleidia sp. | reverse complement strand
TCGATTTCTTCTTGAATACTGTCTGGAACCTCAGGTTATCTTACAATATGATTTCACCTGACCTCATACAGTTTTGGAGCACCGTTTTCTTTTGTTCAAAAGAAAAAGACCACCCAAATAAATGAGTGATCTTGGTTTCTCTTGACGATAAATCTGATTAACGTTTTGAGAACTGCGGAGCACGACGTGCACCCTTTAAACCGTACTTCTTTCTTTCCTTCATACGGGAATCACGTGTGAGGAATCCTGCTTTCTTCAGAACAGGTCTGTAGTCAGCAGATGCTTCGAGAAGAGCACGGGAGATACCATGACGCATAGCACCAGCCTGGCCTGCATAGCCGCCGCCGTATACATTGATCTTGATATCAAACTGATCCTTTGTTTCTGTTAATACTAATGGTGCATTAACTTCCATACGCAGAGTTGCCTGTGGAAGGTAATCTTCAAGAGTACGTCCATTAACTGTGATCACGCCTGTACCCGGAGTCATAAAAACACGGGCAACAGAGCTCTTTCTACGTCCTGTTCCGACGTAGCTTACTGTCTTCTTCTTTGTTGGCATTGTCTTTATCCTCCTTATTTAACCTTCAGCTCTACAGGCTTCTGAGCTGCGTGTGGATGATCCGGTCCCTCGTAAACAAACAGGTGCTTACGCTGAACGTCACCGAGCTTTGTATGTGGAAGCATACCGCGAATAGCCTTTTCTACCCATTCAACTGTATACTGTTCGCGCATGACCTTTGTGCTTCTGACACGTAATCCACCAGGGAACTGGGAATGAGAGAAGTAGAACTTCTTGAAATCCTGATCACCTGTGATCTTAACCTTGTCAGCGTTTACTACGATCACGTAGTCGCCGCAGTCTACATTTGGTGTGTAAGCTGGCTTGTTCTTGCCTCTTAATACAGAAGCGACTTTTGTTGCGAGACGTCCGAGTGTGCAGTCAGTAGCATCAACTACATACCATGTACGGACAACTTCGCTTGGCTTTAACATCGTTGTCTGACGCATAATTTTTTTCTCCTTATCAAATAGTAGTTTCCGGGGCTACCCTTTGGCTGGAGTGCCGTTTCTTATAATAGTCTACCCCGCCCGTTTAGTCAATTGAATTTTCGTTTATTTTCCTGCAAATTCCACCGGTTCCGAATCTCCCATCATCACCGTCCGGTATTCCGGATTCAGGCCCTCTTTCGCAAGCCATTTCCGGATGTCATCGTCCAGTTCACATGCCAGTTCATACGCATTCCTGTTCTCGCATACAAGCTTTGCCTCACTGTTCTCTACAAGAAAATATCCATAGCGGTTGCGTTCCACTCCGTCCCCGAAGAAATACACCCGCGGTTGTACGTGTTCCGCAGCCTGACATTCAATCAATGCCGGATTCCAGTCAGAATACGGAAGATCATCTCCGTCAATGAATTCCCGGATCTGCACGTTTCTGTTTACCGCAATCCGCTCAAAGTAGTTGACTTCCTCAAGTGTCAGTCCATTTGCCGGCGCATTGGTTCTGCGCACACGTTTGTCTTTGCAGGCAAGCATCTTCTGAACATCTTCAATCGTAAGCTTTCCCGATCCGACATCCACAACCGTACCAGCCATCATTCTGACCATGTAACGAAGGAACCCCTTGCCGCGGAATTCCAGTTCAATCAGGCCGTTGTTCTCTTTCATTTCCGTATGAAAGATTGTACGCACCTGATCAGGATATTCACACAGAGGCGATGCATTCAGAGATGTGAAATCATGTTTTCCCTCAAACAGGGCCATACATTCCCGCATCTTCTCATGATCCAGGCTGCGGCAGTACTGCCATGCCCTGTCTTTGGAGAACACATCATACATTCCCTCATTGATGCGGTACACATACCGTTTCCATCGTACACAATGGCGGGCATGAAACGTATCCGGGACATGTTCCACATTCAGAATATGAATATCATCCGGCAGGAAGGCATTGACTGCCCCCATCCATTTTCTTTCGCTCATATCCCGTTGTGTATCAAACATGAATACCTGTGCCGCTGCACTGACACCCGCATCCGTTCTGCCTGAACCGGTGATTGAAACCTGTCTGTTTTCTATCCGGGATATGATACTTTCAAGAACATCCTGAACGGCATTCCCGCTTTTCTGAGACTGCCAGCCGTCATAACGGTTTCCCACATAGGAAACCGTACATTTCAATCTCTTCATATGATAACCGCGATGACAATCATTGCGGCAAGCACACAGCAGGATCCTGCCAGAAGCATATAGTCACGCATTGCAAACGTCAGCTGTCTGTATCTTGTGCGCGGCTCTCCCGGATTATATCCACGTGCTTCCATAGCATTGGCCAGATCTTCCGCTCTCTGGAATGCGGACACAAACAGAGGCACGATCAGAGACAGAATCGCACTGATCTTTTCCTTCAGTGTTCCCTCCTGCATATCCACACCACGGGACTGCTGTGCTTTCATGATCCTCTGCGTTTCCTCAATCAGGTCCGGAATAAACCGCAGTGCAATACTTATCAGCATTGCAATCTCATGTGCCGGTACACCGATTTTACGGAACGGAGACAACAGTTCCTCAATTCCAAGCGTCATATCCATCGGCTTTGTTGTCGCAGTCAGACATGTTGTGATCATGATCATCAGAAGCAGTCGTACCGCAATATACAGTGTCTGCAGTACCGCCCCGCTGTACAGAGAAAACCCGAACAGCGTAAACACCACAAATCCCTCTTTGACAACAAGCGCGTTGATCACAAGCAGGAAACACAACATGAACAGCATCGGCTTCATGGCCTTCCAGATAAAGGACCAGCTCAGCTTTGCCATCATGATGACACCGGTCATGACCAGAAAGATCAAACCGTATCCGATCCACCCGGCATTGATAAAGATACTGACAAGCATGATCAGCATTGCCAGAATCTTCATACGCGGATCCATTTTATGAATCACAGAATTCAGAGGCAGGTATCTGCCGAGTGTGAAATTACCCATTTGCCTTCACCTGCTTTCCGATTTCCTCCGCCAGCTGATCCATTGTCCGGACATCCGCCGGAATATGGAATCCTCTTTCATTCAACATATCCCGCATCCGGATCAGGGAAGGCGGAAGAATGTTCATGGAACGGCATAATGCTGAATCTTCAAAGAACTCCCTTGCGGATCCATGCATGCGGATCCTGCCGTCCGCCACTACCACAACATCATCGCAATAGGCAAACACCTGTTCCATGTCATGGGTTACGATCAGCACAGTCTTATGGAACTGATGATTCAGCCGCTCAAAAAGACGCATCATCATCTTTGTGCCTGCCGGATCCAGACCGGCTGTCGGTTCATCCAATACAAGCACTTCCGGATCCATTGCCAGTATTCCGGCAATCGCAACTCTCCGCTTCTGACCGCCGGATAATTCCAGCGGGCTCTTTTCATAAAATTCCTCATCAAGTCCGACAAGCTGTAATGCCTGTTTTGCCTTGTTAATGCACTCTTCTTCCGTACATCCGAAGTTCTTCGGTCCAAATGCCACATCCTTGAGCACGGTTTCCTCAAACAGCTGATATTCCGGGAACTGGAACACAAGTCCCACTTCCCCACGCAGTGATTTCAGCTTCTTCGGTTTTTCTCCCGCCACAATCACACGATCCAGAACATGGACCCTGCCCTCATCAGGCAGAAGAAGCGCATTGAGGTGCTGCACAAGCGTACTTTTGCCTGAACCGGTTTCCCCGATGACCGCTGTCATTTTTCCTTCCGCGATTTCCAGGTCAATCCTGTCCAGTGCCTTATATTCATATGGTGTACCGGCGCTGTAAATATGACTTACTTTTTCGAATTGTATCGGCATAATTCATCCACCAGTCCTTCCATTGTCAGATGCTTTTCCGTATGTATTCCGACTTTTTCCAGAGATTCGGACAGATTCATGCTGAAAGGGACATCCAGCTGAATCTTTTTCATCTTTTCACCGTCCAGGAAAATGGATTTCGGATCACCTGTACTGACCACTTTTCCATCTGCCAGTGCGATCACATAGTCCGCTCCGGCAATCTCATCAATATCATGGGTAATCGATAATACCGTCAGACCTGTTTCCTCATGGATATCCATGATCACCCGTTTGATTTCATCCTTACCCTGAGGATCCAGCATTGCCGTAGCCTCATCAAAGATCAGAAGTTTCGGTTTCATCGCAAGAACACCCGCAATCGCAACTCTCTGTTTCTGACCGCCTGAGAGTCTTGTCGGCTCCTGGTTCAGATACTTTGTCATTTTCACTTTTGCGGCACTCTGATCAATGATACCCTTCATCTGTTCTCTTTCCACGCAGTGGTTTTCCAGTCCGAAGGCAATATCATCCTCCACCGTTGCACCGATGAACTGATTATCCGGATTCTGGAAGACAATGCCGATGCGGGAACGGATCTTTGCCAGATTGTCATAATTCAGTTCCAGTCCGTCAACCCTGATGGAACCTCCCGCTTTTTCAAGAAGTCCGGCAATCAGTTTGGCAATTGTGGATTTACCGGAACCGTTATGTCCGATAATGGTTGTGTAACTGCCTTCCGGAACATCAAAACTGACATGATCAATGGTCATGCCTTCCTGTTGATTATAGGAAAATGTCAGATCTCTTACTTCAATCATTGCCATATCAGTCACCAAGATTTGCAAGTATGGATGACAGGGAACGGATTCTGCGGAACCCGTTTGTATCGGTGTCGCCACGTCGATCCAGCACAATGCTCTGAATTCCCGCTCTGGATGCACCAAGCATGTCAAGCTGCACATCCTCACCGATGTACAGTACCTCGCTGCTGTCCAGATCTGCCTGTTTCAGTGCATAATCGAATACCTTCGCACTGTCACGATAACTCCTGACTTCCGCACATCCGAATATGCCGTGGGGATGAAGATGATTTCTCTTCATTTCCACCTGAACATATTCCCTGGAACAGTCGGAGATAATGTAGATCGGTCTATGTGAAAGAACAAAGAAGTTTGCCAGTTCATCCGATACAGGGCCATACAGCAGACTGTTCTGTACAAGTACCAGCATTCTCTCAATGCGTTCACTCAAATGGATCTGATCCGCTGTTTCCTCAAACATCTTTCGGATCAGATCTTCCTCATGCATATAACCTATGTCTTTTGCGTCAAGTTTATACTGCCGCAGTGTATTGATAAACCACTCATTGGCTTTATCATAATCCTTTAAGTTGCTGGAGCGTACAAGAGTCTCAATCAACTCTCTGTATTCATTTCCGCGTCGGGGAAGAACCACGCCCGTATAGCTTAAAAAGATTGCTTTTATCATCATCTGAAATACCTCTGAAACCGCATTATTATACCATGTATGCGCATTTTCCCAACCTCTTTTCACCGCATGTTCATACTTTTGTTTTCAAGTAAGCGCATTCATTTAACACCACCGAAAATATTACAGAAAACACATTTTCATTTTTCAAAAAAGGAAGTACAAAAGCACTTCCCATCTCATTATTCCGTCTGATCCACGTACTCCAGCATGACATCCTCACTGACCGGATTATTCCAGACGCCCACAGCGTAGGAGAAATCCCCTTCCACCCATGAGGCGACCTGAACACCGTCCTGGTTGCCTTTGAGTGTTACCTTTTTCCCGTCATGATCAACGACATTGATAAATGTGTAGCTGTTTCCGTCATTGTAGAAACCGGACTCAAACACATCGATACCGCACATCTTACCCTTGATGATGCGCATACCTTCTCTGCCCTCATCATTCTGATAGTATACAGAGTTGATCTGCTTTGTATATACGCGGTAAATCTTGATATCAAAGCCTTCCGGCCCCTCCGGGTATGTCAGTCCGAATTCCGCAATTCCCTTTGCCTGCAGATCGCCTTCCAGATCGATCCAGATCTGTGCCTGCGACTGGCCAAACGGTGACTGCGGTACGATTTCACATGCTTTCTGCCCCGTATCGCCTTTCGCAAATCTGAAAATCATCATCCCGATGACCGCAAGCGCCGCTACCAGCAGAATGGCTGTTTTGACCGAAACCTCACGTGGCTTCGGTCCCTGATTCTGCTCTTCCGGCATCTGATTCCCGTTTCTGTTTTCTTCCATGTTCTTCCCTTTCCAAAACAAAGAAGACTTTCGTCCTCTTTGTCCATGATCATTCTACTTCAAATCCTTCGTAGACACCGTTGAGTGCGGCAGTCTGATTCGAAACATTCAGAATATCACTTGTGATAGCGCCTTGTTTTGCAAAGAATTTTCTTGTGACCTTTGCGGAAGTGCCTTCCACTTCAATAGCATAGCCTGCCTCATCCATGATGGCAATGAACTTCTCCAGTTCCACCGCATTGTCAATTCTGACATTGTGGCTGACGGATACAAGTTCATCCTCACCCTTAAGTGTCCTGAATTCCGCATCCCTGACAAGAATCTCCTCCACGAAGTCCGGTTTCAGATACGGAAATACCGCACATACTTCCTTTACTTCGTCCGTTTTTCCCTCAACATCAGCTGAACCGGTTTCCTGTGGTTCTTCTTTCTTTTCCTCATCATCGGAATCGATGGTGATAAAGTGGACATCACCGTCTTCTTCCTGGTCATCCTTTTTTGTATCGTGATAGATCTTGACAGCCAGTGCAGCTGCGACCCCCGCAGCGACAGCCAATGCCCCGAACATTGTTTTACGTGACATAATAATACCTCTTCCTGTTTCCGATATTGTATCACATTAACGCAAAGCGGTTTCATTTAAGATCTGAAAGCTTCCTGAACTTTTACATTTTTGCGTATCTGTGTAATGCAGACAGAAACCATGATGATAATACCGATGATTGTGGACACCGTCACAAACACAAGCATCGCATTGAGTCCGTACATATCCTGCAGCACGCCGCCAAGCACATTTCCAAGCATGGATCCAAGCCCGGTTGTCATGATTCCGATCAGTGTCTGTCCCATCACCTGATCGTCCTTTTCACAGACATCCGCCACATAGTACGTCAGCACACTTGTAAGCAGTCCGTATGTCACGCTCTGAAACATCATACCGATAAACAGTACAAACAGATTCGGTGCCAGTGCCACAAGAATGTTGCGGAACACATAGCACACACCTGAAACAAGAATCAGAGTCAGGGCATTGAACCGGCGCATCAGTTTTCTTGTGACAGCCATGGCCGGCATTTCACTGGCAGCCATCGCAAAGATCGCAAGTCCGTACATCGTTGTATTTCCACCGAGGTTTTCAACCACATTGATCAGATATGTGGACAATGATGTGGAGCCGGCAAAGGCAAATGCCCACCCAAGCAGAATCAGGGTCAGTGTCCGGTATTTCATGATCACCGTTACAAGACTGCCTGAGTGTTTTGTCTCTCCCTTTTCCTCCTGATAATCTGGGAGGGTATGAAAAAACACAAGAAACAGCACTGCACTGACCGCATATACAACCGACAGCCAGTCCGGATTCAGCCATTCCACAAGCAGACTCAATCCGACTGCACTTGCCGCATAGGATACCGATCCCAGACCTCTTGACAATCCGAAATTCAGATCAATCCCGCGTGCATTGTAGTTCATCGCAATCGTGCTCAACAGCGGCACCGCACACAGAAACATCGTCAGATTCAGAACATAGATGACAATCAGTGCCGGTGATGGAATACTGACAAAGGATATGAGCAAAAACAGTACGGATGATATAAGCATCAGTCCATCCATCATCTTTGGTATTGTCACATTCTGATGACTCTGCACAAAGCCGGTAACCATCGGTGAAATAAAGGTAATCAGTACACAGCTGGAACCGGTCACCACACCGATCAGGGTGTTGTCCAGTCCCTTGTATTTCAGATAGATTGCCACAAACCCGTTCAGGCTGCATGAAATCAGCCAGAACAGAATATGCAGAGCGTTATATTGGAGCTGCAGTCTTTGTTTCATTATCTTTTCCTGTTCTTTACAGAAGATCATTCTACCTGTATCTCACCACCGGTACAATATTTGAAGCCTGCGTTCCCAAAGCAGAAAAAAACAGGGGTCTCCTGTTTCTTATCTGTGCGCTTCAAGATATTCAATGATCTGAACGGCATTGGAGGCAGCACCCTTGCGGATCTGATCGCCGCAGCACCACAGTACCAGTCCGTTTTCCTCAATCAGGGATGGACGGATTCTGCCGACATGAACAAGATCCTGGTTACTTGTGAATAACGGTTCCGGAAGTTCCGTCTCACACATCACATCCCCATTGAACGCCGCAATGGCTTCCGTTGCCTGCTGTACGGTAATGTGGTCTTCAAACACCGCCTGCAGGGAGATGGAGTGGGAACGCATGACCGGTACACGCACACATGTGCAGTCAACCTTCATTTCCGGCATATGCAGAATCTTTCTTCCCTCATTCTGCATCTTCATTTCCTCTGTTGTGAAGCCGTTATCTGTATAGGATCCGATCTCCGCAATGACATTGCATGCGATCTGATCTCTGAATACATGATGTTCCGTTTCCTTTCCTTCCGCAACATCCTTCATCTGTCTTTCCAGCTCATACAGGCCTTCAATACCTGCGCCGCTGACTGCCTGATAGGTGGAAGCCACCAGCTTTGTGATCGGAGAAATCCGTGCCAGAGGAGCCAGTGCCATCATGGAGATGATCGTGGAACAGTTCGGATTGGCAATCAGGCCATGGTGTTCCAACGCATCCTCACCGTTGATCTCCGGCACAACAAGCGGAACGCCCTCTTCCAGACGGAAGGCGCTGGAGTTGTCGACATAGACCGCTCCGGCCTGTTCAATCATCGGACGATACTGTTTGGACAACGCATTGGAAACTGCACCCAGAACATAGTCAAGACCGTTCAGTCTTTCCTGTGTCACGACTTCCACGCTGAGTTCCCCGTCATGATACGGAATCTTTTTTCCAAGGGATCTTGGAGATGCGAACAGGCGGATCTCCTGCACATCCATATTTCTTTCTTCAATGCATTCCAGCATCTGTCTTCCGACAGCGCCGGTTGCGCCCAGAATACCGATTTTCATTTTCTGTTCTCCTCTGAGATAAACTTTGTATAAATCGCATGTACTGCTTTTTCATAATCACGGTTGTCGACACCGACAACGATGGAAAGCTCATCACTCGACTGGTTGATGACACGGATATTGATCTGATTGCGTCCGAATTCGGAAAGAAGTCTTCCGGACATGCCCGGCGCCTGTTTCATGGCTCTGCCGACAACCGCAATCATAGCCAGATGTTCATCGATCTTCAGATCATCCGGTTTGAATTCCTTTCTCAACCTGGCAACGATTTCATACAGACACTGTTCCACAGCCTTGGACTGTACGATGACAGAGAATGTATCGACGGTAATCGGAACACTTTCGATGGATACCTTGTAATCCTCAAACACGGTGAGAATTCTGCGCAGGAATCCGACTTCCGTGGAAGAATGACTCTTGATCAGAGTGATGACCGTATAGTCTTTCTTACCGGCGATACCCGTAACGGAATGCGGCGGTTCCATCGCATCATAGGCGGAACAGTCGTTCATGATCATCGTACCCGGATTATCCGGATCGTTTGTGTTTCTGACATTGATCGGGATATTCTTGGATCTGACCGGAAATACCGCATCATCATGCAGGACATTGGCGCCCATATAACTCATTTCACGCAGTTCGTTGTATGTGATACGCGGAATCCGCAGCGGATTGTCGATGATCTTCGGATCCGCCACAAGGAAACCGGAGACATCCGTCCAGTTTTCATACACATCCGCATCCACCACATTGGCAATGACCGCACCGGAAATATCAGAACCGCCTCTTGTCATGACCTTGATGACACCGTTTGGCAAAGCTCCATAGAATCCCGGAATGACCACCTTGCGGTCGGAACACGTATGTGCAAGCAGAAGTTCAGACGTCCGTTCCATATCGATTTCACCGTCATAGCGGAAGGCAATGACATCTCTGGCATCCACAAAATCCGCATCCAGGTATTCCGCAAGCAGTAAACCTGTCAGATATTCACCGCGGCTGACAAGATAATCCGTGGATACATCCAGATTCATCAGCTTCTCCATGTTTTCAAACTCTTTGTCCAGGTCAACCTTCAGGTTCAGCTCTTCCTTGATTCCGTAGTATTTCTGACGGATCAGATCGAAGATTCCCTCATAGGAAACACCATAGCGGATATGTGCCTGACACAGATACAGAAGGTCTGTAATCTTGTGATCCTCCTTTGTCACCTTGCCACACGCACTTGTCACAATGAATTTCCTGCATGGATCACTGTTGACGATATTCTTTACCTTGGCAAACTGCTTCGCATTGGCAACCGAAGAGCCGCCGAACTTCACTACTTTAATCATTTCTTTTCCACCTCAATAACCATCGCTTCCGGACTTTCCTTCACAATTGCGCCAAGCTGTCCGTAGCTCAGCGGTACCGTGATGACAGTATCGGAATCAATGATTTCCCCTACATATTCCTTTTTGACATTTCCGTTTCTGATATAGCATACAACCTGACCGCTCAGGTCCGGCACAGCCTCTTTCAGACCTCTTTGCGCATACGGATTCTTCATTGCAATATCAATCATATCCTGTACAACCGCATGTGCCGTCGGCAGTGAACCAGCCCCCTGACCGGTAAATACCGCTGTTCCCAGTGTGCGGGAAACGGATGTGATCGCATTGTAATTCAGCGGAACACCGGCATATGTACCTCCCGTCGGTACAAATGCGGGCATGACGCTGCACTGCAGTACACCGTCCTTGTGGCTTCCCCTGCCAAGCAGACGGATGGCACATCCATGTTTATGGGCATATTCCATATCCTTTTTCAGAATATGACGGATGCCATATACCGGAATGGTTTCCGGCACGACATGAAGATCAAAGGCTGCCATACAGCTTAATGCCGTCTTGTAACGCACATCATATCCGTCAATATCATCCGTCGGATCCGCTTCCGCATAGCCAAGTTTTCTTGCCTGTGCAAGCATCTCATCAAATTCCTGATTCTCCTGATCCATACGGGAGAGAATATAGTTTGTGGTACCGTTGAAGATGCCTTCAAACATATCCACATCATCGATTCTTCTGATTCTGCCCAGCTCGGCAATCCATGGGATACCGCCCCCGACAGAAGCCTCATACATCAGCCTGACGCCATGTTCCCGTGCCAGCGGAAACAGTTCATCCGCAAAGGCCGCAAGCATCTTCTTATTGGATGTCACGACATGTTTACCGGCCTCAATGGCCTTTTTCACAAATGTATGCGCAGGTTCCTTCCCGCCCATGCACTCCACAACAATCTCAATTTCGGAATCATTCAGAATATCATCAATATTCTGTGTCATGCGGGATTCAACCATCTCCGCCTCATCCTTGACAAGTATCCTTTTTACGCATAAACATGCGGTATCCGGGGTTTGTGCCTCATCGATAATCTTTCTGACTCCGCTGCCGACAACGCCATGTCCAAGTAATCCTACGAGCATCATTTCTCCTCCGTTTGTTTTCAATTTACAAACACACTTGTATTTAAAACAAAAACATATTATCATCATTCCATAACTGAGGCAAGGAGAAAGAAAACATGAACAGATATATCAGTTCAAGAAATAAAAACGAATGTGCCAGTGCACATCAGGCAATTATCAGAGGATTATCCAGGGATGGAGGCCTGTATACCATCGCATCCATCGATGCCCATATCGATCCTGAAGAGGTCCTGCATCTGTCCTATCAGCAGACCGCACAGAAGATTCTGTCACTCATGCTGGATGACTTTACGGAAGAGGAAATGGAGGCTTGTGTACGCGGTGCCTATGACAGTAAATTCGATACGGAACAGATTGTTCCTGTTTCGAAAATCAGTGACGGCTGGCTGATGGAGTTGTGGCATGGCCCGACATGCGCATTCAAGGATATCGCTCTGACAATCCTGCCGCGTCTGCTTACAGCATCCATGAAAAAAGACAACCGTACGGATATCATATCCATTCTGACTGCCACCTCCGGTGATACCGGCAAGGCAGCCCTGGAGGGATTCCGTGATGTGCCGCAGACTGCCATTACCGTATTCTATCCGGAAGTCGGTGTTTCCAATATTCAGAAAAAACAGATGGCAACCACAAAGGGAGACAATGTGGATGTCATTGCGGTCAGGGGCAACTTTGACGACTGCCAGCGAATGGTTAAGCAGGCCGTTACCGATCCGCTTGTGCTTTCCAGTCTTGACGGCGTATCGATTTCCTCCGCCAATTCCATCAATGTCGGACGTCTGATGCCGCAGATCGTATACTACTACACATCCTATGCAAAACTTGTGGCACAGGGTGCGATCACTTGCGGTGATCCGGTGAACTTTGTCGTACCGACCGGAAACTTCGGAGATATCCTTGCCGGATATTTCGCCAAGATGCTCGGACTGCCTGTCAACAGACTCATCTGTGCATCCAATACAAACAATGTGTTGACAGACTTCCTGAATACAGGAACCTATTCCATTCACAGAGATTTCATACCGACAATCTCCCCGTCCATGGATATTCTGATTTCGTCCAATCTGGAACGTCTGCTGTTTATCGCATCCGGCTATGATGACACCTTTGTCAAAGACATGATGAAAAAGCTCACCGATGAAGGCAGCTATACCGTACCGGAAGAAATCATGGCACGCATTACGGAAACATTCTCCGGTTACTGGACCGACGAGGATACATGTAAAAAGACCATTCACGACCTGTTTGAAAACGAACATGTTCTGATTGACCCGCATACGGCAGTTGCCCTTGCGGCAAAGAGAAAGTATGAAACGGAAACAGGAGATCATACACCATGTATCATCCTTTCCACCGCTTCTCCATACAAGTTCACACATGACGTTCTTGCCTGTGTGGATGGTGAGGATATCCAGGATGACTTTGAGGCAATGGACAGACTTCATGAGATTTCCGGCATGGCAGTACCTGCCTCCCTTGCAGAATTGAAGGATATGCCGGTGCGCTTTACACGTTCCATTGAAATCAGCGACGGCATGAAGGCAATCGCAGACAGAATGAAGGAGATCAGCCATGATTGCGATTAGAACGCCTGCCACAAGTGCAAATGTCGGGCCTGGTTTTGACACGTTCGGTCTGGCCCTGGATCTCAACAACGTATTTACCGTCTCTTTCAGTGACCATGATATTCTTGAAAATACCGAAGAACGCTTCAACAACGAAAACAACCTGTTTCTGACATCCTACAGAAAGGGCTGTGAGGCAATCGGTGTGCATGACCACATCCGCGTATCCTTTCAGTGTGATATTCCCGTATCAAGAGGTATGGGTTCATCCTCCTCTCTGATTGTCGGGGGGCTTATCGCAGCTTCCGCGCTGCATGACCATGCCCTCAACAGAGAACAGGTATTTCAGCTGGCATCCGAAATTGAAGGACATCCGGATAACGTTGCCCCATGTATCTACGGCGGTATGACCGCTTCCGCAAAGGATGAAAACGGATTTCTGTGTACATCCTTTCCGATTCACATGGACTGGAAATTCACTGTATTCATCCCGGACTTTGAAGTCAGTACGGAAAAGGCAAGAGGCATTCTGCCTGACATGTACAGCAGAAAAGACGCCGCAGGCAATGTGGCTTCTGCCGCTTTCATGTTAAAAGGCCTGGAAACCGGGGATCCGTCACTTCTGAAATTCGGAAAACGGGACGCCATTCACGAACCATACCGCAGAACACTGCTTCCGTTCTTCAATTCCCTGCAGGAACTGTTTGAGGAAAATACGGATGGTATTCTTCTGATCAGCGGTTCCGGTTCCACATGTATCGGTATCTCAAACCGTTATGCGGATGAAAACATAAAGAAACAGATCCGTGCCCTGCCGGGAAATATCACCATCCGTGAACTCCCGTTATGTACAAGAGGAGCTTCACTTATATGAAAAAGGATTTCCTGATTGTAAACAGAAAGATTCTTCCGGATTATCTGGATAAAGTGATCTATGCAAGAAGACTTCTGGAGACCCATGAAGTCAACACAATCACAAAGGCCGTCCAGATGGCAGGCATCTCAAGAAACACCTTCTATAAATACAAGGATTATGTGTTTGAAATCGGTGACCAGCAGTCCACCAGAAATGCGGTTCTGTCCATCACATTGAAGGACAAGAGCGGTGCTCTTTCCGCAGTCCTTCATAAGCTGAGTGAATACGGAACTTCCGTACTGACCATTTCCCAGGCAATTCCGATCAACGGCAAGGCAAATGTCCTGCTGTCTCTGGATATCTCATCCTCCACTTCCACCATGGAAGCCATTATCGAAGCACTCAAGGAGATTCCTGCCGTCCGCAGAGTCCACCTTGACGCCATTGAATGATAAAACAGGTTGTAAGGAACGATTCCTTACAGCCTGTTTTTATAATTCCTCAATATCTGTCGGTTCAAACCCTTCTTTTTTCAGCATCTTCACAAAAATTCCCTGTCCAGGTATTCCTGTACCTGTAAATGTTCCATCATAAATCTGTCTGCTTCCACAGCTTGGACTTCTTGACATCAGAACAATCAGATCCGGTTCTTCTTTCCGTACAATCTCCAGTGCCGTCTCTGCTCCTTTGACAAAGGCATCATGCACATCCTGTCCTTCCCTGTTATACACTCTTCCGTTTCTGATTTCACAAGGGATACGCGGTGTGGAAAGACCACCCATTACTTCCGGACATACAGGAATCACGGTACAGTCATGATCATGAATAAACCGGTCCAGTTTCTGAGAAAAGTTGTTTCCACCATTATATTTACAGTTGTGTCCAAGCAGACATGCACTGCATACGATTTTCATTTTGTTTCCTCCATCTCCTTTTCAATCCAGGCCATGATCAGTCTGACGATCTTTTCCTGCTGTACCGGTGTCAAAGCCACATTTTTCTGCACTTTATACCATTTGTTCAGACAGCCTCTGCAGCAGCACGCTGTTGCGTGCTGGGCAATGAATACCGGATGTCCCTTCATCGGTGTCTGTTTTCCATCATTTGGAATATCAGCCGGTGCCAGCCGTTGTCTGACAAAATCACGGGCATGGGATTCCATGATATCCATCCCCTTTTCACGGATATAATCCTTCTGTTGTTGATTCAGATGAAACGACGAACGGAATTTCGAACGTGCCAGTTTTTCAAGTGCCTGATCAATACTCTGCATACACAAAGTATACGTTTTCCGACAAATACTTTGCAACGAAAAGGATGGAAGAAATCCTCTTCCACCCTGAGTTGATCATCTTGTCGCAAACCGATATGGCAACTGTTTTTCTGATGTGGAATACCATGACAGCTGAATGCAGCGATACAGATACCATCCTTCAGACATTTTCAAGGCTGCCAGCTTCATCGATGCGGTTTGATTGAGATGTTCACAGTACCTCTTTTCATGTTACGACCGGTATGATACACCAATCGATCAGTGATTCCATACATCCCCGTGTATGTCAGACAGTGGTTCAAACGGTTTTCTTTGTTTTCACAGTCAGTCTGTACACCGCAAACAGCATGAGCAGTGTACCGACAACAGAGACGCCTGTGGCGATGACCAGTGTCGTATTGACACCAACCGCCTGAATCAGGATACCACCGATGGAAGCAGACAGCAGACCGCCGATTGTACCGGTCGCACCCATGATAACCTGTCCCTGGTTACGGTCTTCAGGAGCGATGTGACTGTCCGCAAAGTATACGGATGCCGGAACGATCAGAGCGTACGATACCATCTGCAGTACCATTGCGGCATAGTACATGCCAAGGCTGTTTGCCATCAGAATCATGATGTGCTTGATGGAATAGAACACAGCCGCAAATGCCATGATATGGTCGATTTTGAACTTTTTGAGAATCACGGCAAACAGGAACATCGGAGGCAGTTCAACCAGAGCCTGGATGAATGTTGCGTTGCCCTGATCGGCAGCGGTACCGCCGATGTTTTCAAGAATATTGATCATATAACTGTTAATCAGCATATGACAGAAATACAGGCATATCAGTGCCGCAATGACAACCAGAATATCACTGTACTTACGGAAGAATTCCACATAGGAAACCTTCGGTTTTTCCTCTTCTTTCTTTTCAGCCGGCTTTTTTTCAGGCACCTTCAGCGTCAGTATAACAAGCATTGCCGCAACGGCATTACCGACAAGCCAGTACGGAAGAACCTCCGCACCGGTACGGGAAATCAGCTGTCCGATCAGAAGTCCGGCAACCGCATATGCGGCGGAACCGACTCCTCGTCCAAGACCATAGTTGATTTTCTGTCCTTCGGATTCATAAATAAACGCAATTGAATTCAGATACGGAACCCCCATGGACGCAAATGCAAAACCAAGTACCGTCAAAGGAATGACAAGCATGTTTCCGGAAGGGATGAATGCAAGAATCAGTGTCAGTACGGTTGACACCGTCAATGTAAAGAGAATGAATTTCTTCTCATTGAGTTTTTCCGATCTGTCAATGATCGGCGCCATGCCCGTCTGACCAAGCAGTGCAAGAATGCTGACACCTGTCAGCACCATACCGATGACGGATGTTTCCAGCCCTTTTGCCTGCAGGAAATTATTTGCATACCCTGCACTTCCGCACATCAGCATGAAATAGAATACATTGATGAGTGCATACTTGAGATTGAGATTTCTGTATTTCATATACCACCTTTTTACAAGCAAAAGTATGACACAAAACAGATCCGCTCCTTTGGAATTCCTCAAACTGGAACATACCTTCCGACTCTGATTTTCTCATTCGATTCCATCTTTCCGCATCAAATCGTGCAATTATGATTTCTGATAACATGAATCCGTGATTCCGCACCATATGATTGGCCATGTTTCTGACCGGAGGATTTCTATGATCTGGAACCGAAAAACAGAAATGTTTTGAGGTAAAAAACTCTGCCGCATTGACACAAACGTGTTATATTTATAGTGCTATTAAAGGAGATTACACATATATGGGAAAACCAGTAGTATTGGTAGTCATGGACGGCGTAGGCTGGACTGACAAAGACAACGGCAATGCAGTATTGCATGCATACAAGCCTCAGATTGATGAACTGATGACAAAGTGGCCTCATACAACAATCAAGGCTTCCGGAACTGCAGTCGGACTTCCGTCCGATGATGACATGGGAAACTCTGAAGTCGGACACAACGCACTGGGCTGCGGACAGATCTATTCTCAGGGTGCCAAGCTCGTCAACGAATCAATCGAATCCGGCGACATCTACAAAGCTTCCGCATGGAAGGGCGCAGTTGACTATGCAAAGGAACACAACGGGAAGCTGCACTTCGTAGGACTTCTGTCCGATGGTAATGTGCATTCCAACATTTCCCATCTGATCGCAATGTTAAAGGAAGCCAAGGCTGAAGGACTGAAGGAAGTACGTGTACACGCACTCCTGGACGGCCGTGACGTACCTGAAACAAGTGCACTGACATATGTTGATCAGCTGGAAGACGTGATCGCTTCCCTGAACGATGATACATTCCACGCATGCATCGCATCCGGCGGCGGACGTATGGTTATCACAATGGACCGTTACGAAGCTGACTGGGCAATGGTTGAAAGAGGCTGGCACATCCATGTCATGGGTGATGGCAGAATGTTCTCCTCCGCAAAGGAAGCCATTGAAACATACCGTGCAGAAGGCGGTTATACAGACCAGTATCTGCCTGGATTCGTCATCGGTAACGACGGCGTTCCTGCAGGTACAATCGATGACGGCGACTCTGTCATCCTCTACAACTTCAGAGGCGACCGTGCCGTTGAATTCTCCAAGTGCTTTGACTACATGGACACATTCGACAAGTTCGACATGGTCAAGAAGCCGAAGGTATACTACGCAGGCATGCTGCAGTATGACGGAGACCTCCACTTACCTGCAAACTTCCTTGTTGAACCACCGCACATTGAACACACAATGTCCGAATACCTTGTAAACAAGGGCGTCATGTCCTATGCATGTTCTGAAACACAGAAGTTCGGTCATATGACATACTTCTGGAACGGAAACAGATCCGAAAAGTTCTCTGATGAACTGGAAGTCTGGGAAGAAGTACCATCCGACGTCATTCCATTTGATCAGAAGCCATGGATGAAGGCAACAGAAGTAACAGAAAAGATGGTTGAAGCAATCGAATCCGGCAAGTACCAGTTCCTGCGCTGCAACTATCCAAACGGCGACATGGTCGGCCACACAGGCAACTATGAAGCAACTGTCATCGGTGTTGAATCCGTTGACCTCAACCTGCGCAGAGTCATGGACGCATGCAGGAAGATGGACTATGCTCTGGTTGTTGTCGCAGACCACGGCAACTCCGATGAAATGGTTGACAAGAAGGGCGCTGCCAAGACTTCTCATACACTGAATGTTGTTCCGTTTGCCGTATACAACGGTCCGGAAGGAACAGAAGTCAAGGAAGGTGAATTCGGTCTGGCAAACGTTGCCGCAACAGTTGTCAAGCTGCTCGGCTATGACGATGCACCGGCTGAATGGCTCGAATCCATCATCAAATAATCTGATCCTGATTCACTGACAGGGGAATGCGTATGCATGACCCCTGTTTTTTTTATGTCCTTCTTTCCTTCTGTTTACGTGTATTTTTCGATTTCACATAGATTCATATTGTTTTACACATTGTTGATATTGCACAGCTTGTTGTCTTAACAACGGAACAGTACTGTAATCAGGGAATCATTTTTCAGAGAATTCCAGAGGAGGGGAAAAAATGAAATCCAACAGACTGATCAGCGGACTGCTGTGTGCGATGCTTATGCCATCCATGGCCGCATGTTCCACACCATCCAATGACACAACAACACAGAGCGGAACTGCTCAGACCGCAAATGACACAACCGGTAAACCGAAATACGTATTCCTGTTTATCGGCGACGGTATGAGCTATCCACAGTTCCAGGCTGCGTCCGATTATCTTGGCGCACTGGCAGATGATGATTACGCAAGCGCATTGCCAAGCGTCAGCCCGGAAGACCGCGGCGGAGCAGTACTGGACGGTCCGACTCCATTGAACTTCATGGACTTTGACGTTGCCGGTTCTGCAGTAACATATGACTCCTGCAGCTTCGCACCGGATTCCGCTTCCACAGCCACATCCATTGCGACAGGTCAGAAAACATACTCCGGTATGATCAACGTTGATATCACCGGTTCTACACCATATGAAACCATTTCCGAAAAGCTTCATAAGCAGCTTGGCTGGAAGATCGGCGTCATCAGTTCCGTCAATCTGAACCATGCTACACCGGCTGCCTTCTATGCGCACCAGGCAAGCCGAAACAACTATTATGAAATCGGTGAGGAACTGGTTGATTCCGGTTTTGAATACTTCGCAGGCGGTGGTCTGAAGAAGGTAACCGGACCTGACAAGGATAAGACAAGCCTCTATGATCTTGCGGAAGAAGCAGGATACAAGGTCACATATACACAGGAGGATGCGGAAGCTGTTACTGCTGATGACGGCAAGGTCATCCTGATTGATGAACACCTGGCTGACTCGGATGCCATGGATTATGAAATGGACCGTGAAGACGGCAACTGGGCACTGGCTGATTATGTTGCCAAGGGAATTGAGGTTCTTGACAACGATACAGGCTTCTTCATGATGTGTGAAGGCGGAAAGATCGACTGGGCCTGCCACGCAAACGATGCCGGTGCAACCGTCACAGACACACTTGCCCTTGCGGACTCCGTACAGGTTGCCATTGACTTTGCGAAGAAACATCCGGATGAAACACTGATTCTGGTAACCGGCGACCACGAAACCGGCGGTCTTACAATCGGTTATGCAGGTACAGACTACGATACCTATCTGGATACTCTTTCCAATCAGAAGATCTCCTATGCACAGTTTGATGAACAGTATATGGCATCCTACAGGGAAAACAACACTTCTTTCGAAGATGCGATGAAGGATGTTGAAAAACTGTTCGGTCTAAAGGTAAGCGGTGCGGAAGATGACAGACTTGTTCTGACTGACTATGAACTGGAAAGACTCCGTACAGCCTATGATCTGAGCATGAGTGACTACAACGTTGATGATTATACACAGGAACAGTATGTACTCTACGGTACCTATAATCCATTCTCTGTCACAGTCACACACATTCTCAACAACAAGTCCGGTGTAAGCTTCTCAAGTTATTCCCATACAGGTCTGCCTGTCGCTGTCTTTGCGGAAGGTGCCGGTTCTGAAAACTTCGGCGGTTATTACGATAACACCGATATCTACAACAAACTGGCTGCGATTCTCGAAGTCAAATAACAGCCTGTGCAGGACACGGGGAGCGGGAAGCTCCCCGTATTCTTTTTCCGGAGGTAATATGAAACGATTCAAACAAATCACAAAAAGCAGAACCCTGGTCCCCGTTCTGTTTTCCCTGATTCTGATGGCAGTGCTTCTGGTCATTCCGACCGGATATGAGGGTGCACTTTCCTATCAGAACGCAGACCGGGTCGATGCCCTTGTTCTGAGCACAGATGAAAGTGATATTGTGGATACAGGGCTTGTGCGCAGCGGAGAACAGAGATGCGTGGTGAAAATACTGAGCGGACAGTTTGCCGGAACGGAAACAACAGCCGTCAACCGTCTCAACGGTTCCCTTGCGGAAGACAAGCTGTTTTCAGAAGGTGACAGAGCATTTGTGGTGGTCAGTCATACGGGACAGCAGATCTCAACCGTATACATGACAGATCATTACCGCCTGGACAAAGAAGCCGTGCTGGCGGGACTGTTTGTACTGCTTTTACTTCTGTTTGCCAGGGATACGGGACTGCGGGCCATCCTGTCTTTTATCGATACCATTCTTCTGATGTGGAAAATCCTGATCCCGGGACTGCTGAATGGCTGGAATCCGATCTGGATCTCGATGGGAATTGTTCTGCTTCTGACATTCCTTGTGCTGAGCCTGATCTACGGACTGGACCGCAGATGCCTTGCGGCGGTATCCGGTGCAGCCCTTGGAATCCTGGTCACTGCCATTCTCGGCTACTGTTTTACCGACCTGTTTCAGATACACGGAGCGGTTATGGAGTCCAGCGAAAGCCTGCTGTATGCAGGATATCAGAATCTGGATCTGACTAAGATCTTCGTTGCGTCCATCTTCCTTGGATCTTCCGGAGCTGTCATGGATCTTTCCGTTGATATCTGTTCAGCGGTATATGAAGTGGTACAGAAAAAACCGGATATCCGGGCAAAAGATGCCATTTCATCCGGGTTTGCGGTGGGAAGAGCCGCCTGCGGTTCTACAACCACAACCCTGCTGCTGGCTTACTCCGGCAGTTATATTGCCCTGTTGATGGTATTCATGGCACAGGGAACACCGATTCTGCTGATGCTGAACTACAAATATGTTGCAGCGGAAATCATCCATACCATCGTCGGTTCATTTGGGCTTGTGACTGTTGCACCACTCACCGCCATTACCAGCGGTATCCTTCTGACAAAGAAGACAAAACAGAACTGAGATCCATTCAATGCATATAAAAACCATGGTTTCAGCCATGGTTTTCAATTGTTCATTACTTCAGATCTTCAAGGTTTTCGCCGTTGGATTCAATGACCTGCTTATACCAG
>JBJEFE010000090.1:0-22153 GCA_051873755.1 Bulleidia sp. | reverse complement strand
TCATCCCCGCCTGAATCAGAGATTACAGACGGGGTATTCTTGCCTACATAATAAACCGTACATGCAAGTCACGTTATTCCCTGACAATGATAAGAATATCTCTGGCGGATCCGGCAGGATCTGAAATACTGTCCACGTATACTTCATCCTCATCATGTACGTATGCCGGCATCGCCACTGATCCTTCTTTCTCTGTTAACGTGTCCATGAACGCCTTATTACATCAGGCATTTCTCAATCTTTCCACATGACTTTCCGGATTCTGATCGATCATCTGTTTTTTCACTGTCAATCCTGTTATCCCAACAGCTTCATCAGGATATTGTTGTTACGGCATCTCCCTGTATAAAGAAAAGTGATTATGCATGTCTTAACATAATCACTTACGCTTATTCCTTTTTCCCTTTTCGGGTTAAGCATATCAATGCCATCACTGCATTGATCAGGCACCAGAATGACCATATTGGAAGATCACCATATCTTCCACTTCCAACAAACCCGACAAACGCTGATAATCCAAATAATATAATGAGTGCAATATTACTTCCTTTGCTGTTTGACTTGCTTGTCGACACAGAAACGATACCGCCCGAAAGCATCAGGAAAGCAACAATCATCCCGGCAGTTCCGGATAATTCTTCATTTCCCTCAACAGTATTTGCAAAACCCACCGCACATGACTGAAACATAACCACGGTAACCAATACAATGCATAATATTCCTGAAACCAGTTTCCATGTTTTCATAATTTACGCAATTCCTCAATCAACAATCCATTAAAACGAAATGGTAATTACGTCTGTATCCTGTATTGTTTCCCAGGAATTGGAATCGAAAATCGTGAAATACAATTCAACGTCTGTGATATCCGTAATAGAATTCGACTCCAAATCTGACGATAAGAATTGAACTGCACTCATTGCTTTTTTACCTGCGACTACTTCCTCTGACATAATCGTTTCAACCATGAAGCCATTTACAGAGACGTCTCTTGACTGGATTGTCAGATTCCTGTCTGTATTGTTTTCAATGTAAAGAATGACTCCCGGGCCCCAAATGGAATCGTCAGCAGATAATCCCTTCCCTACAATTTTAATTCCATTTGAATCAACAAGAACTTCGCCGGAATCATCTACATTCTGAACATACGTAGAAGCAATTGATGTATTTACAACAATAGTATCTGTATCTGCAATATCTTCCCATGTATCTGCATTCATGATATGAAATGTAAACTCCATTGTTGCGACAGAATCAATTCCGCAATCCTTTAATCCGGAAGTTTCAAATGTTAATGAATCATTTGCCTTTTTGTCTGCAGCGACATCAGCAGACATCAATGTATCTACCATGAATCCATTCACATTCGAATTTCTTGCCTGTACTGTAATGCTCTGATCTGAATTATTTTCAATCAGCAGTTTCAGATCTGTACCGAATAATCCGTCTTCTATTCCGGTTGCTGTAATTCTGATATCATTCCCTTCATACAGAACCTGCTCTTCAATTGTCACAGCTGAACCGGTTTCCTGATGATTCCCGGTAGTGTCCGTTTCGGAATCAGAATTGGTTACACCTGATATATCTTTTCCCGAATCTGAAGAGCCACACCCAAGTGTCATCGTTCCGGATAATGTCAGGCACAATATCATTGCCAATGCCTTACAATTCTTTTTCATTTTTCTTCCTCCTCTGATAATCAGTGCTGATAAACAAATTTTCTAAGGCAGCATCAGAATGTTTTCCCATTTACTTCACACCAATCTGTCAGTTAACATTATCGAAAGTCTATCATATCCTTTGAAACAGTATTGCCACCGTAACGGTGGCAATTTATTCCTGAACCCCACTTGTTCTTAGGGGTTCCATTCCGTGTTTTTGTAAAACTTCGTTCACATCATCAATACTTCCCGGTCTCTCATTGAACATGATCATCAGCAATGCATCTCTTGATATCTTTGCGTACAACTCTGACAGGCCATATTTCCTTAATGCTTTTTGTGTCTCCTGCAGTGTAAATTCAGCCGCGTAACAGATTCTCAGTATGACATCCCTTTGCCTGGTATGTTTTTCACCAGACAGAAGTTTATATCCATACCTTTCCGGAATATCCGCTTTCAGAAATACTGTCTGTTGTGTGATTCCCTTTTCCCTGAACAGCAATTTGAAATACTCCACAAATGGTTTATCATCAGGATTTACACATTCTCTGTTATTATCGAGAAACTGTTTAAAATCTTCTGCATGTGTACTCTGTAAAACCTTTTCTAACTCTATCGTACTTTTCTCGTTCATTTCTGTACTCCTTTTTGATATTATACGTTATAAGAACTGGAAGGAATGCAAGGTATGGATTATTCTCAACAGGTTGCCCTGACATATTACAAAACGATTGCAACGCTGAATGAAGCACATAATATTTATCTTGTTCAACATCAGGAAACAAAGAAGATCTATGTCAAGAAAATCATTGATGTTTACAATATTGATGTCTATAAGAAACTGGAAAACCTTCCTTTGTCAGGCGTTCCAAAAATCAGAGAATTGTTTGAGACAGATAACCGGCTTACTGTGATCGAATCATATGTGTCAGGAACATCTTTTGAGGATGTAATCAATAACAACAATCTCACATTAACATCGCTGGTTAATTATCTCACCGAATTATGCGATATTCTCAACCAGTTACATCAGTTGAATCCACCGATCATACATAGAGATATTAAACCTTCAAACATCATTATCACAGAGAATAACCATGTTGTTCTGCTTGACTTTAACGCTGCCAAATTCTACTCCGACACTTCTTCAAATGACACTGTTCTTCTTGGAACAAAAGGATACGCAGCACCAGAACAGTATGGATTTGGTTCGTCATCTCCTCAAACAGATATTTACGCACTCGGTATTTTAATGAAAGAAGCATTTGAGCATATGAACAACATTCCTGTTGGATTACTCAGTGTTGCCGAAAAATGTATTCAGCTGGACCCTAAGGAACGCTACGACAGCGTTTCACATCTTTCCATGGATATCCAATCCGCATACATGCCTCAAGCAAACACAACTTCCGGATTCACTGCCAGTCAGATACTGCCACCCGGCTTCAGATCTCATACTGCATGGAAAATGCTTATCTCTATTCCCGCATATATTGTTATCTTATGGTTATCTCTGACGCTCGAAGTAGAAAATGCCAATGGATCGGAATTATGGATTCAACGGATTTTCTGCCTTCTCATGTTTTTATCCATAGTAGGTGGAACCTGCAACTACTTAAACATTCATGAACAATTCCCGCTATGCAGACACAAAAAACCATACATAAGAGTTTTTGGAATACTTTTATTGGATATTGTGCTTGTAGCAACATTATTCTTCATCATGTTGATCATTCTTGCATTCTTCCGCAGTAATTAATACCTGTATCTTACCGGAAGACTGTTTACTTTTCTTCATAGCTTATTCCTGCGTACTGAGTACCTTTTAAGAGTGCAGGGAGTCAGGATCCGATTGTCAGGTGGACGTGGAATAGCGCAACCATTCCGGATGATTGATCTGCATCATTGGCAATAGTAATTACTTCATCTTGCAAAGGCTATAAACATGTTTATGGTCTATTCTGCCATATATTATTCTGATATCTCCAAATCACTGACCATATTCAGATTTAAAGGACCAATATAAACATGATCAGAAGACTTTAGATCCACTGGTCATTTCTTTGCGAAACAAATATTACACATTTGACATCTCAATGCAGTCGGGAATGGATTTAAACACATCAACACTCAATAACTTCAGGAATATCAATTGTGTATCATCAGGCAAAGCTATTATTACAACATAACCAACTTGTGATGGATACAGCTGGGCTGGCAGTGCCAGTAAGACTTTGTCGAGATGCCTTTGTTCCTGGGGTTGGTTTTTTACATATTCCTTTTATGTGAATACTTACAATGTCTTTTCCAATGATATTGTTCTTCTTCATCTTCAGTCATTTTTTTGATTTTCTCGTCAATATCATCATCAATCTCATCTTCAAATGTAAGTAAATCTCTTAACGCTTCAAAATTGTATGGGAAAAGATTACGGCCATAGTATTCAAGTGGTTGTCTGTCTCCATCAAAGTGGATTTTCAGTTCCCAATTTGTTCCGTCCATTGCATCTTCATGATATATTTTCTTCCAATCATACATATGCAGTTTCTTAAGTCCTGTGATCAGTTCATCCCTGACAGAAAACTCATAACAATTACGATTCCTTATCAGGAATTCCATCTGTGCATGTCCTGCATTTACCAGAACTCTATCATTTTCAATGATCAGTGTTCTTTCGTCATTCTCTCGAAAACTGTTATTCAGCCTGAATTCAATTCTGCTGACATGATCCAGTGAAGCATTGAATTCTGCATCTCTGCATTCATCTTCGTCAGGAAAATATTCCCCTCCAGCGTCTTTATACGCTTCAATGGCAAGTTCAAGGTATTCCCAATCATGCATCAGAATTGAAGTTCCACTTGGATAACTGTCTGCTTTGATGGAATATCTTCCATCCAGAATCATCTTCAGATTCCTGATCTTCTTTTTCAGATTCTCAATGATTTCAAATATTTCTTCTTTTGACTTTCCTTTCAGATAAAGCTGATTGTATTTTTCCGGGCTGAGCATCATAATACGTTACCTCCATGCATATACTATACCGCTTTTACACTGCGAATGGATAATGTGCACAAGACACGGGAAATATACAATGTATTGATTCCAATCCAATCATTGATACTTTGGATTTGAACATATTAAAATCAATTCCTATGGTTCCACACAATGGAGCCTTTTTACCGGCTTCACAAAAATATCCTTTCACGATTATTTCCTGTTTTGCCATGTATTCTCGTCACCAAAAAAGAATGTCATTCACAGATATTCCTGTTATGAACATTCGTATATTCTGCGTCCTATGGAAAATCCCAGGTTACCTTTTGATTTGATTTTGCCTGATTCATTTGGATCGAAATGACGAATAATCCTTTTTCTGATCATAGACAGTGATCAGATCATCCAATTGAAGCAATAGCTTCAACAGAATACTGTTTTCAAGGTAACGCTGAATATGACCGGAACAGAACCTCTCACCGCGTTCTATAAACGTGAGCATCATTCTGATCTGTTTGACATTCATATTTGAAAGCAGTACACCATCACAATACTGTTTGTAGTTCTCGTAATAATCCGTATCCGGTTCAAATAATGCAAAGCATGTAAAAATCTCATCCGGATAGTCAGGATATGCCATCTGCATGACTCCATCAGCTCCTTTACCGCCTTTCCACTGAATTTCTCCGGTCTTCTTTACACTCTCTATTGCAGTTCTCAAAGCCTTGCGATTCAGGTTACAGAGAAGAGCATCATCCGTTGTTTCTGATACGTTTTCCTTATCCTGCTGTGTATCGATGTTTTTTTGGGATAACCGAAATATCTGGTTGAATTGCTACAGCTTTTCAGCCAGCCAATAAGGTGTTTGGTCGCAATCCTTGGTTGAAAATCTTATGTGTTGAAAAACACTCATGTCTAGATATTACGCATGATCATATAATCAAGCATAATAACTGGGTCATTGATCCAGAGGAATGTAACATTGGATAATGATTTGGCGTTGACGTACTCCCCATGACTGAAGTCAGGGGCTTTCTCGCCCTAAAGTCGTAAAGATAGATAAACGGCAGTTCAAAAGAAAGAAGCCGGTGAACAAATCAGCCAAGTCATATCGTAAAACATTCTAAGTATCTACAACCCTGAGCGGTAGATTTAAAAAATCTAAGTTTCAGAGATTTTTTCATTACGCCTAAAACATAGCAGAGTAACATATACGAAAACGCTCCAGGGTATTCCAGGTACACTACCTGATTGCTCCAGAGCGTTATCACTTTTTCTCAGTTTGTCAACTTGCCCAATTTACTGGCATTGATTATATCTGAGAGTCTTTTTTTATGATGTTTACATAAAGATAGCTGTTAAAACCATTGTGACCAGTACGGCAACCATGACTACAATAAAAATCAACTTCATCCTTTTGGATTCTTTTTTATTGGTATTTAGGAAAAACAATATCAGCCCCATGAATAGACAAATTATGCAAGCAAGAGATGTATTTATTTTTATCAGCATTGATGGCTCTATGTCCTTGATGTTTGAAAAATTCACCATGATCAATGAAAATACCGATACAAATATTCCCATCAGAGTGAGTATATTTCCATACATGGTGCTTTCCAAATTCTCCAACTTATCTGTAGCGTTTGCTATGTTATGCATTTGTTTCTCGTATGCAGTTTGGTACTTTCCGTAGCCGAGGTAGGCTGTTTCATTGTTAAACGATGCACCTTCTTGATCGGCATAGGATACTTCTGGTTCTTCAGGCAACTTCTCAAAAAAGATTTGTGCGATTCCGTCACCGTGTTGCAGTTCTATATCAAGTGGGGACACGTTTGTTACTCGTAAATAAATAGCCGTGGTATGTCCTGGAAAATAATGCGGACCAACTACCTCCAAACCCTGCCGTATCTTTGAATTGCGTTCGCCTATGATGCCAACCAGATCAGTAGGCATTTTAAGACTCTGTATAGTTTTTATCATCACAGACTCACCTGGTTGAAGACACACTCTTTCTTTTGAGAGACTTCCATCTTTGTTGATGTACCCATCAATGTCCAAGTCATACGATATACTCTTTGTATGACTTTCCTCAAATGGAAAAATCAATGCTTCGCCTCTTTCTTTGATTTGTTTATCTACTAGCATGTAAATCGCCTTCTTTCGATAGATGTATTATACACACAATGAAGCATTTTTTGTGTAAATATTCTTTTTTCAACCACAGATTGCGACCAAACACATTGCTGACTGTCTGATGAATCGTAGAAATTCAACCAAAGAAATTTTGAGTAAAATCGTTGAGAAGGGATTTTCAACCAAAGATTTCGGTTAGCCGTTTTTTGTTTGGACCTTCAATTCATTCAGTCCCATCTGAAGGATCTGTGGATCCGGTATGGTAAACAGAATATCCATATCATAATCAGGATGTTCCTGAATGAAATCATTACATGCCTGCAGTGCTTTTCGCCATGCCTGATCTTTTGGATAACCAAAGATACCGGCTGAAATCAATGGAAAGGCTATGGAATGACATCCGTATTCTTTTGCAAGATTCAATGATGCTTTATAACATCCGTACAGTTTCTGTGGTTCCCTGTTTTTCCCACCATACCACACAGGTCCAACCGCATGAATGATGTATTCTGCATTCAGATTGAATGCCGGTGTAATTACAGCAGATCCTGTCGCACAGTAACCTATGTCATCACATGCACTCTGTAACTGTTTCTGTCCTGCAGCCTGGAAGATGGCTCCACATACACCACCACCGCTTTTCAGCTGTTCATTTGCGGCATTCACAATGCATTCTGTACCTGCTTTTGTAATACCCATCTGTTCAATCCTGATCCCACTCATATTCATCGTCCTCCATTTCCACTTCAAGACAGTTTTTCAGATCTTCAAAATTATACGGGTATGCATTACTTCCTGAAATATTTACAGGTTTCCTGCCATTGTTAAAATCAATTTCCAGTTCCCATTGGATTCCATCCATTACACATGGATCATCATATGTTTTCTTCCATTCTCCAATATGCAGATTTTTGATTCCGATGATAAAATCTTCTTTGCAGTAAGGAATGAACTTCACATCCTCTCCAATCTCCAACAGGCTTTTTTCAACATCCACAAGAACCTGATCATCCATTACCGTATACGTTCTCGTTTCGAATCCTGTGAAAAAACCGCCAATTGAAAATACAAGTTTTGACATGGAATCCAATGCCATATTGAAGTCATGGTCTTTCTGTTCTGCCCTTGACATCACATATGTACCACCGGCTTCTTCATATGCCTGTATTGCACGATCCAGATAGTTACGATTACAGTTCAACCTTGTCAATCTGCTTGGAAACACTTCAAAAACAGCTGTTCTTGTGTCCTCAAGACTCTTTTTTAACTGACCGATCTCTCTTTTCAGACTTCTGATTTCTTTCAGGATTTCCTGCTGTGATTTTCCTTTCAGATTCATCTCATAATACGTTTCCGGACTGATCATCATAATTTCTTTCCTCCATTATCTGACAGTATCATCTGCTGTCTTGCGATATTACCGCCGAAATCTGATACAGTATTGATTCAGAATACTTACCATATCTTTTTCCTGTGTTCCATATCCGCCATCCATTATTTCTTTTCTACTGAATGGTCTATAGATCATTACCTGTGCACATGTATCATTTACATAAGTATTCAATGTATCCGCCTTTTCAATCCACTCGTTTATTTCCGCACAGAGCTTTCTGTAATCATCTGGTGAAGCATTATGATACGTATGCTTCTCAACCGGTTTTCTGACTCCTTTTTCAAAGACAGAACAGACAATTGTTCCATCCGACAGAATCTCCGTAGCATAACGTGTATGGCTGCACAGCCTATCTACATCAAACACCCATACAATAAACCGTATTCTCAGAATATCATTTGCCTGCATTTCCATATGAGCTCTCCTGATCCTAAAACCATGTATCATCTTCTTTGGTTTTCACACCTTGAATGATACTCTTTTTATCATTCATACCGGTCGCCTGCGAAGCGACAGATCTGTTTTTCATCATTACCACGGTATTGCGGACAACCTGTTTTTGATGCGGCCGGGAATTGATTAAACACTGCAACTCCCAACAACTTCAGGAATATTAATTGTATATATCATGAGATGAAGCTATAATAGCAACATAACCAACCTGTGATGGATACAGCTGGGCTGGCAGTGCCAGTAAGATTTTGTCGAGATGCCTTTGCTCCTGGGGTTGGTTTTTATATACCGGTAAACCATCCCGAATTATATAAAGAAACCACCAGAATATATATTATTCCAGTGGTTCCGAACAATGGAGCACCTGGCGGGAATCGAACCCGTGTGTTGACCTTGGGAAGGTCACATTCTACCATTGAATTACAGGTGCAGGGGATGAGAAAAGTATAGCACTTTTTTTTAAACGTTGTATGTTTTCTGATACAATCAACACATGAAACTTGAAATATGTGATGCACAGAGGCTGTGTGACTGGTACAACACAAATAAAAGAAGTCTGCCATGGAGAGATACAGGCAACCCATATGATGTCTGGCTCAGTGAGATCATGCTGCAACAGACACGCATTGAAGCAGTGAAGGAGAAGTTCATTCTGATCCGGAAGGAACTGCCTGATATACAGGCACTTGCTGAAGTGGATGATGACAGGCTGATGCGGTTATGGGAAGGACTCGGGTATTATTCACGTGCGCGGAATCTGAAGAAATGTGCGGTTACACTTGTCAATCGGTATGACGGAACACTCCCGGCTGATCATGATGCCCTGCTTGGTTTACCCGGAATCGGACCGTATACCGCCGGTGCTATTGCCTCGATTGCCTATGGCCTTCCATACAGTGCGGTGGACGGCAATGTATGCAGGGTACTGGCAAGAGTGTTTGAAGTCAAAGAGAATATCCGGAATACCTCTGTGAAAAACATGTTCGAAAACATCATTGAAAGAATGTTTACGGAATGCAGTGATCCTGCATTTGTATCTTCATTCAATCAGGGAATCATGGAACTGGGTGAAACGGTATGTGTCCCAAACGGTACACCGGATTGTACACACTGTCCTCTGGCCTCCATCTGTAAAGCCCATGAACATGATACATGGAACATCATTCCATTCCGATCAAAAAACAAAGATCGGAGAATTGTCAACCGTACACTGTTTATCATACGCAATCAGGAATTGTTCCTGATTCACAAACGGAATGACAGCGGTTTATTGAAAGGCATGTATGAGTTTACCGGTGTGGATGGACATCTGAGTCGAAAAGAAGCCATTTCCTTTGTACAGCAGCTTGGATATGAACCTGTCACCATACATCCATTACCTTCCTCACGCCATATCTTCACACATCTGGAATGGCACATGAAAGCCTATGAGGTCATGATCGGGGATCATGAGAACATTGTGCCTGAAGGATACTGCTTTGTAACGAAAAAGGAACTGTCATCTCTGGCAATTCCTTCTGCGTTCCGTACCTATACGGCATTTTATGAGATCAGATAATACTGATCTTTTTTTACCTGACTTTTCGAATGGTTGAATAGTGTTCCGGATTCTTTGGCATTTCCCGGGATGTTCTGCGGAAGACGGAATACACTTCATATGTCTTCTTTGAATAACTTTCGTCCACTGTAACCATTGTACCAGGTGTAATACCGGAAGAACCACACATGAATTCCTCATTATCCACATCCAGTCCAATCAGAGTTGCCATCAGGAATGTATCATCATTCTCTTCCGGCTTCATGACCTTCCATCTGCAGTTCATTGACAGTACCAGATCGTCTTCTTCATCATAGAGTTCATTATCACGGAATTCATAAAAATCAACATCGAAGGTTTTCTGCTTTGTATTCCTGTAAGGACAGTGGATATCCGGTTTACCAACAGATGTCAGTCTGATACTGTCAGTAAAACCAGTAAATCCATACTCCGGTAAAGCAAGGAAGAAACGGTGATCCGTGTCATCATCTCCAAACTCATCAAAATCCTCTACGGTAATGGTACATACATAATCACCACTCTTTTTACGTGATGCTTTGAACGTCTTATTGACTTTTGATACATTCGAAAGTTCAAGTACATCCTCAAGAGTGTCAAACACGTATGCTTCATCACTGTCCATGGATTGTCTGAGTTCAAGCATACAACTGTTGATTCTTTCCAGCAGTTCCTCATCCTGATCATACTCTGTCACATTCATGCGCGCTTCCACACCAAATGCGGCGGTCTGATAAAATGAGAGAATTTTTGATTTCGGCAACAGATCGAGAATTTCCTGCATCTGTGCAAACCGGAACATGAAATCCGGATATCTGGATTCCCTGTTGCCTGCCATGAACTGTTCCATCTGTTCAGTAAATCTGTTATGAAGCAGGTGATTTACAGCATTGATCGGATTGTTTGTAAGAACGCCCGCAAGGTACAGGTCCACCAGTTTCATCTGTGCATCCAGATTACCGGTCTGCTGGGCAATGGAATAGTTGACAAAGGCACGTTCCGTATCCGGTTCCCCGTCCTCCGTAATCAGTCCTTGCCTCTGCAGTTCAGCCAGTTTATATACGGAAATACTGTCACCGACCATATCATGAACCTGTTCATACAGGTCCGCAGCTGCCTCATAGTCACATTCATACAGGCTGTTACCACCATTCATACTGTCCGCCCTGATCATCAGTCCTGCAGGTGACTTGTCCCCCAGAATATCAATAAAACGTACAAGATCCTTCTTTTCCTGTTCTGTTGCGATATTCAGTACTTTTGGATTAAAGAAGTGCATGATGTATGTCTGCATCTGATCCTCACTATATGCCTTCATCTCATCATCACTTTCCAGGTTATCAAGGTAATCCTGCAGATCCATCATCAGATCCTCAAGTTCATCCTCATCAATAAAAGGATCCTCTTCTGAAAGATCAAATTCCGCCACCACAGCGTATCCTTCGATCTCTTCAATCACAGCTCTGAGAATCTGTTCCTCACCGATCCCGAATCTGCTTTCATTTCTGTTGTTTTCACCTTTGATCGGTAAACGGATGGTGCGATTGAACATTTCAAACAGTGTCTGCGCATATTCGAGAAACTCAGGATCTTTCATTCCGTTTTCAGATGCTGTCTGCATTCCCTGCAGAACATCCTCCGCACGCATCACAACCACATCATCCTCATCACAACACAGGCATCTGCCCTTCATCAAAGGATGCATGTCTTTCACACTCATCTCACAACGTACAAGCTTCCGGATCACATCTTCACTTACTTTACATTCTCCAAGGTTAATGCAGCGGGTATTGACAGAAAGAGTTTCCATCTCATCATCCCCTCTGTCCGCAAACAACATGGTACACAAGGCAGTATTTTTCCTGAAATCCTTCACTCGGAAATAACCATCCGGCTCACCAGGTATTTGAAGCACAATCACATCATTCTCATTCATAAAAAAACAGGTCCTCCAGGTACATACATCATACATGGAAACAAAAGCAAAAAAAAGATCCATCTTCCGATGAATCTGATATGGTGACGAGTACGGGATTCGAACCCGTGAATGCCGCCGTGAAAGGGCGGTGTGTTAAGCCGCTTCACCAACTCGCCAAGCGCTTAGATAATATACCATAGACATGAAAACCATGCAATAAAAATTTACAAAAAAACACCCGGAAATTTACCGGATGTCTTCAGGCAGGGGTAGAGAGAATCGAACTCCCATCAGCGGTTTTGGAGACCGATGTACTACCATTGTACGATACCCCTATATAATAAAAGTGACGAGTACGGGATTCGAACCCGTGAATGCCGCCGTGAAAGGGCGGTGTGTTAAGCCGCTTCACCAACTCGCCAGGTGCTCAATTAATATACCATAACAAAGCATCTCATACAAGTCCTTTTCATAAATTTCTGAAAAACTCGATTTCTGACACATATCCATGGAAATCATGATTTCATTGATCGAAACAACCATATAGAATATGTTTGAGGTAAACTGTTATGATTCGAATGGAAGTCGCATTGTTTCTGGTCATGGCGATGATTGCGTGGTTTTATTTTTCAACACCGCGGATTCACTCCGCCCTTCACGATACATTCTCCATCCTTCTTGTGTCCGGGTTGTGCAACCTGTTGATGGATGGCATTACCGTGTATACGGTAAACCACCTGGATACGATACCCCTGTTTCTAAACGACATGTTTCACCGTCTGTTTATCGGTACAATGGTCATTACCGTATATCTGTTCTACCAGTATATTTCCGAACTCATCCAGGAGGAGGCGGACTCCCGTACATTTCTGGATACGATTGCACGCGTATTCCTGATTATCTTTGAAACAGGCGTTCTGATTCTTCCGATTCATTATGCCGTAACACCTGCCGGGAATTACTCTGACGGCATCCATGCCAACCTGTGTTATATCAGTGTCGGCTTCTATCTTCTGTTGTGTGTATGGCTGTTAATCCGCCATGGTTCGAAAATACGTGCCGCTGCGGGCTTGTCCATTGGTGTGGCAATGGGAATCGAGCTTGTCATCTCACTGATTCAGGGCATGCATCCGGAGTGGCTGATCAGCGGTGCCGGTGTATCCCTGATGATACTCACCTTCTATCTGACACTGGAAAACCCGGAAAAACTCAGAAATGAACTGGAGGAAAACAGGATGTCCATGCTGTATCTGAGAAGTCAGATCAATCCCCACTTCCTGTACAACACACTGGATACCATCCGCATACAGGCACAACTGAACGGGGATGCGAAAACAGCACAGCTGTTAATGCGTCTGGTTGACTTCTTCCGGCTGAGTGTCAAAAGCAGTGATCAGATGGTCACTCTGGAACATGAGTCGGAAATGATTGATGCATACATGGAACTGATGTGCTGCAGGTATCCGAACCTGCACTATGAATACAACTGTGATGAGGAATATGAAGACTGTCTTGTACCGAACTTCATATTACAGCCATTAGTGGAAAACAGTCTGAAACACGGACTTAAGAACAAAGGTTATCAGGGTACGATACGGATAGAAACAATACAGAAAGATGAGAATACACTTGAGATTCAGATCCACGATGACGGTCAGGGATTTGATCCGGAAAAACTGCAGAGAATTGAAAAGGAACTTGCACGCAGGCATATAGAACCGGGACGTGCCAGAACACGCAGTATCGGTATTCTCAATGTGCAGAACAGAATCCGGCTGTTATGTGGTAAGGAATACGGGTTATCGTATACATCCAGACCGGATGAAGGTGTCATTACACACATTACCCTGCCTTTGATGCATGAGGAGGAAATTGAATCATGAAAAAGCTGAGAGTATTACTGGTCGATGATGAAATTCTGATCAGAGAGGGATTCAGAAAACTGTTTGACTGGGAAGGTCATGAATGTGAAGTGATCGGTGAAGCCGCCGATGGTGCAGAGGCACTGGCTATGATGGACTCCCTTTCACCGGATCTTGCAATCATGGATGTGAATATACCGATCATCAATGGATTGAAGGTAATCCGTCAGGCAAGAATCCGGCATCCGGAAATGGCATTTATCATTGTTTCAGGTTATGATGATTTTGATTACTGCAGAGAGGCATTGCGTCTTCAGATCAGTGATTATATACTGAAACCTGTCAACTATGAGGAGTTTGGCGAATGTATTGACAGACTGCGGATTGAACTGTTTGAAAGAAAGGCAGAGGAAAAGAGGCAGACAGCAGAAGTCGAAGAAAGACCGATATTACGGATCACCGCATATCTTCGGGAACATCTTTCCGATGATATCTCCCTTTCCCTGTTGTCACAGCAGTTTCATCTGAATGCACAGTATATATCACAGCTGTTTAAAACAGAGATCGGTGTCAACTTCCTGACATATCTGACAGATATCCGTCTGGAACATGCACGCAGACTTCTGTTGTCTACAGACATGTCCATTACGGATATTGCCGGAGAATGCGGATACAGTGATTACCGTGTATTCACACGTCTGTTCCGTAAATCCGAAGGCATTACCCCTTCCCAATATCGAAGGGAATTCCGTAAAGCATAGGATTCTTGAATTCAGACACATTCACCTGTATTTCCTTTCTATTGCCATGTCCTGTTCCGTTATAGACTGGTAATGTAAAGAAAAGGAAAAATCGGAGGATATCTGAATGAACGAAAGAAACACAAAGGCTTCGGCATACCTGACATGTGCCGGCACACTGTTGACCATATCCGGTATTCTGATGGCAATATCCGTCAGAATCGAATACGGAGCCATGTTATGGGCCGGAGCATCGTGCATGTTCTTCGCAGCCTATAACTTCAGAAGAGGAGAAAGCAATGAGAAATAGAAAACTATACAGAAGCATTGATCAGAGAATCGTATCCGGTGTATGCGGTGGTGTCGGCGAATATTTTGATATCGATCCAAATGTCGTACGCCTTGCCTTCCTGATGTTCTGTGCAATGGGAGGCAGTGGTTTTATCGTCTATCTGCTTGCGGCAATTCTGATTCCGGAGGAACCGTACTGATGACCATAAAGATTCGTACTCTCTGTCTTCTGATCCCGCTTGCGGCACTGATCTGTATCGGATTGTGTATCTTTACCGACATCAATGACTCCCTGTTCCTTCCTCTTGGATTAGGTCTGGTTGTACTGGGAAATGGACTGAATCTGCTTAGTGCCAGAATGCACTGAACAGAATTCAGTTTTTTTGTATTCACAAACACTGCGGAACTCTGACAATTACACACACCGGCAAAGCGAAGAACATCAGTTACCGCAAAACTGTCAGGTAAGATTCTGATTCTGGCTTAAATATGCGAAATATCATAATCCGGTCAATACAGAGAATCACGCCTGAAAACGGGTGTGATTTTTTGTTTATATTTCTGTCTGTTCTGTTTCCAGAACTTATACCATATGCAGTTTTATCCGTTCATCTGTAAAGGATTCTTGAAATGACCAGATAATGTGCATGATAAAAGACAACAACCAGATCAGCACTAAGGCTATGGCATTGGCATCAGGAACAGCTCAAAAACAATCAGAAGACGAACGAAAGCCATGACTGATATCCGTTTTGCCGGTAGTGGATACAGCGGTCATCGGGAAATTGCAGAATCACCATCGTTACCGTCAGCACAACATGCCGGCGTTTTGTCTGCCTGTTCTGAATCCTGAAAGTGTCTGAACGCAATCATACCTCTGGCATTTCCATGCTGAAAACAGTATTTCAGATATTCCCTGTTATGGAAACCGGCAGATATGCATTTATCATTTTTTTCTGACTTCTATTTCCACACATACCGTATCACTGAAGTCCTGTGAACGATCCAGGATCATCTGATACAGAAATCCATTTCCTGTTTCCTCATATCCCCTTTCATGCATTTCATCCAGTATCGCATGAATGGTTTCCACAGGTATGATTTCTTCCTGACATTCCAGCACAACTCTGTAATATGCATGAGACGGACTGATTTCCTGATTGGAAAACGTAATTCCAGCAGTACACGGCATCAGTAATCCGACATCCGCTTCATCCACCATCTTTATGTTTCCAATATTCTGTATTCTTCCGGTTGCTCTTGCCGTACCGGAATTGATCAGATCGAGATAGTATTTTCTTTCATCAGTGTGCAGCGTCTGAACAGATACAAACATCATATCCGGTCTGATTCCCGCATCCCAGTTCTTCCCATCCATATAACTGAGAAGCAGTTTCTTCAGATCTCTGGCATTCTGCATTCTTGCATATGCCTGTTCATATTCTGTTTCAAGCCGTTTCAGCTGAACATTCAGGCTTTCCGATACCTCAGTGGCATCATGTGTTCGAATCATATCCGCAATGGTGCGCAATGGGATCCCAAGTGCACTGTACTGACGGATCAGTATGATCACGTGCAGATCATGTGTGGAGAAATCTCTGTATCCGTTTGCCCTTCTTTTCGGTTTCAGCATCCCCTTTTTCTCATAAAACCGGATCATATCAGCGGATACACCCGTGAAGTCAGCTGCTTTTGCAATATCCATAAAACCTCCGTGAAAGCGTTGACATTGGAATCGTTCCAACCTTTATCATGATCTTATCATACGGAGGATAAGATATGAAGAAACACATTTCACGTATACTTTCCGCCTCGTTATTGATTGGCATGAGCGCATGCGCATCCGATAACGGCGGAATCTATACACCAGGCACGTACACCGGTACAGGCAAAGGCCACAGTTCCGATGTCACTGTCACAGCAACATTTTCTGATTCCAGTATCACTGAAGTCACACTCGATGTATCCGGTGAAACGGAATCCATCGGCGGTACGGCGGCAGAAGAACTGCAGCAGAAGATCATGGAAAGCCAGTCAGCTGAATTCGATGCTGTATCCGGCGCTACCGAAACATCCAATGCCGTAAAGGCAGCCATTGCGGATGCCATTGCTCAGGCAAAAGGCGGCAGTAATGAAAAGACTGCATTAAAGGACGGCACATACACAGAAACAGTATCCAGCTTTGGCGTTACAGGTCAGATGACAGGAGAAGTCACAATTAAGGACAACAGGATTACGGATATTGTCATTACAGAGGAACATGACTCTGAAACAGCAATGTGGTTCTCTGTTGCGGAAGAAAAACTGATTCCAAGAATCATTGAGGCACAGAGTATCGGTGTGGATGCAGTAACCGGTGCCACAACCTCTTCCGGTGCCATCAAAAACATTGTTGCCAAGGCAATTGAGGAAGCAGGCGGTCAGACATCCCAGTGGATGGAAGCTCCTGCAAAGAGCACGGAAACAAAGAAGCTGGAAGGCTATGACGTCATTGTTGTGGGTCTTGGTGGTTCCGGTATCATGTCCTACTGTGCAGCAGCTGATGCGGGCGCAAAGGTATTCGGTATTGAAGCAGCAGCACAGATCGGCGGAAACTCCGCTTCTGTTTACGGCCCTATGGCCCTTAACAGCCAGCATATGAAGGATTCCTACAATGATGGTGAGGATTACATCAATGAGGATGATGTATATAATGTATGGCTTGAATATGTCGGTACAGACGAAAAGGCGGATGTCATCAAGCGTGCTGTATATGAATCCGGTTCTGCACTGGATTACTACATTGACAACTTTGACTTCAGCTTTGACGGTGTCGGAGGTATGATCGGATCCTTCGTTGTACCGGAATGGACAAAGGAATGGACAGTATATACAGCTGATGAAGGCAATACAAAGTGGTATGCCTTCGGTCCGGATCACACATTCCAGTTTACAGCTGCCATGGAAAAGGCAAAGGCAATGAATGAAGGTAATGACTACCAGCTGGAACTCACTGCTGAAGAGCTGATCATGGATGAGGATGGAAACATTACAGGTGTCAAAGCAGTATCCTATGACGGTACAACCTATGAGATCTATGGTAAATCCGTGATTCTGGCAACGGGTGGTTTCCTTGGAAATGATGATATGTTAATGGAAGTATACGGTCATACAGTCAAATCAATCGGTGACACCGTCAACAAGGGTGCAGGTATCCAGATGGGTATTTCCGCAGGCGGTACAACATACGCTCTTGGCACATTACCGATGATCCATGTATCCCAGGTTCCAAACATCATCAGAGATGACTCTCTGACTGCGGATGAAAAGGCAATCCTTGCGGCAATCGCAACAACATCCGATACAAAGCAGATTGACGAAACAGGTAAGATCCTTGGTACAACCGATGAATCCGGTACACAGAACAGTGATCTGACAGTCGGTATTGCCTACGCACCTGGTTTCCACTACTACAACGCATACACAATGGATGAACTTGATGCCATGAAGACAGACGGTCTTTCTGAAGCAACATCCATGGTATCCATCTTCGGTCTTGGCCAGGGTGGTACAGTACCTGCTGCAGGTACGGCAATTGAAACAATTGACCACATTGTGGAAGTTGCCATTGAAACAGAAAATGCATGGAAAGGTACTCCTGCAGAACTTGCAAAGGCACTGAACATGGATGAGGATGCATTAACAGAAGCTCTTGGTGATGCCAATACGACATACGTTCTGTTTGAATGTGCAGGTTACTCCTATGGTACAGTCGGCGGTCTTGACGTTGATGTCAACATGAATGTACTCAGAGAAGACGGAACACCGATCACAAACCTGTTTGCGGTAGGTCAGGATTCCGAAGGTGTAGCGAACAAGGAAGGAGAAGCATATTCTCCATGGGGTGGACAGGCACAGTCCTGGACATTCGTATCCGGTAAGATCGCAGGTCAGGCAGCAGCTGCACTGGCTGAATAGTCACTCCTATATCAACAAAGACGGATTGAAGTACAATGACTTCAGTCCGTCTTTTACCTTGCCTGGTATTGCCGATAATTTGAAAATAGGATATTCAGTGACGAATACCCTAATTTTTGCATATGCAGAATGAACAATATTTATTCATTCATTGCAGACGCAAAGCTCTGACGAAGCTGATCATCAACAGAGTTGAAAGTCTGTGCAGTTGAAACTGTTGCATCGCCTAAAGAGTTAACGAGTGTTGGAAACTGATCTAAGCTTGACTTCATCTGAGTATACATATCATAGTATGCATCCTGAGCGAGTCCATCCCAACCATCGATAATTTCAGACACCTTCGCATCGATTGACTTCAGCACGTCCGCCAGATCCCCAGCATAGGAAATTAATTCCTTTCCCTGTGTCTCTAAGACTTCTGGTGTTACACGAATACTAGCCATACCTTTTCTCCTTTCGTCTTATATAGCAATCGGATATCCGATATACTACCTGAGTTTTATGTTGTCGACATGATCCTTAACAAGAGTTTCATATTGTCTTGAAGCCTCATCAAGAATGTTTTTCAAAGTATCAAGAAGATTTGCATACTTATCTATGTTATCTTCCCAATTGGTTTGTGACATTTTATTGAATGCTGTTCCTGCAGGAGTCGTCCATCCTGATGAATTCAACAGATTTAAAGCAGCATTCAAGTCTTTAGCCATTGCTCTTAATGAATTAGCAATTTCTCCATATCTTCGTGCAGATTGCTTTAATTCATATGTGTCAAAAGCAAGATCCGTATTTCTTTCATCCTGAAGTGACATACATACACCTGTTATTCATCTTCTTTTTTTAATTCAGGCTTTAATTCATACGCTTTATTCATTTCATCATTTGCTAGACCATTCTTTCCGATTGTTCGATAGATGTCTGCTCTAATCATATGAATTTCAGCCATATCAACATTCAACCCCATGATAAAGTCGAGCATTTCCAATGCTTTATCATACTGTTCCATATCTTTTAAACACATTGCTCGATACAGATAAATGTCAACTGCCTGTGGTTTGTTTAATGTTTCTAAACGGAATATAGAATTTGCTTCCGAATAAAACTTCTGTGCATCCTCTTTGCCCAGTGCTTTTGCACAGAATGCGCGATAGTAAAGAGCAGCATAATAATACAAATCTCCACTGTCTTTTGAAATCATTGCTGAAGCCTGTTCAAATGCACCAGAATAATCCTTTTTTGCCAGTTTCAGATTCATAATCATAAATCTGGCTTCACTATCAATCTGTTCTTCTTCAAAAGATACGCATTCATCACAACAAGCAATTGCTCTTTCTGAATCTCCAGATTCCGCCGCAACCTGAGCCTCCAGAAGAAGAATATCTCTTTTTGAATCTTCAAAGTATTTCATCTGTTTTGCCTGTTCAATGAGTTTCAGAGAAGTTTGATAATCTCCATTCATACCCACCGCACGTGCATAATCACCTAAAAGGTCCACATCTTCCGGGAATTTTTCAGATGCCATTTTTGCAAATTCGACAGCCTCTGTATAATTCTTTTTCTGTAAAAGCAAATGTGTTTTCAAATGATAGATATCAAACAGTTCTGGAGACGTTACAAGCATATTATCAAGAGCTTTTTCGGCTTCATCCACCATGTTCAGTCTGAACATCACCTGAATTTTTTTAAAAGTAAAATCTGGTCTTGATGGATTCTTTGCACACGCCTTTGAAAAGAAACGAAGCGCCATTCTATCATCATTTAAATGTTCATAAGCCATCCCTGTAAAATACATCATTTCATCTGTATCATATCCCTCTGAGATAGCGAGGTTGTAATGTTCCAGCCCCTCATGAACTTCATCATTCATAAAGCATGCATTACCATACAGAAAATGAAATAAACCATCTTTTTTGATAAGCATCGCCTTCTTATAGGAATTCTTAGCATCCTGATACTGGTTTTTTGCCATGTAATAATCACCATAATTCCTATAGCTTTCAACTGTCATCGGATCAATTTCGATAGCTTTATCCAGCTTTGCCTTTGCAGCATCCAAATTACCTGACTTCATCAATAAAGCTGCCTGCTGATTTAAATCTTTTGCTTCTATCTGCAATTCATTCATGATAAACTCTCCTCTGTTTTTTTATCGATTACCGTTATATTTCCATATTGTTTCAAGTCAGATATTATCTGCTCTGCATCATCGTTGCACAATGTAAATTCCACCATAGCGTCTTTTGCATACTTATGCTTCGTTGGCAGATCTGGCAGTGTACCGTCTTTTTTGTAATCGTACCAGGTTGCATCAATATTCCCATATATATAAAGCATTTTGGTTTCTTTTTCGTATTGTATGCTTTTCAAATCTGCATAGGAAATCTTCCAGAGTTCCTTTTGGCTAAGGCGAGCACTATATATTCTTTTTGGCAGATATATTTCTATGTAATCATCATAGAAAGATATTTCAAATGGTGTTTTTACTTCTACAGTTTGTTTGGCATATAACAGAGTATATACAACCACTATTCCCAATGTCATTTTTGACAAACTCGGTAAATCACCATAAAGATCAATTTTCAAAAGAAATCTGAACAACAACAAAATTGCTAAAATAACATATATAGAATATCTGACTGTTTTCTGAAATTGATTTTTGTACTGTTTTATGACCATAGAGTCGTAAGACTTTATCACATATTTTGGATTATCCATATACACTCCTAAATACTGAACTGTGGGACATTTACAGGCTTTACCGAAATATCAATCGAAGATCTATCTTGAAGTATTTTCAAACAAGAAAGATCTATTGTTGTTTCACTTAAGCTGTTCTTCATTTCTCCCAATTTTTTAATTTTCTCAATTTTAGAAGAGAAATCGTCAAGAGTTATCATCTTGTGTTCACCTTCTTTGTTTGGTACATCCACAAATCCAATTGCTGGTGCCACAATATCACTGATCAAGTCCTGAACATTAATTTTCCCTTCAATTTTCATATCAACTAGATCTTTTCCAAAACTGAGAATGTTTTTGAGTGATTCACATCCTGCTTTAAGATCTGAGAAATCCAAAAAATCTCCTTTTAGATTTTTGACTGAATTAGACCAAACTTTTGAAATAGTTCTTGCCAGGTTCTGAGGTTTTAAGTTGAAAGCAGATTTAAAATCTGTAATCTTTTTCCCCAAACCTTTAATCA
>JBJEFE010000089.1:0-22409 GCA_051873755.1 Bulleidia sp. | reverse complement strand
TTTTCATATGCCTCTTTTACCTATGAAAAATCATAGGCATTTTCAGCAGGCTCGGTAGAAACCCTGTTATGGACAAAAATAAAATCCCGTCAGAACGGGATGATATCTCGATTCGTAAATTACGCTTCGATAGAGTTGACTGCCTTGGCAAGTCTGGACTTCTGACGAGCAGCGTAGTTCTTCTTCTTGATGGAAGATACAACTGCCTTATCGAGGCACTTGTTTGCTTCGTTATATGCCTTAACAGCTGCTTCCCTGTCCTTCGCTTCAACTGCGACGAGAACCTTCTTGATCGCTGTCTTGAGTTCGCTCTTCTGTCCTGCCTTAGCCTTCTGTCTCTTCAGATTTGTCAGAGCACGCTTCTTCTGGGACTTGATATTTGCCATGAGTACACCTCCTGTCCGTTTAGCAGGACTATTTTAACAAAGCATGCTTTAAATTGCAATGAAAATCAAAATTTACGATATAATAGTACCACTATGGAGGTGGAAACATGAAAAAGACAAGGATTCTGTTTTTCGGTACACCCGAATTTGCAGTAAGAATACTGAATACACTGATAGAGGAAGGATATGATGTGATCGGTGCGGTATCACAGCCGGATCGTCCGGTGGGCAGAAAGCACAGAATTGAACCGACACCGGTTCATGCGGTATGTATTGCCCATGATCTGCCATGCCTGCAGCCGGAGAAACTGAAGGAAGCGGAAATGCAGATCAGGGACATGAACCCGGATCTGATCATCACATGTGCCTATGGACAGTTCATTCCTTCTTCCATCCTGAATATCCCGGTAAAAGGATGTCTGAACATCCACCCGTCATTACTGCCGAAGTACAGAGGCGGTGCGCCGATCCAGCATGCGGTCATGAACGGAGACACTGAAACAGGTGTATGCCTGATGGAGATGAAACCGAAGATGGATTCCGGTGATATCTATGCATGTTATCATACGGATATCGGTGCGGATGAGACGTTTTCCCAACTCAATAACAGACTGATGGACATTTCCTGTCAGATGGTCAGGGAACAGCTGCCGGAATACCTGAAAGGAAATCTTCAGGGTATCCCGCAGGATGAGGACAGGGTTGTACTTGGACTCAACATCTCAAAGGAAGAGGAAAGGCTTTCCTTTGCGGATGAGGATATTCATCAGATTTACAACCACATCAGAGGTCTGATTGACGGGCCTGCAGCCTATGGCTGTCTTGAGGGAAAACGCGTCAAGTTCTATGCGGCCTCAAAGGAAGTCACGGATGTGAAGGAAAAAGCCGGTACGATTCTTGGCTTTGATAAAACCTCCATGAAGATTGCATGTACAGGCGGTATTCTGCATGTGTACCAGCTTCAGATGGAAGGAAGAAAACGGATGTCTGTCGTGGATTTCAGAAACGGCAGTCAGGAAGAAACCGTGGGGAAGGTGTTTGAATGATTGATCAGAAACATATCAGAAACTTTTGTATCATAGCCCATATTGACCATGGCAAATCCACACTTGCGGACAGAATTCTCGAAATGACGGATACCGTCCAGCAAAGAGACATGAAGTCACAGCTGCTGGATGATATGGATCTGGAAAGAGAACGCGGCATTACCATCAAGCTCAATGCCGTGCAGCTTTCCTACCATGCGAAAAATGGAGAGGAATACCTGTTCAATCTGATTGACACACCTGGTCATGTGGACTTTTCCTATGAGGTGTCAAGATCCCTTGCGGCATGTGAAGGGGCTGTACTGGTTGTGGATTCCACCCAGGGTGTGCAGGCCCAGACACTTGCCAACACATATCTTGCCCTGGACAACAATCTTGAGATTATCCCGGTCATAAACAAGGTGGACATGAACAATGCCCAGCCGGAACATACAAAGAAGGAAATTGAGGATATCATTGGTCTGGACTGCTCGGACGCTCCTGAGATTTCCGCAAGAAGCGGACTCAATGTTGATCAGGTGCTCGAACAGATTGTGGAAAAGATTCCCGGACCTTCCGGTAATCCGGATGCCCCGCTGCAGGCACTGGTCTTTGACTCGTTCTATGATCCTTACCGGGGTGTCATCGCCCTTGTCAGAATCAGAGAGGGACAGCTGAAGGTCGGAGACAGAATCCGTTTTATGGAAACCGGTGCGGAATATCAGGTTCTGGAAGCCGGTATCCGCAATCCGAAGGAAGTCCCTTTGGATACGTTGATGTGCGGAGATGTCGGCTGGTTTGCGGCTTCGATCAAGGATATTCACGATGTTCTTGTCGGTGATACCGTAACCAATACCCTGAATCCGGCTGAAAAACCGCTGGAAGGGTACCGCAGAATGAACCCGATGGTTTACTGCGGTCTGTATCCAAGTGATGCGGCGAAGTACCAGGATCTTCACGATGCCCTGGATAAACTGCAGCTCAACGATGCCTCACTGCAGTATGAGCCGGAAACCTCACAGGCTCTTGGCTTTGGATTCCGCTGCGGATTCCTTGGCTTACTGCATATGGATGTCATTCAGGAAAGACTGGAAAGGGAATACAACCTCGATCTGATTGCGACTGCACCAAGCGTCATCTATCATGTCTATCTCAAAGACGGCACAATGATTGCGATTGACAACCCTGCCAGGATGCCCGACGCCACAAGAATCGACCGTATTGAAGAACCGTATGTCAGGGCATCCATCATGGTTCCGGAGGAATACATCGGTCCGGTGATGGAACTGTGTCAGAACAAACGCGGTATATACAAGGATATGGAAATGATCGAGGCAGGCCGGAACAACATCATCTATGAAATTCCGCTTGCCCAGATCATCTATGACTTCTTTGACCGCCTCAAATCCTGTACAAAGGGCTATGCCTCTTTGGATTATGAGATCATCGGATACCGGGAAGAGGACCTTGTCAGAATGGATATTCTGTTAAACGGTGAACCGGTGGATGCACTGTCCATTATCGTTCATCGTACCGATGCCTACCACAGAGGTTCCGCAATCACTTCCAGACTGAAGGAAATCCTGCCGCGCCAGCAGTTCGAAATTCCGGTTCAGGCAGCCATCGGCGGTAAGGTCATCGCCCGTACAAACATCAAGGCACTGCGTAAAAACGTGCTTGCCAAGTGCTACGGCGGTGATATTTCCAGAAAGAAAAAGCTGCTTGAAAAACAGAAGGAAGGAAAGAAGAGAATGAAGGCGGTCGGCTCCGTCATCATTCCGCAGGAAGCCTTCATGGCTGTGCTTTCCATGGACGATGACAGAAAGTAGACCGTCCCACCTTTATCTTCACGTACCGTTTTGTGCTTCGATCTGCGGATATTGTGATTTTGCCCATGTCGTATACCGGCATGAAACCGTACAGAAGTGGCTGGATGCCGTACAGAAGGAAATCGCATGTGCCGCAATACCGGATATCCTGACCACTGTGTATATCGGCGGGGGAACACCGACATCGCTTGACCCGGCTCAGCTGGATCAGCTGCTTTCCATGCTGGATCCGTATGTGCACAATGTGCGTGAATATACGATTGAAATCAATCCGGAAACACTGGATGAAACAAAGTGTGCCATCATCGCTTCCCATGGCATCAACCGTGCTTCCATCGGTTTTCAGACCGGGGATCATCGGCTTCTGAAACTGATGGGACGCCATCACACCATGGATGACATGCATACATGCGTGCATCTTCTCAAAGGCTCCGGCATTGACAACATATCCCTTGATCTGATGTATTCCCTGCCGTTTCAGACAATGGACAATCTGCGGAAATCCATTGATGATGCACTTTCCCTGGATCCAACTCATCTTTCCCTGTATTCTCTGACCATTGAGGAGAATACCATATTCGGAAAGAAAGGCTATGACCACCTGGATGAGGATACGGAAGCGGATATGTATGAAATGATCTGTTCCGTTCTTCCAGAACATGGTTTCATGCAGTATGAGGTATCCAATTTTGCCAAAGACGGGAAACAGTCACTGCATAATACCGCATACTGGGAATATGAGGATTTCATCGGGATCGGATGCGGTGCCAGCGGGAAAGAAAACCACAGGCGCTATGATCACACATCCAATGTGAATGCCTACATCAGCGATCCTTTCAGAAGAGAGTATATTCCGCTGGATGAAACAGATGAGATGTTTGAAAGACTGATGATGGGCATCCGCATGAAACAGGGAATGGATCTGAGCAGATTTGAGAAGGCACACGGCATCCCGTTTGAACAGGTGTACGGGAAAACACTGCACAACATGCTGGAACAGGGGTGGATGGAAATCCACGGAAACCGGCTGTGTGCGTCGGAAAAGGGATATGAGATCATGAATACACTGTTGGTGGAATTTCTTGACTCATGATACAATACTGAAAGCTGAAATAAGGGGTAAACATGTCCAAATTAAAGAAATCAAACGTACGAAAGAAATCAGGCAGAGCACTGGAACGTGAGCTTGCACTGCAGGAAGAGGAAAGAAAAAAAGCGGAAGAGCTGGAAACGAAAAAGAAAAAGTCACAGCAGTTCACAAATACAACCATGGACCTTGTATTTCCGATATATACACTTGCGTGTGCGATTCTGGGATTCCTGTTTGCACAGCTTGGTATTTTTTCCTTCATCGGTATAATCCTTGGTGTGATCGGACTGAAACGTCACAAAGGCAAACCGCGGGATAAATACTTCTGGATCAATGTTGTATCACTGGCAGTCTGCGTGATCTGCGCCGGTTACTGGCTGTTTGTCATGGGATATCTTCTGATCACAAAAGGCTTGTAAAAACAGGGGAATCCGTGCTAATATATAACGGCTTTCAATCTGGGGTGTCCGCACCTCGACGGATTTCTCGGATTGGATGAACACAGAAAGAAAGAGGAAATTCAAAATGTTATCCAAGGAAACAAAAGCTGAAATCGTAAAGACTTACGGAAAGAAGGAAGGCGACACAGGTTCCACAGAGGTTCAGGTTGCTCTTCTGACAGCACAGATCAACAGTCTGACAGAACACATGAAGGTAAACAGGAAGGACTATTCTTCCAACCGTGGTCTTCTGAAGATGGTCGGACGCAGAAGAAGCCTGCTCGAACACCTGAAGGCGGAAGATGTCAACCGTTACAGAACTCTGGTTCAGCAGCTCGGTCTGAGAAAGTAATACACATTTCAGGAAATGTCGGAGAAATTTCTTCGGCATTTTTATATGTTTTAGTATAATAGACACAGGAGAAAACTGTTCATGTCATTTATTGAATTCCGTGATGTCACGAAAGACTATCGTGTTGGAGAGGTTACGATTCATGCCCTGAGCGGCGTGAATTTTGCGTTAGAGAAGGGCCAGTTTGTGATTATTGCCGGTGCATCCGGTGCCGGAAAGAGTACGATTCTGAATATTCTTGGCGGAATGGATACCTCCTCTTCCGGTCAGATTCTTGTGGACGGACGCAGAATTGAAGATATGAATGAGAAACAGCTGACGGATTACCGCCGCTATGATATCGGGTTCGTGTTCCAGTTCTATAACCTGGTACAGAATCTGACGGCAGTGGAAAACGTGGAGCTGGCAACTGAAATATGCAAGGATCCCCTGGATCCGAAAACCGTACTGAAACAGGTCGGACTCGAGGACAGAATGGATAATTTCCCGTCTCAGCTGTCCGGTGGTGAACAGCAGAGAGTGGCGATTGCCCGTGCCCTTGCGAAGAACCCGAAACTGCTGTTGTGTGATGAACCGACCGGTGCTCTGGACTACGTGACCGGTAAACAGATTCTCAAGCTCCTGCAGGACACATGCAGGGAAACCGGCATGACGGTCATTGTCATTACCCACAACCTGGCAATCTGTCCGATGGGTGACCGCGTCATCCGTGTCAAGAGCGGCAAGATCGTTTCCGATACGGTCAACCGGCATCCTCAGGATATCAGTACAATTGAATGGTAATGCGATGAATCAGACACAGAAAAAAGATATTCTCAGGCTGATCCGCAATACCAGGGCCAGATTCCTGTCACTGACTGCCATCATCACCATCGGTGTGGCGTTCTTTGTCGGTGTTGCCGGGTCATCCTATCTGATGGGCATGAATACGGATGCCTATGCGAAGGAAGTGAACTTCCGCGATATCACTGTCTATTCCGACTACGGTTTTGAGGATGAGGACATCGAAGCCATCGGAATGATCAGCGGCGTCAAAAGTGCGGAAGGCTCAAAATTCGTGGATGTGTTTGCGTCCGCGGATGATACATCACGCATTGTGCGCGTGCATGAATACGATGAAAATGATACGATTAACCGCTTTGTGCTGAAAGAGGGCAGACTGCCCGAAAAGTCCGATGAGGTTGTGGTGGAAATGGGAACCAGCCTGTTTACGACATATGCAATCGGAGACAGGGTCAGACTGAGCAGGCCGGATGATGATCTGGAAGACTATCTGAATGTAGATGAGGTCACGGTTGTCGGTCTGATTGATACACCGGTGTATCTGAGTTCCACCAAGGAAACAAGTACGCTGGCCAACCAGTATCTGAAGAGTTATATGTACATTCCTTCCTCTGCCTTTAGCATTGACATTGATCTGGAAGTCAATGTCGTAACGGAAGACGGGCAGTCGTTTTATGCGTTTTCGGACAGGTATGATGACTACATCGCAGAGGTTAAGGATGACATTTCCAATATCGGCATTGTTCAGGCAAAACGCAGAAGTGATGCGATTATCGCAGATGCGGAAAAACAGTATGAGGACGGTCTTCGTGAGTATGAAGCGGCCCTTGAAAAATACAATACCGGTATTGAGGATGGTCAGAAACAGCTGGATGATGCCCAGACACAGATCACTGACGGACAGGCACAGATCGCATCCGGAAAGACTTCCCTGACCCAGGGACAGAATGAACTGAATGCGCAGTACGCTTCCGGGAAACAGCAGATCGCCGACGGCAGAAGACAGCTGGATGAAGCCCAGGCACAGCTGGATCAAAACAGAGAGGAACTTGCCCCGGCACTGGAATATGTTCCGATGCTTGAGAATATCCTGAATGTGTATGATCTGCTGGGTACCCTGGAAGACAGTGACATCATTCAGGATGTCATTGCGGAAAATCCCCAGCTTCAGGAAATGATCACGCGTCTGGAATCCTTCGGGATTCACATTGATATGAACCAGCTTGTCGGTGATTTCAAAAAGGCCCTTGAGGACAATGTATGTCAGATCCTGCATGATAACGGCATGGAAGTCTCAAATATGGAAGATGTCCGGACTCTGGTTGCCACTTTGAATGATGCCCAGCAGAAACTGACTGACGGACAGGCGGAAATCAATGCCGGCCGGACCAGACTGGATGAATCCGAAGCACTCCTTGAAAGTTCCATCGCCGCAGGGCAGAAGGAAATTGATGAGGGATGGAATGAAATCCACAGCTCGGAAACCCAGCTTGCCCAGGGTCAGATTGACCTGGAAAACGGAAAGGTGGAACTGGCTGCGCAGAGTGAGGATGGAAAACGGCAGCTGGATGAGGCAAAGGAGAAACTGGATAAGGCCAGACAGGATATCGATGATATCGCCAATAATAAATGGGTGGTGCTGGACCGTTCCCAGAACTATGGATTTGCGACTTATGCCGGATCCGTGGATCAGATGAAGGCCATCGGTAATATTTTCCCTGTGTTCTTCTTCCTTGTGGCGGCACTTGTCTGTCTGACCACAATGACACGGATGATTGATGAACAAAGAGGGCAGATCGGTATTCTGCGTGCCCTTGGTTACACAAAGATGCAGTGTGCTTCCAAATATCTGATCTATGCGGTATCCGCAACTCTGATCGGATGTATTCTGGGATCCGTCATCGGTACCGTAACATTCCCTGTAATTATCTATCAGGCATGGCGCATGCTGTATATCGAACCGCCGATGCACATCTATATTCCATGGCATCTGATTGCCATGGCAACGGCAGGCTTTGTGCTTGTCATGGCCGGTACAACCCTGTATGTATGCAATGCATCGATGAACGAGGTTCCTTCCCAATTGCTGCGGCCGGCTTCCCCGAAACTTGGCAAGTCGACATTCATCGAACATATCGGATTCCTGTGGAACCATCTATCCTTTACATGGAAGGTTACCATTCGAAACCTGATCCGCTATAAACGAAGGTTTATCATGACCGTGATCGGTGTGAGCGGCTGTTCGGCACTGATGGTCATCGGATTCGGTATCCGTGACTCGATTGACCAGATGATCAGACTGCAGTTTGACGACATCATTCACTTTGACGGTTCCGCCAATCTGAGTGATGAAATCACGGTGGATCAGGAAAATGCCCTGATCACATCCCTGCAGGAAAGAGACGATGTCAGTGAAGTGACGTTTGCGACAACCTACGCGGGCATTGTCCGCTATGGCGAACAGGATGTCACGACAAACATGCAGATATTTGAAGGAGATGAGGAGATATCGGATTCCTTCACACTGCGCACAAGAAGAAAACATGTGCCGATCAGTATGGAGGATGGTGTCGTTATTTCGGAAAAGATGTCACAGGATATGGGTGTGTCGGTTGGAGATATCATCAGTATTGAATCGAGAACCGGAGTGCGCAGGGATATCCGGATTACGGGAATCTGTGAGATGTACATCGAAAACTACGCATTCCTGTCAGCCGATACATATGAAAAACTGTTTGGCGTGCAGCCGCAGAAGAACACGCTGTTTGTGCTGTGCGAGGGGGATTCCCTGCCGGTGCAGAAGATTCTTGCCAATGATGAAAGAGTATCGTCGATCAGTTTTATGGATGCGACGATTGACAACTTCAACACGATGGTCAAAGCTCTGGATCTGATCATTGTTGTCCTGATCATTTCCTCTCTTGCCCTGGCGTTTGTCGTACTTGGAAATCTCATGAACATCAATATTTCTGAAAGACAGAGGGAAATCGCAACCCTGAAGGTACTTGGCTTCCGCAGGAAAGAGGTGCAGTCCTACATCTATAAGGAAAACAACATCCTGACACTGTGCGGTGCGGTATCCGGACTGCCGCTGGGGGTTGCATTGCACCACTGGATTATGAAGGATCTGCAGTTCTCCTATGTCATGTACGGTGTGGACGTCATGCCGTTCAGCCTTGTGATTTCCGTTGTCCTGACGCTTGTGTTCGGTGTGATCGTGAATCAGCTGATGAAGAAGAAGCTTGACGCAATTGAAATGGTTGAAAGTCTCAAGAGTGTGGAATAACACCGTGATGGATACACATCATGGTGTTATTTTCTATTCGCAAACCGTTGTCATTGTGCTATAATCTTTACGTTTACGAGTTAAAAAGTTCAGTAGAAGAAGAATAGATACGAAGGAAAAGAAAACGAAATGACAAAGTACACGAAAAGCTGGGATTTCCACGGCAGAACACTGACTGTGGAAAACGGCGAAATTGCAAAACAGGCAGGAGGATCTGTTGTGATCCGTTACAACGACACTGTTGTATTATCTACTGCTACAGCCTCCAATCAGGCAAAGGACACGGATTTCTTCCCGTTAACCGTCTTGTATAACGAAAAGATGTACGCTGCAGGCAAGATCCCTGGCGGATTCCTGCGCAGAGAAGGCAGACCGAGTGAACATGCCACTCTGACAGCACGTCTGATCGACCGTCCGATCCGTCCGCTGTTTGCGGAAGGATTCCGGAATGAGGTTCAGATCGTCAACACCGTATTGAGTGTTGATCCGGACTGCAGTTCCGAAATGGCATCTCTGTTTGGTTCCTCCCTGGCATTATGCGTCTCCAATATTCCGTTCAACGGCCCTGTGGCTGGTGTTGTCATCGGTAAAGTTGACGGACAGCTGGTATGCAATCCATCTGTTGAGGAACTCAAAAGAGCAACCCTTAATCTGACCGTTGCCGGTACAAAGTCCGCCATCAACATGGTCGAAGCCGGCGCAAAGGAAGTCAGTGAAGAGGAAATGCTGGAAGCACTGGCGTATGGCCATGAATGCATTAAGGAACTGTGTGCCATTCAGGAAGAGGTGATTGCGGAATGCGCAAAGCCGAAGATGGAAGTCGTTCTGTATCAGATCGATCCGGCCATCACATCCTATATTGATGAACACGGCGCACAGGCAATCCGTGAAGCGGTTTCCATCAAGAAGAAACTGGAACGCTATGGCAAAATCGATGAACTGACAGATCAGATGGTTCAGGAAATCGGTGAGATGGAATATGAGAGCGAAGCTGCCCGTGACAAGGCCATGAAGCAGGCTCGTGAATACTGTGTTGAAGTTGAGGCAGGGGAAGTCAGACGTCTGATTTCCGAAGACAAGATCAGACCGGACGGAAGAGCACTGGATGAGCTGCGTCCACTGGATTCCCAGGTTGACCTTCTTCCAAGAGCACATGGTTCTGCCATGTTCACACGTGGTGAAACACAGGTTATGTCCATTACAACCCTGGGTCCTTTATCCGATGCCCAGATCATTGATGACCTGACAACGGAAACAGAAAAGAGATTCATGCATCAGTACAACTTCCCGCCGTTCTCCGTCGGTGAAGTCGGCAGAATGTCTTCTCCTGGCAGAAGAGAAATCGGACATGGTGCACTTGGTGAAAGAGCACTGCTTCAGGTACTGCCGTCCGTAGAGGAATTCCCATATGCCATCCGTACATGTGCGGAAGTACTCGAATCCAACGGTTCCTCCTCACAGGCATCCATCTGTGCCGGCACAATGTCTCTGATGGCTGCCGGTGTTCCGATTAAGAAGATGGTTGCCGGTGTGGCAATGGGTCTGATCACAGTCGGTGATACATACTCCATCCTTACGGATATTCAGGGTATGGAAGACCACTATGGCGATATGGACTTCAAGGTTGCCGGTACAAGAGACGGTATCTGTGCACTGCAGATGGATATCAAGGTCACAGGTATTTCCATGGATATCATGCGTGAGGCTCTGGCACAGGCACATCAGGGAAGAATGCAGATACTGGACAACATGGAAACAGCAATTGATGCACCAAGAGATCACCTGTCTCCATACGCACCGAAGTTTGAACGCTTCATGATTCCGGTTGACAAGATCAGAATTGTCATCGGTAAGGGCGGTGAAACCATCGATAAGATCATTGCGGCATGCAATGACATCAAGATCGATATCACAGATGACGGCGCATGTGTTCTGTACCATACAGATCAGGCAATGATCGATCGTGCAAGACAGATGATCAATGATCTGATCCGTGAGGCAAAGATGGGCGATGAATTTGACGCAACGGTCAGTGAAGTGCGTGAAAGCTTTGCCTTCGTCAACCTGTTTGGAAGCACGGACGGACTTCTGCATGTATCCGAACTGAAGTGGGAAAGAGTCGGCAATATTGCCGATGAACTCCACGTCGGTGATACGGTTCATGTCCAGGTCATTGCGGTTGATGAAAACGGCAAGATCAAGGTCTCCGCAAAGAGATGCCTGCCGAAACCGGAAGGATATACGGAACCAAAGAAGCCTCTCAAGCCTCAGCATGGCGCAAGAGGTGACCGCCGCGCTCCAAGAGAATCCGGCAATGTTGAAAAGCGTGTATTCCGCAAAAAGGAAGAAACGCCAGCTGAATAATATATGAAAGCCGCGCAAAGCGGCTTTTTCGAAAGGAATGATCATGATAGAATGACACTGAAGAAAAGGAAACACATACATGAGAATGAGAAAAAAGAAATGGGCGGATCCATGGCTGGAAGCCCATCAGGATTATATTCATCAGAATCCTGCAGAGTTCAGGGGTAAGTGGAAACAGCTGCTTAACAGTGATCTTCTGCATCTGGAAATCGGTATGGGAAAGGGATCCTATCTTGCACAGATGTCTGCGATGTATCCGGATGAGGGATGGATCGGAATGGAAAAAGACAGAAGTGCGGCGGCTGTTGCGGCAAGATTCATGGTCGAAAACGGACGTGATCTTTCCAATAACCGCATGATTGCGGGAGATGCCGAACATATTCCGGAATGGTTTGATGAGAACGAGGTGGATGTCATTCATCTCAACTTCTCGGATCCATGGCCAAAAAAACACTATCACAAACGCCGTCTGAGTTCGGAAAAGTTCCTCTCTGTGTATCGCACGATTCTCTCTGATCAGGGCAGAATCATCATGAAGACCGATAACAGAGACCTGTTTGAGGATTCGGTGCTGTACCTTCAGGAAAATGGATTTGTACTGGTTGATTTCTCCGTGGATTACCGCAGAAATGAACATCCGGAAGATGCCGTTACCGAATACGAATCAAAGTTCATGGCGGAAGGCATGCCGATTTACAGGCTTGTGGCTGTGGATGGGAGAAAAACAGGATGAAACGGATGATTCCGGTACTGATGACACTGTGCATCCTTGCCGGATGTGCACAGCCCTCCGTCAGTATGCAGGATGCGCTGAATGACGCTGTTGCCCAGGTACAGACACAGCAGGTGCAGGACACCACCCATTCCAAAAAGTATTATTCCTACTACCTGCCAAGGGACATGGGAAGATATGAAAGTACCCAGTTCGGCAATGTGCTCGGATATCAGGGGTATCGTGTGCTGATGTCATTGAACACCCCGGCAATCCTGAATGCAAGACTGTATCCTGATCTTAAGGACAGTCCGATTACCCTGGCAAGACAGGAAATGAGCGTTTCTGCCCAGGGAATGTATACCGATCTCAACGATGTCGAACATCTGTTTGAAATCGGTGTCTATCCGACCGGATATGACTATACAGTGTGTATGGTATCGGATGTGATTCTGTTTGAGGCCGCATGTCCGGCTGTGCTTGTGGATGACATCGCTGCGAAAATGATTGAAATTGCGCGCAGTGTGCAGATCAATGAGAATGTCATAGTGGAGACGCTGTCCAACCAGGTGACGGAAATCAAAAGCCGGCAGAAGGTGGAACTGTTCGAATCACTGGCACCGGAAAACGGCAGAATCGAGGAACTTTTTGAGGATCATACACTCACAGATCCGGGTGATGTGACCAATATTCCTTCACAATCCCCGCAAAATGGTGGAGAAACGAAGGGTGAATAGAGTATAATAGACACGATGTACGATTGAAAACAATTCAATAAATACGTTATTGAAAGGAGTATTATATGCTGAAGAAACTGCAGAATCTGTTATTTGAAGAAGACGAAGATGATATTGAAGACGAAGAGGAGGAAGAGATCGTCCCGATCCGTCCTGCCCGTCCGAAGAAGGAAACACCTGCACCAAAACCGACTCCTGCACCGCGTCCGGTTCAGGAAGTGGAGGTCAAGCCTGCCGTGGAAGAACCGAAGAAGACAATGCAGAGAATTGATCTGACGGCTCCGATTGAAACCGCTAAGCCTAGACCTGTTCAGGAAACACCTGTCTCTTCCCTGTTTGCGGATGACACACCGGTGGAACCGGCACCTGCACCAAAGCCGAAGAAGCTTGGCATTACAGTGGATGATGCACCGGCAAAACCTGTTTCCAAGCCTGTTGAAAACAGGCCGCTTTCCAGAACTGCCGCAAAGGCAGCTGCTGCACCGGTACGTCCGTTGCAGGCAAAGAAAGAGCCTGTTAAGAATGACGGTTATGTATTCAAGCCTGTCATCTCTCCGATTTTCGGTGTGGATGAAAAGGATCTGCATGCCCTCAAGACAACTACAAGCAAGATTACCGAGGCGGAGAAAAACAGAACTGCCGGTACAAGACCGCAGATCATCTCTCCGATCTACGGCGCAGACCAGGACAACAGTCCATCTTCCATCCGTGAAACCGTTCAGGCTTCCGATGCGCTGGAATCCGTGATCGGCAATGCCCGCAACATGGCGGCTGAAGATACGATTCCGGAATTCTCACTCGATGACATTCTCAAGGTAAGAGATGAGGAAGTAAAAAACACACCGGTGATGCCTGCGTTCCCGGATCTGGACTTCGATGACGATGATGAGGATGACAAGACCATTCTCATCAAAAGAAGTGATTCCAAATGAGTGAGGAAAGGGTGTATTACTTCATCGGCATTAAGGGTACCGGCATGGCATCCCTTGCATGCATGTTGAAGGATCTTGGATATGAGGTATGCGGATCGGATCTGGCAAAGCATTTCTTTACTGAAGATGTGCTTGTGGAACGGAATATTCCAATCTATGAATTCAATCCGGCCAATATCCGCGACAATATGCACGTCATCATCGGCAATGCCTTTCTCGAGGATTTCCCGGAAGTCATTGCGGCGAGAAACAACCCGACATGTATCTGTGAAAGATACCATGAGTTTGTCGGTTCCTTTACAGAAAAGTACAGACTGATTTCCATTGCCGGCTCACATGGAAAAACAACCACAACCGGTATGTTGTCGGAAGTGATGAAACTGTATGGAAATACCGGCTGGCTGATCGGAGACGGTACCGGACACATGAGCCAGGATACGGAATACTTCTGTCTGGAATCATGTGAATTCCGCCGACACTTCCTGGCATACCATCCGGAATATGCCATCATCACAAATGTCGATATCGACCATGTGGACTACTTTAAGGATGAGGCGGATTACCGCAGTGCCTATGAACAGTTTATCCGCAATGTGAAAAAGGCGGTTGTGATCTACGGTGAGGATGAGCAAGCAAGAATGCTTGATTTTTCAGGCAGACCGCATTACTGGTACGGCCTGGCGGACAATGATGACATTCAGGCTGTCAATATTCACGAAGACAGTGAGGGAATGGAATTTGATGTTCTGTTTGAGGGAAAGCTGTTTGCACATTTCTCTCTGCCGTTAGTCGGACACCATCTTCTGCTCAACTCTCTTGCGGTCATCGGAATCGGAATTCTTGAAGGTGTTCCGGCTGAACTGATTGAACGGGGACTTGCGGCATTCCATGGCGTCAAGAGAAGATTTGCGGTGGAAACACACAAGGACTGCATCTTCGTTGATGACTATGCACACCATCCGACCGAAGTCGGTGTTACGATTGATACGGCCCGCACCAGATTCCCGGGAAGAAAGCTTGTCGCAATCTTCAAACCGCACAGGGCATCCCGTGTACTGTACTTTGCGGATGATTTCGCAAAACAGCTGTCAAAGGCGGATGAGGTGTTCCTTTGTGAATTCACATCCATCGATGATAAACAGGATGGTACGGATATTGATATCACTTACCTGCAGGAAAGAATTCCGGGCTCCAGAATTCTGACCGAAGACATTGACGGGGCAAAACAGCTGGCAAAGGAAGCACCTGCCTGTTATCTGTTTATGTCCAGCAAGGATATCTACGGACTGGCGGAACTTGTCAAACACGAGATTGATGCACGCTGACAGAACTGAATGGGAAAGCATTCAGTTCTTTTCTTTTTGGTTCTAGGCTGTCATAATAGATAGAAGGAGATGAAACATGAAACACAACAGAAAAACAATACTGATTACGATTGCGATTATCATCTGTCTGGCACTGTGTGGTGTCGGATTGTATTTCCATGAATGGCCGGCATCTCAGCCGGCTGCTTCGCAGAACAGTTCAGCTCCTTCCAGCGTGATCGAAGAGGTTGAGGAAAATCACGGGCCGGAATATGCGGCTTATTATAAGGATATCTACAACAGCAATCTGGCTTTGAATCCGGATTACAAGGGTACGGTTTTCTTTGAAAGCAATCTGGTCAACCAGCCTTTTGTACAGGGTGCGGATAACGGTGTGTATCTGAGAAAAAACTGGATTACCGGTGAATATGATGAGGGCGGTGCCAATTTCATGGACTATGAGAATACCCTGGATGATGAGAATATCATCATCTACGGTCATTATGCATATCCAGCTTATGATCCGACCCGCACACTGCGTTTTACACCGCTGGCACAGCTTGTGAACCAGGAAAACTACGAAGCAAACAAAACGGTATATCTTCTTCTGGAAAACGAGATCCGTGAATATGTGATCGCGGCAGTCTATTATGCGGAACTGGATTATATCGGAGGAAGCTATTACTCCAAATCGGAGCTGCAGTACAACCTTGTTTCTTTCAGTGAGGACTATTTCCCTGTATACTACAATGCGGTAAAGGCACGTCAGCTGTATGATACAGGTGTTGATTTTTCTTCTTCAGACCATCTTCTGACACTTCAGACCTGTGTTGAAAACAGAGCGGATCTGAGAGAAGTTGTCATCTGTAAACAGGTCAACACGTACCCGCTGGATGATCACTGCACATTTGAAATCAGAGATATGACATCCAGTGAAAAATAACTGAAAAGGATACTATGGAAAACAATCATGATGAACTTGCCAGGACCGTTACGACCGCAGGAATGATTCTGCTGGAAAACGGTGCTGAAACCAATCGTGTGGAAGATACGATGACACGCTTATGCAAAGCATATGGGGCGACGGTTGTCGATGCCTATGCAACGCCGACACTTCTGATGATTTCGTTCACATTGCATGATCAGCTTGTGCACAATATCAAACGTGTGCATATTCAATCTACCAATCTTGCCAAGATTGATGCGGTCAACACACTTTCAAGAAAAGCATGTGCACATCAGCTGACCTGTGCGCAGCTCAATCAGGAACTTCAGGAAGTCAGAAAGCAGGCTCCCTACAATGACCTGGTGCGTATGCTTGGGGCTGCCGTGTGCTGCTTTGGATTTGCGCTGTTTTTTCAGGGCACATTCATGGATGCGATTGCGGCTTTTGTGATCGGTATTCTGATCCAGGGAACGATGAATTTTCTTGTGGAACTCCAGATTTCCGCATTGTTCCGCAATATCATCGGCGGTGCCTTACTGACTGCCTGTTCGTTTGCGGCTTCCAGAGTTTTCGGAACCGGACAGAATGTTGTTTCGATCAGCGTACTGATGCTGCTGGTACCGGGACTTGCCATTACTAATGCCATCAAGGATTCAGTCAACGGTGATCTGGTGTCCGGACTTGCCAGAGGTCTGGAAAGCATTCTGACAGCGATAGCCATCGCGGTCGGATCCGGTTTCTGTCTCTATCTTCTGGAAGGGCTGATGTAATGCAGGCAGTATATGCATTTCTGGCATCCCTTGGGTTTGCCGTCCTGTTCAATGTACCGGAAAACAGACTGTTTTATGCAGGAATTGCCGGCGGGATCGGCGGTGTGGCGTATTCCTTCTGTCATATGGCCGGTATTTCGGAACCGGCTTCTCTGTTTATTGCTTCCTTCTGTCTTTCACTGGCATCCGAGATTCTGGCCCGGATCCTGAAATGTCCGTCTACGATGTTTCTGATTTCAGCCCTGATTCCTTTTGTCCCAGGAGGAGCTGCCTACTATACCGTTTTTTACATCATTGAAAAAGAGTATGAACGCTCACTGATGTACGGACTTTCCACCATTACACAGGCAGGGGCGATTGTGCTTGGATGTGTGATAATCACAAGTATCTTTTCCATGATCCGTGCGTTTGACATTCATTTTCATCAGAAATAACGGAAATCGATCTATCACGGGAACAGTGCCTGCTGTGCAGCACTGTTTTTCTTCTGCAATGTACAATCTCCGTATCCAGGCAGGGACAGGAAAGACATACCGGCAGGACTTGAAAGAAGGTTTCTTTTGCAAGATAATATTGTTAACAATGATTTTTAAAATAAGACAGGAAGTGAATTCATATGAGATTTGTAGATCTGATTGAGAAGAAGGCGGATGGTTTTTCGCTTTCCACAGAAGAAATCAAGTACATGGTTGACGGTTTTGTGGATGGGACAATACCGGATTATCAGATGAGTGCGATGCTGATGGCGATCGTGCAGAAAGACATGGATGAAAGGGAAACTGCGGATCTGACAATGGCAATGATGTATTCCGGAGATGTGGTGGATCTTTCGGATCTGCCGGGACATAAACTGGACAAACATTCCACCGGCGGTGTGGGAGACACGACAACACTTGTGGTTGCACCGCTTGTGGCGGCCTGCGGCGGTACAGTTGCCAAAATGAGTGGAAGGGGTCTTGGGCATACCGGCGGTACGCTGGATAAACTGGAATCCATACCGGGGACCTGTGTAGAACAGTCACTGGATCAGTTCCGTGAAATTGTACGGAAATGCGGTCTTGCGGTGATCGGACAGACCGGGGATCTGGACCCTGCAGACAGAAAGATGTATGCACTGCGTGATGTGACCGCAACCGTACGCTCTATCCCTCTGATTGCCTCCTCCATCATGTCCAAGAAACTGGCAAGCGGGGCGGATGTGATTGTACTGGATGTCAAGACGGGAACCGGAGCCTTTATGAAAACCATTGATGAGGCAAAACGGCTTGCCCGCACAATGGTGGAGATCGGAACCCGTACCGGCAGAAAAGTCAGGGCACTGATTACGGATATGAACCAGCCGCTTGGCAATGCGGTGGGCAATGCCCTGGAGGTACAGGAGGCCGTGGAACTTCTTTCCGGCAGAATTCCTGAAACAGATCCTCTGTATGAGGTGTGCATGCTGCTGGGGGAAAATCTGCTTGTGCTTGCCGGAATTGCGGAAAATGAAGCACAGGGAAGGGCAATGCTCAAGGAGAAAATTCAGGATGGATCAGGTCTTTCCAGATTGCGGGAGATGATCGCACTGCAGGGTGGAGATGCATCATATCTGTCCGTTGAAAACATGAAAAAGCTTGTGGAAGTCAAGCAGCTGGTGGATGTATGTGCGCAGAAAGACGGCTATGTGAAGGAAATGAACGCCGAAAAGATCGGAACGGCTGCGCAGATGCTTGGGGCAGGACGTGCAAAGAAAGGAGATCCGATTGATCCGGCTGTCGGATTGGTCATGAAGGTCAGATGCGGCGCAAAGGTGAAAACCGGTGATCCGCTGTGCACGCTGTATGTCAATGATGATTCAGCCATGCAATCCGTTACCGCTCTACTGCATGAGGCAATTGTGATCGGAGATGACAATGCACAGGTGCAGCCAATGATTCACGGCATCATTACCGAAAAGGATATCTGAAAAGAAAAGGCGGTTTCTGCAAATCGCCTTTATTCAGTGGTCAGTTTTGTAACAATGGTGCGAGCTTCCGGTTCTGTCAGATACCGGATACCTTTCTTCGGATCACGACGCAGGATAATCGCAACACCCTTGGCAGAAGGGTCACGCCTTGCAAGAATGCTCAGCTGGTCATCATAGCGCTGGCTTGGTGTCTGTGAGGCATTGTAAATGATGCGGTAATCATTTCCCAGCTCCGGCATGGACAGCTCAATGAGTTCTCTGTGGTCATTGTACGGATCCTCAAACTGCTCGCGGATGATCTTGTTTGTTTCATAATAGATGGTGTCAATAAAATGATCGGAAGTCCGGTGGATATCGACCTCTCTTTTGTTTTCATCTTTATAATATGTTCTCATGATCAGAGAACCCTTACAGACAATCGGATTTTCATGGCCGTAAAAGGCAACAGTAAATACTTTATGAATGTTGTAGTCAAACGGATAATATAGTTTTCTTTTTTCTGCCATTCTTCTGTCTCCTATGCATTAAATATATGCCAACATGTCACGAGTTTCAAGATTTGTGTATAATAAGTCAGGAAAGGATTTTTTCAGATGATACAGATATTGAGCTGTGTAAAAGGTGCTGAGCAGGCAGTCGGTACAACCGTGATCATCGATGTTTTCCGTGCTTTCACGCTGGAAGCGTATGCTTTTGCCAACGGATGTGAAAAGATTGTGCTTGTCAGGGATGTACAGGACGCATTTGATCTGAAACAGAAACATCCGGACTGGATTCTGATCGGAGAAAGACAGGGGAAAAAGGTGGATGGTTTTGATTTCGGAAATTCCCCGTATGCTGTCGCAAAAGCTGATTTTACCGGAAAAACCATCGTTCATACAACCACAAACGGCGTCCAGGGAATTGTCAGTGCATCCCATGCGGATGCCATTATGACCGGGGCATTTGTCAATGCGGCCGCAACCGTGCGCCACATTCAGAAAACACATCCTGACCATGTCAGTATTGTCGCTATGGGGTGGGAAAACCACCAGACGGAAGAGGATCAGCTTTGTGCGGAATACCTCAGCGCAATGCTTGAAAACAGAACCATGCCGGATATTGACGACAGACTGGATGCACTGCGCATGCAGGAAGGAGCGAAATTCTTCAATCCCAGGACGCAGGATATTTTCCCGAAAGAGGATTTCCCGCTGTGCATCAGTAAGAATATATTTGATTTTGTGATTGAGATCGGAAAGGAAAACGGATATGACACAGCACGCAGAAAAGATGCATAGGAAATATTTCTTCTTTGATATTGACGGAACCCTGACGGATGATGAGACACACCTGATTGTACCAAGTGCACTGCAGACGCTGCGGGAGCTTGAAAACAACGGACACTTTGTGGCGATTGCCACGGGAAGAGCACATTACAAAGCGGTTTCGTTTGCTTCATCTATCGGGATTGACAATCTTGTGTGTGCAGGAGGCGGTTGCCTTGTTCGGAATCATCGGGTTGTGGAAATCAACGCACTTCCGAAAAGGGAAACAGAGGCGATGCTGGAAAAGGCGGATTCCGAGGGGATCGGATGGCTGATCATGAAGGAAGACAGCGATGATGTCTGGATGCGGGATTTCCGTTTTCTTGAGACGGCTGGTTTCAGAAAGGAACTGACCACATATCATTATGACCCTTCATTTGATTACCATGATGACATGTCCATCTTCAAGTTTTATCTTGCCTATACAAAACAGATGGAGAAGAATCTGCCGTGGATCAATGACATGGGAAGACTGCGTTTGACGGACCGGTACTGTGTCTATCAGTATGATGAGAAAAAGAAGGGGATTGTGTCGATGATGAAACATCTGAATGCCCCGATTGAGGATGTGGTTGTATTTGGTGACGGCATGAACGATCTTGTCATGTTTGATCCGGTATGGACAAGCATTGCCATGGGCAATGGTGAAGAGGAACTGAAGAAAAAGGCCGATTATGTGACGGATCGCAATGTGGATGACGGAATCCGCAATGCATGCAGAAAGTTCGGCTGGATTTAGCATAAAATCCATTGTCACAATGGCGGAAGTATGGTAAGATTCTGCTTGCGCAAATGATGCGTATCGCTGTTCCGCTGACATCATTACGGTCATGAGCAGTCAGATCAGATCGAAAAGGAGAAGAAAAATGGATTTAGGTTTAGTTGACAGAATTACAAAAGAACAGCTCCGTAACGACATCCCGGCTTTCAAAGTCGGTGATACAGTCAGAGTTCATGTTCGTATCAAGGAAGGTGCCAAAACACGTATTCAGATGTACGAAGGTGTTGTCGTTGACAAGAACAACGGCGGTATCGGCGCTACATTCACAGTACGTAAGATCTCTTCCGGTGTCGGTGTTCAGAGAACATTCCCTGTTCATTCACCAATCATCGAAAAGATTGATGTCGTACGTCGTGGTAAGGTAAGAAGAGCGAAGCTGACATACCTCAAGGGCTTATCCGCTAAGAACGCTCGTATCAAGGAAGACCGTTAATTTCCATCAGAAGAAGTGGCAGACAGAACTGTCACTTTTTTTGTTTTGTATATGATTTCTTAAGATTTGATGAATGTAACCGCTTCAAAGACAATGGGAAAGTAAATAATGCAGTTCCATTATTTTCATTGTGTTATAATGAAAAACACATGGAAAAGAAAAATGATATGACGGAGACGCAGGTCATGCAGACACTGACGGATCCGGAAGAAGAAAACAGAACATACGATGATGAAGATGAATATGATCTCTATGATGAACTGAATGAGACATCCGTAATGGAGACTCTGACAGATCCGGACATTGAGGAAACACGGAAGAAACGGAATCAGAAAAAACCGGAAAAGAGTTCAGCGGTGAAAGAGGTCCTTTCATTTCTGAAAGATCTGGCTGTCAGTATGGCAGTGATTCTTGTCATCTGTAATTTTATCGTGCGGCCGGTCAGGGTGTATGGCGACTCCATGTATCCGACACTGCTGGACGGAGGAATCGGTTTTTCAAATGTGCTGGGTATGAAAACAGGTGATCTGGAGCGGTTTGACATTGCGATTATCTATCTGCCGCAGAAGAGTGAATACCTTGTCAAACGTGTGATCGGACTGCCTGGTGAAACCGTTTCGTATAAAAACGGACAGCTGTACATCAACGGTGAACCGATTGAGGAAGACTTCCTGGATCAGGCATACGTGGAAGAGTGCGGACAGTATTTCATGAGTGATGTTGCACCGATTACACTGGGGGATGATGAGTATTACTGCCTGGGAGACAATCGGCCTGCATCTTCAGACTCCCGTTATTACGGCCCGTTCAAACGTGAAAACATCCGTTCCAAGGGTGTGCTGATTCTCTGGCCGTTCTCGGATTTCGGTCTGCATACATGGTAAATGACATGATCCTGACGGGTCATGTTTTTTGATGCATGTTTTCTTCTCCGTCTGATCAGAAATGCGTTTTCCCCGCCTGTGTGTTATATAACCGGTTTTTTTC
>JBJEFE010000088.1:0-23455 GCA_051873755.1 Bulleidia sp. | reverse complement strand
CATGCAGAAGCTTCCTGAAGCCTTCGATTACCAGACAGAGCTTTATCTGGATTTTGTCTTACAGAAAACTGTATATCCGGCAACAGTCAGTGGAAGTGGCTCAGCTGATACCAATACAGAAACATTGTCGGATTCCCAGGTGATTTTAGAGTCTGTGATTACACTGCCATCCAATCTGCAGAAACGGAGGTTTTATAAGGTATACCGGATCCATCAAAATGCACCGGGTGATATCGTGTTGGAAGAACTGACAACACAGCCTAATGCAGAGGAGGAATATTATGAACTGAACCCGGAAAATACAGAGCTGACGATTCATGCAAGAAAGTATTCGATCTATACTGTTGCTGTTTCTGATTATGTGGAGACTCAGCCTGAGAAACCGGAAATCTCCGAAGGAACCGAAGACTATCCCGACATCGGATTGCCAGAGGAGACCATACGGTTGCCGGAAGAAGAAAAGAAGGTGGAGAACAGTCAGGTAAATGAGAAACCTTTGGGAGAAGAAAAAAAATGGGCGGAAGAAAGTGATGCAGAGACGGAAAAAACGGAGGAAATCCAGGCGGAAATCCCAGAGGATACATTGCCGGAGCAGGAACAGCGAGAGGAACCGATGACAGTCGGAATGAATGGAAAGTCCTTCGTTCTGCTGAACATCCTGTTGACGCTGCTTTCCCTAGTGATGGCAGTACAGCTGTTGCTGGGTAGACAGGAGAGGAGACGCAAAATTGCAGGTGTGACAGCTGCGGCAGTATCTCTTTTGATGCTTCTGCTGACCCTTGGCTTTGACGGAGTACGGATTGCCGATCTTCGTACAATACTGTTCGCATTGTCAGCGACTTTAACGGTTTTTATGAACCTGACCGGTATGAAACAGGATAAAGAAGAATAACGCGCGTTGTAAAATGAAGCTGCGTATTTAGGAATTAAATCGGGAATCCTCGGCCATTCAATGACCGAGTAGTTCACACGAAAACAGTCCATTGCGAGAGCCTCTGTGTTAGAATTCATCTGCTGGAATCAATCAACACAGAAAGAGGTAATCGCTATGGACTTTTTTAATCATATCACTAACCATGAAAGTTGTATTTTGCTGTATAGGAATCATTCCTGACGCCAACAAGCATGAAATCTCATAGTGTAATTACAAGCTTAAACCAGCCGCTCTGTGCACTGAAAGAATAAAAAGCGTTATGCTTTTCGCAGAAAGCCATAATGGAGCGCGTGCCTATTCCGTGGTTGGATTCATGCGGCTTTGGAAGTCCGTTCCTCCCAAAGGAAATCTGCCCATGGTAAGGATTTTCAATCTCAAACATGAACTGCGGCTTATGGATGCACCGGATGACGATTTTACGCTCATTTTCCGGAAGCTTCTCACAGGCGTGTATGGCATTTTCCAGGGCGTTGGCAAAGCAGATGCTAAGCTCGGCTGAGTCGACGGGCAGCGTTTCCGGAAAGGAAAGCCTTTGCTCCACTTGAATGCCGGAACGCTCCGCACGGCTGAAATAGGTCGTGAGCGTGGCGTTTACGATTGGATCGTTACAATACCGGGCAGGTGTGGCTTTGGCGCTTTGTACGGATGCTTCTTCTATGTAATCAAGAATCGCCTCGGTATTTCCTTCCTTTGCAAGCAGGGCAACGGCAGACAGCATCTGCCGGATGTCCCGTCTTGCATTTTTTACCGCTTCCGCTTTTCTTTCGGTGTCCTTTGCCTGTTTTCTGATGTTCTCTATCTGCAGCTTTAAAAGCGCACGGTTCTGATCCTCCATCCGGTACTGATACTGGAGCCGCAGGTATTGGAAGATGGCATAGTAGACGATGAGGAGGACGGCGCCTGATAAGGCAAACGGAATGAAAAAGGACGCATTCTGTGTATAATGTTCCGGGTAGATAATGACTGCCATGCCAAACAGGAAAAAGGAACAGGGAATCGGAGCGAGAATCCAGCAGCTCCCGGTAACCGTGTCCGCGAAATATAAGAAGGCATTTCTAAAGAAGATACATTCCAGAAGAATCATGGCAAGGTAGGCAAGAAGAAGCAGAAAGACATTGATCCTGGTACTGCCGCTAAGCAGCGTGTTCAGCAGGGTCACGCTGACAATCAGGTAAAGAGATAACAAAAGCTGTGACAGACAGCAGAAAATATGCTTTGAAAGGGTCGTGTCCGCAATCAGGTAGGTTATCACCACGCCCGGAATGGAAATCGTAAATATGGCGCTGCACAAAAAGAACAGGAAGCCAAAGTGGTGTATACAGAGGTAACAAAAGACAATTGTATAAAAGGCATATCCGCAGACAATAAGCAGATTTTTCATTTTGTTTTCCTTAATCCTGCTGATGGTAACGACCATGCCCAACGTGCCGAAGATGGAAATCAGAATTCGACTTGTCTGGTATGCAATATTGTTATCAAAAATCATGCCTTGCCCTCCTTTGATTTCTATAATATTACTATAATCTGAAACCAGCCGCTTTCCGCCTTGAACGAACAATCGGCGCCATGCCTGTCGCAGAATGCCGCGATGGAGTGGGCGCTGCCAATCAGGCTGCCATCCGGCAGTGTCGGAAGCCTCTTTTTATCGAACTTCATTTTGCCCTGAATGGGACAGGCAATCTCAAACATCAGCCTTGGGCTGTGGCTGCACCGGACAGTCAGCTTCTTTTCCTTTTCAGGGAGCTTTTCACAGATATGTATGGTGGTTTCAATCATATTGGCAAAGCAGACGGCAAGCTCGGCACAGTCCACCGGAAGGGTGTCCGGAATGGAAAGCGAGGTTTCCAGCGCAATGCCCATCTCCTTTGCTGACGCAAGGTAACCCGTGAGCGTGGCATTTAAAATGGGATCGCCGCAATAGTGCAGGGGTTTTGGAATAGCATGGGAAAGCCCATCCGTATTTTCGATAAAATCAAGGATCGCCTGGGTATCACCGCTTTCTGCCAGGGAGGCAATCGTGGAGAGCACGTGGCGCAAATCGTGCCGAATGATTTTTGTCTGTTTTGCAAGAGCCTCAATATCGGCATTCTCCCTGCGTATGTTTTCCACCTGAAGTTCCAAAAGTGCTCTGTTCTGTTCTGCCTGCAGCCTGCCGTACTGCATGGACAGGTAGCTTCCGATGGAAAGGTAGACGGTGATGATGACGACGCCGAGCAGGTAAAGCATGAGAATGCTTATCGGCCGTTTCGTATAATGCTCCGGATAAAGGGCAGTTGTCAGGAAAAGGATAATGAATGCGCAGGGAATCAGTGCAAGAACGCCCCAGCCCTTTTTGACCATGCGAACAAAATCAAGCCAGATATGCCGCATAAAGTAAAAATCAAACAGCACCACAGGCAGATAGAAAATAATGCGAAGCAGAATATCTGATAGCGCGGTTCCGTGCAGGGCGGTATTAATAAGGGTAACTGTGATGGCAATGTACAGGGAAACCAGAATATGCGTCGCATGGGAAAATGAAAGTTTTGCGAACGGCTCGTCAGAAACAGTATACAAAAGAAGAACCGTCGGGCATGATATAGTAAGGATAAATACCCTCAGTAACTGCTCCCAACCAAAAAGAATAAGAATAAGGTAGGTGGAAAGAACAGTAAAAACGGCATAGCCGGAAATAATCGCAATGATCACTGCCTTTTTTCTGACAACCTTCAAATTCGTTGTGGAAAACATCATGGCCATCGTGCCCGCATAGGTAACCATGATTTTCAGGACTAAAAAGGTGAGGTTGTTTTCAAAGAGCATGGAATCTTCCTCCATTCAGCCAGAAGGCAGCCCACTCCTTTTTGACCGCATCATACATACGGCGCGGTATGGACACATGCAGGTTTCCGGTCAAAATCATGTTCGTCTTTGTGACTTGGGTGACATGGGACAGGTTTACCACGATAGATGATCCCACAAGGAGCATCCCATTATGGGAGAGCAGGTCGGATACCGCATCCTTAAAGGAACCGTTAAAGGTAATGCCGGTTATGATGGTATCATCCGTCAGATAGTAATAAATCTGTTTTCCGATGCGTTCTGCATACCGGATATCGGCGATGGGAAGGATACGGATGCTGTCTGCGGTTTTCACGGGAACCATCTCCTGCATGGCCCGGGAAAAGAAAGAAAATGCTTTGTCAAGGCTCTGAAAAAAGAGCACCTCATCCACGGGCTTTAAGAGGTAATCAAAGGCATCCACTCGGTAAGAGTCCAGCGCAAAGTCCGGGGAGGTGGTAAGGTAGAAAAACATTCCCTGATCGTCACGCCTGCGCAGAGCCGTTCCAAGCTCTATGCCGTCCATCTTTGGCATAATGCAGTCAAGGATATAGAGGTCGAAGCCGCCGTATTCGTCCACATGGTTTAAAAGCTCTTTCCCGGAGTAAAAAGACGAAAGCAAAAGGGAGCAGCCGGGATTTGCCTGCTTGTATTGTTCAATCAGTTTTACGATTGATTCGTGGAAAGCTTTTTCATCATCGCATAATGCAATCCGCACGGTTTTCCCCTCTTTTCTGAATCAAACTTCGCTGTGTTCAATAATTTTTTTCTCATTCTAGCAAAGAAAAAAATGTGCGTCAACGTATTTACGTTTACCAAATCCGCAAAATGGTTACTATTCAGCGATAAACAGGTAGATGTACAGAAGTAATTGATGGATATGAATTGTTTTCATAAAATGTTTTTTTTCTGTATCCAGAAGAGACACCATCAAGAGGTTAAAAGGGACGTAATTTGATTTGTATGGTTGACCATAAGTTACTGATATCGACCATCCAAACCATATAAAATTTAAAACAGTCGGTTTATTTGCCGCAGCAGCTGGAGGGCTTTTTTGCGTTTTGTGAAGGAAGGGGATAGGTGGTTAGACTTGACAGCAGAGGTAATATAATAGATGAAGGTGATTTCATGAAAAGGTTCCTGATTCTGTGTTTGGTGATAATCATGTTGAGTGGATGTGGTGGCAATAAAAGAGAATTGAAGAGAGCAGTCTTTGCATGGGAAGGTGTGGAGGAGTCGGACGAGGAGATGTTAGAGGAGTATACAATCGATACCATCTTCATGGACATCAATCATTACACACCCATCTCAAACTACAATATCTTTGTGCTTGCCGGGGATCCATCCTGGGGACTGGATGAAATGCAGGAAGTGGTTGATGAGGCAAAGGATAAAAGGGCAGATGGTGTTCTCTTTGATATTGAAGGCGATTACGCATCACTCTCAATCAACCTCTCTCTTCTTCATTCGTCCATACCGGTTTATGTCTGTATTCCATTTTGGCTGGATGAGGATATACAGGAAGAGATTATGAAAGAAGTTGATGGAGTGGTGATAATGAATTACTCCAAGGGCAACGAGCGGAAAAATATAGAAGATGAGATTAGAATGGCTCAAGAATACGGGAAGACGATTCTCACCGCATATGAGCTTCAACCTGTAGGGGAGTATGGATTGGAAGACTACAATACATACAACACGGAAGGACTGGATGCAGTTGAGAAGAATTACGAAGAACAGTTCTCCGGCACGAATGTCGGGATAGCTTTCCATAATCTGAATATGATGAGAAAACTGAACCCTGCCGGGATAGGAGGCAAGTAACGCCTTTGTCTTGCGAAAAGATGAATCTGATATTGAACTAAGTCGCTCGAAGAGCGAGTCAGTTCAAAAGAATTTTACAAAAGCAGTAAAAAATATGGGCTTTCCATTTCCAGAAGAATTGAAATCTGTGAGGTCGCAAAAGATATTGCCGAACTGATAACAAGGTATTATAACAACGAAGTGTAATTGGATCATTATGGTTTGCTGAACAGTCTGGGCAGGCGTAAAAGGTGAACACCATTAAGGGTTAAACCATTCTTAATATAAGGCTTTTCGATGGCGGTCGTAAAACTGTACGGCAGTGGTCGGAAAGGTTTTCTTTGATGGAATTGGTTTCAACACGGAAATGTAAACGCTGCTTCAGCCGATCCACAGTCACACCTCCATTTCGTTTTTTCGGGATACCTGAGTGAATTCACGGTATAAAAACAAAAAATCTGATCAATGCAACCTGAAGTTTACATTTGGAACTTCAATTATGGTGGTTGTTCATACCTGAAACAGGTATCATGAATGACAGCAGGTGATTCAGATTGGAGGATGCACTATGACATTAGGCGAGAAATTAGCAAAACTGCGAAAAGAAAACAATTATACACAGGAACAGCTGGCAGATGTTCTTGGAGTATCCAGGCAGGCAATCAGTAAATGGGAAAGTAATATTACATACCCTGAGACTGATAAAATCGTACGGATCAGTAAACTGTTCAAATGTACAACTGATTATCTGCTGTTGGAAGATGATGAAACCGTTACAGATGAACAACAGAATCAGAATACTCTGCAAACCGGTCAGATATTCATAGAGTCACCACTTACCAGAAGTCTGGTTTCGTGTTTTAAGGTAACGGCTTCTCCAGTACTTTCGCCTACAAAAAACCAGCCGGGATTTCTGCTGCTTGGAGTTGATAAAGTTACGGTTTTTGGAGAACACACAACTCAACTTGGATGGTATGAAACCGAAGAGGATATCCGGAAAGAAATATCCGGGATTTCATGCGCTGTTCGTGATGGAAAAAACTGTTATACGCTAAAGCACAATGTTGAGGTGGATACAGAGAATCCTGATGTTGTCATGAAAAAAGCAACGGAAAATGATAAATATATCAATTTACCGAAAATACTGATGGGTGTGTTGGCACTGATTGCTGTCGTCATTGTTTTCAAATGTGGTGGGAATATGATAGATACAATTTTTAACATCGGGAAAACACTCGGAAAAGCCATCGGAGATCTGCTATGGAAATGAAATCAGAATTTGAGGACGCACTGCAGCCTGTGACCGCTTATGAACCATACAGGGGGAGGGGATACCGTCCCTGCAGTAAATTTCGACAGGATTTCTGAATCCGTTTTACGTATGACTTTTGAACCTGTCCGCAGATATACATATGTATCTGCTTTTTTTCTTTCTGTTCGTATTTCTGGCAGTACTGCCATCCGCAATGATCTGCATCCATCAGATTTTAAAAAAGGAGCCGGTGTCAGGCTTCCCGAAGAGTCGGGACGGCCTGTACCGGCTTAACTGATCTTCTTTCTGTCAGATGTTTTCTGCAGGAGCAGCTGCTTTTTCGTAGCCATCCGTATGTTCGATGTCACCAGTGTTCAGAACACCCGGAATCAGAACATCTCCGACCATCTTCCATTTGAGAAGTGCGGCGGTGCGCTCAATAGGAATGCGGACGCCATCCTGTACCGTCATATCATTTTCCTCGCAGCATGTTATCACTGCACATTCCTTTCCGGCAACGCAGAAGGAAAAGAGTTTGTCAATGACGCTCTTGATTTGTGCCGGAATCGTGTACCAGTAAACAGGCATGGTAAAGACCACCGCATCCGATTCGAGAATCGCCAAGGCGATGCTATTGAAATCATCGTCAAAGGGGCAGGTTTTTCCTGTCTGAAAGCATGATTCACATGCGAGTCATCCTCTGACTTTCATCATTGCGGCATCAAACCGGATAACCGTATGACCTTTTTCTTCGATTGTTTTGAAAAACGCATTGGTCATGGCAAAGCAGTTTCCTTCTGTTCGAGGACTGCCTGTGATAACAACAGTTTTTCCTCATCATCAGAATCTCCTTATTATTGATATCCCTGATGTATTATCATGCTTAACGTTTTCTTACGAGTTTTTCGTACATAACGATCATCAATACAAGAATGACTGCCAGATAAACCGGATAAATCGATGCATCGACAGCAGATGCGATAAATCCGAATAACGGCGGCATCGTAAAAACCCCGACACAGCAGGCTGCCATCTGAACACCAATCATTGCCTGAGACTTATCTGCACCGGAAATATCCGGTGTCGAATGAATAATGCATGGATAAATCGGTGCACAGCCAATTCCGATCAGAATCAATCCGGCAAGTGTAACATCGACGTTGAGAGGAAGAAACAGCGCACATACACCGCAGCCGACCAAAGCCATACCGAACCGTATCATCTGCCTGTCTGAAAAGCGTATTGTAAACAAGCCGCTGACAAGCCGTCCTGCAGTAATTCCGATATAAAACAGACTTGCATACCTTGATTATCAATGGCTGCTGGATTACGGTTTCCGAGTTATCGGAATTCACCCGAATGCCTGTGGGAACAACACGCATCTGATCCTTTCACAAAGGCTTTATGACAATCAAAAATGGATCTGATCGAAGTTACGGAATCAATATGAAAAGGTGAAAGCACCTGAAACTTCAGCTTTTAATATATGCATGTCTGGCAATATACGATCTGTTCCGGACCGGTTACTGATGAAGAGTATTTGTTCTGAAATATTTGCTCCTGAACAATCATCTGAAGACAGTTTGCTGGAATTTATGTGGGATACTCCTTGTTTTGTCTGGCTGATACATCATAGAGTATTCTTTTATTTTTACTGACATGTCAAAAGGATCACAGAGCCTGTCACATTGACTGTGGTATATCTGTGATCCTTTGTTCTTATATATGCCTGGTTTTGTTTCTATCAACGGAAATCGCATTTGAGACATTTCAATTCTGCTTTTTGGAGATGATCATACGTAAAGCGGATCCGCATGATGGATCAGGAATGATCGAAAATCCCTGTTTGATATAGAAGTTTTCTTTTCCCACTGCTGATATCAGCTGTATGTTGGCGCGACTTCCAACGCACATTCTGTCTTCAATGTTTTTCAGAATCGAATGTATGATTGTACTGCCGATTTTTCTGTCCTGATATTCAGGTCGTACAACAACGTCAACGATGGTGAAATAAATACCATCCCCGACAACTCTTCCCATTCCGATTGCTTTCGTATCGTCAAAAACCGTAATCGTATAATATGAATTCTGAAGCGCAGTTTCAGCCTGTTCCTGACAACGGTTGTGCCATCCGACCGATGTGCGAAGATCCGCGTAGATATCGTATGTCAATTCATTTTCTTTCAATTTATACGGCATGGTGTTTCCTCATGTAACTGATCGAATAAATATGTATTCGACCTCGATTATGTCAGATCATGCAAAGAAATACAAGGCTTAATTTAGAATTTGGTGATTTGGCTGGAATGCACAGTAATGGAACAGGCCATTTGTCTTCATATCGTGGATACGGAAAAAGTCACTGAACTGTCTCAGTCTGCCTTTGATGTTGATCAGGATCCCCTGTAATGTGCATCCGGCATACTCTCTGACTGATACAGACAGTGCTGCATATCTGTTGATGTACCTGCTTGCCACACCTCGATAGTGTGTATATCATTCTTCAATTGTTCTAAGGCAGTCATGGAATCCAGTATGCTGAATGGCGTGTGTGCAATTGCAGTATCATGTTTCTGGATTCTGATGCTGTGGATCCGGTATGACAGGAAGGTCGGATAACGTAGAATTCCCGCTGAGGAACACAGATTGTCAATCCCATCAGGCTGTGATATATTGCCGGTAAAAGAGATATTCCGGAAGTGACCTTACATCCGTGATGACCAGGCTGCTGATCACTGTTTCGGCATGATATCATGATATATGGAAAGGGAGAAAAAAATGAAGGTATTGCTTGGCACAACCAATCCATCCAAAGTCAGAAGATTTGCGGATCTTCTGAAAGACTGTGATGTCGGATTTCTGACATTACAGGATATCGGTGTTTCAGATGAACCGGAGGAAAACGGAACCACACCGGAGGAAAATGCAGTCGCAAAGGCTGTGTTTTACGGACGATATTCCGATATCGTCATCTGTCATGATTCCGGACTGTATTTTGAGGAGCTTCCGATTGATGATGTCCGTCAGCCCGGTCTGCATGTACGTACTCCGTCAGGTATGACAAGATTATCAGATGAGGAAATGATCTTATATTATTCCAGTCTGATTCATGATCTGGGAGGTAAGGTTACCGCCTATTATCTTGACGGCATGGCGGTGTACAACCATGGAGTGGTGTACTCGTTCATGGATCCTGTTTCCGCCAGAACAACGGGATCATTTCAGATGGTGGATCGTCCATCCCCGATTCGTCTTGAGGGCTGGCCGCTTGATTCTCTTTCGATCAATCGTGATACCGGGCAGTACTTTGTCAGCGGCAGGCTTGAGGAAACAAAGGAGAACATCATCAGAGATGAATACAAACGCAGGATTGTCCGGTTTCTTAAGGACGCACTGAAAACAGAAGATGTGCCATACAGGTGAGAATCATGCATATTGAAACAGAAAGACTTCTGATTACTGAATTTGATATCAGTATGGCGGAAAGCATATATCAGATATCACAGGATGAGGATAACCGAAGATTTGTACCGGATGAGGTATTTGCGTCGGTCAATGATGCGGCGAAGACCATCACATACCTCATGGAATGTGAAACACATGTCAACATGCCTATGGTATATCCGGTTCTGTTGAAAGACAGAACCTGTATCGGTTATGTGCAGGCAGTACCATTGCATGATGGTGGATGGGAGATCGGTTATCACATCGGAAAATCATATACAAAACAGGGGTATGCCACAGAGGCGGCTGCCGCATTTCTGCCTGTTATCATGAAAAAACTCGGGATCACAGAAATTGCGGGAATCTGTCATGAGGACAATATCGCCTCTATCCGGGTGATGGAGCAATGTGGATTTGTTCTGCTGTATAAAGGAACAGGAAACTGGCAGGGCAGGGAGGAGAACATCCGCAGATATGTTTACCGTCTTTGATAAATGGCATGATCGTAAACTGTTTTGAAGAGGGAAAAGAGCCATGACTGCCGTGGATCTGGCAGCCGTCATGCGGAAAAAGGCAGTATACTGAAAACCGTAGTGGAACAGAAACTGAGGTGATACAACATGAGATGCGCACTTGCGGCAATTGGTTTTGTGAACGGGAATACCGGACAGAATCAGAAAACAATCATTGAAACAATGCATCAGATGTCCGGTAAGGCGGATGTTGTGATCTTTGGTGAAACATTTCTGCAGGGATTTTACGCACCTGTATTCGATGAGGAACAGGATCGTAAAACGGCAGTGGACAGGGATTCAACGGTCATTCGTGAAATCCGTACTGCGGCAGGAGACTACAGGATTGCGGTTTCCTTTGGCTTTTTTGAAATGGATCATGGAAAGTTCTACAGTTCGCAGATCACAATTGATCTGAGAGGTAAGATTATTGATCTTTTTCGCAGAGTATCACCGGGATGGAAGGAAAAACATGCCGGCAAGGCATATTGCGAAGGTACAGGATTTCATCTGTTTGAATACCTTGGTAAAAAGATTGTGATCGGATTATGCGGTGATCTCTGGTATGATCAGAATATCGAAGCGGTTGTACGGTTGAAACCGGATATTGTCTGGTGGCCGGTGTATACGGATTTTCCGGCTGGAGAGTGGAACCGGAATATCATATTCGAGTATGCACAACAGTCAAAACGGATGCGTGCGTCGGTATTGTATGTCAACTCCGTCTGTCTTGACCGGTTTGAAGATAATGAAATCGCAAAAGGTGGTGCAGCTGTATTTGTTGAGGGAAGTGTCGTGAGGAAAATCCCGGCTGGAAAGGAAGGAATTCTGTTGACGGAATCAGTCGAGTAAAACAGAACTGGTAAGAATATGGATATTACAAAAAAAGACTGGAAACTTTATAGAGAAAAACTGCCGGACTGGCAGGAAGCCTATATGGAAAAGCTGATCCGGGGATATCAGAAACTGTTAAGAGGATCGGGATATGCCTCTGAAAAATTCTGGGAACTGGATAAGAGATTACGAAATGATAAAAAGAATCCCGGTGTGCGTATTCAGGTGGAAAAGGAAACAATGATACAGGATCTTGCATTGATGGTACACAAGGGTGTGATTACAATGGATGACCTGGCGGAATTCAGTGAGGGTGTCCGTGATGCGGTAGACTTTTTTCTTCGCTGAAACTGCTGTTTCATGAGAGAAAAAGAGGAATCAGGAAACGAAAATAAAGGCTTAATCAGCAGTCTGGTGATTTTCTGATATGGTATACGTGCTGTCGTTATCTCGAATGCGTTGAGTAGAAAGACAGTACGTCAACAGATATTCAGCATTGTCTGTACTGATCGGAAACCATGCTGGATGTACTCATCTGGAGATTCTGATCAACATCAGGTGCAGATTGAGACAGTTATCCACACGAAGACCAGTGATCTGATCCATTTCAGGTGTCCTCCCTGTATGATTGACGGATATAACCGACAGTTTTATACTGTTGACAGGTGTAAAATACAGGTGAAACCATAGTTTCAGTCAATGAGTCATATACAATTGGTGAAATGGCGGATTATTTAAAGATACCCGCTTCCACACTGCGTTACTACGATAAACCCGGACTTCTTCCGTTTGTCAACCGGAACGCCGCAGGGATACGTGTGCCTGAACGGAAGGATTATGACTGGCTGATGATCATTGAGTGTCTGAAAAAGACAGGCATGACATGAAAGGATATCCGGGCATACATTGACAGGGCTGTGGAAGGTGACAGTATCATTGACCGTAGAAAGCAGCTGTTTGAACAGCACAGAAAAGAAACGGCTGAAAAAATGGATGGACTGCAGAAAATGTTGGATGTTCTGGATTATAAATGCTGGTATTATGAGAAGGCACAACCTTTGTTCCAGGATCCATGTTGTTGGAACAGTACAGGGAAGCAGCCAGAACCATACGTCAGATAACTGAATATACACAGGAGAGGGAAAAAGAAAATGAAAATCAGAAGTGATGAATGGTCATGGACCAGAGAGCCGGAAATGTACGCAATTGAAGATGACCGGATTGAGATTGTCACACAGCCGCATACGGATTTATGGCAGAGAACATATTATCATTTCCGTAATGATAATGCGCCCGTACTGCAGATCCGTACATCAAAACCGTATTTCTCCTTTACGGTGAAAACGGAATTTGAGAGTAAACACAGATTTGATCAGTGTGGTATCATCATGTATCTCGACAGTGAAAACTGGCTGAAGGCATCCATTGAATATGAAAATGAAACATTCCAGCATCTGGGAAGTGTTGTCACAAACAACGGTTATTCCGACTGGGCTACAACCGGAATTCCTGCGGATATCCGTTCCATGTGGTATCGTTTCAGCAGAAGAGAGGATGATTTCCGTGTTGAATGCTCCGAGGACGGCGTTGTATTCCGTCAGATGAGAATCTGTCATATGTTCCAGGTGGGCAGTGAAGTTCAGTTTGGAATCTATGCATGCAGTCCGGAAGACTCCTCATTCAAAGCGGTATTCACACAGATGGATCTTGGTGAATGCATGTGGAATGCCCATGATGGCCAGGCACCGGATGCAGAATAAGCGAAAGATCTGAACCTGATTTTTCCGGCATTGATTGATCTGATCAATGCCTTATTTCGTATGTCCTGTACTTTCTGGGGATAATTCATCCGGAAACGAAAATACAGATCTGCCGATATGATAAGATGGATGTGAAAGAAAGAGGAAATAACCGTATGAGGTATGTCGTGTTATTACGTGGTATCAATATCAGTGGGAAAAACAGAATTGTGATGAAAGAACTGAAACAGACACTGATGGAACATGGGTTTTCGGATGTCGTTACTGTGGGTAATTCCGGAAATCTCATTCTTTCTTCTGAACAGGATACTGTTTCCGTAATGATTCATGATATGATCCGGGAATCCTTTTCCCTGGATATTCCGGTCTATGCCATGACTCAGGAAAGACTGCGGAAGATACTGGAAAAAGCACCTGTATGGTGGAACAGGGAAGATCCTTCCATGTATGACAATCTGATCTTCATCCTGAGTGGGGATACTCCGGAGACGATTGCCGGACTGCTTGGAGATCCTTCGGATAACCTGGAAAGATATGAGATCGTGGATGATGTGATCTTCTGGACATTTGATCGGAAGAAGTATCAGAAGTGCAGATGGTGGAAACAGACAGCTTCGGAAGGAATTGCGGAGAGACTGACGATCCGTACTGCCAATACGGTATTGAAACTTCTGAAATGAGTGATTGACATCCGGAATGTAAAAGTATACTATGAGTATACTTTTTATTGAGGTATGAATCATGTCAGATTTAAGAGAAATCAGAGCGTCTGAACACAAAGCAGCCATTCTGAAGGCGGCTGAGAAACTGTTTCAGGAAAAGGGCTATGAACAGACAACCATTGACGATATTTCAAAGCAGGCAAAGTACAGCCGGCGTACAATCTATTCCTATTATTCAGGAAAAGAGGATATTCTGACCCACTGTGTGGAACAGGGACTGATTCAGCTGAATCGGGATGTGGAACAGTGTGCAGCGGATTCATCCGGTTTTTCCTCACAGTTTATGAACATCTGCCAGGCGATACGGAAATACCAACACGCATATCCGTATTCTTCTGCTTTTTCCATTGGTTTTGATACATCCGGATTCAGGGAAAAACAGCTGAGTGAAACACAACGGCGTATTCTTGAACTCGGAGAGAAGATCAATACTGCTGTGATCGGATTACTTGAAAATGCAAAGAAATCCGGTGAAGTCCGCAGGGATGTGATTCCGGAAACTGCTGTTTATGTTCTGACTTCATCCATTCAGGCAGTCATCCAACTGGAACAGACAAAGGGAGAGTATCTCTGCGCACATCTGAATATGACAGCTGAGGCATTCATGGATTCTGCGTTCCGTCAGATTCTGTGTTCCGTTACGGGAGGTGGATCATGAAAGAAAGGATGCAGTTATGGATACCGCAGACTGGGGCAGACATACCGGAGCGTGTTTCCTCCATTCTTTCCTGTAATCAGCACCTGAACAGATATGGTCTTTCTCTTTCTCTCCAACAGGCACTCATTCTGGTACAGGGATGTCAGGCCTCCATTCAGGAAAGCAGAAGAATAGAGTTTCATGAAGGGATAACAGCTGAACTGATCCGGGTGTTCAGCGATTCACCATATCTTTCCCAATCTGAGCTGATGGATACGATTCTGGAACTGACAGATCTGTTCTATACACTGAAAAATGATACCTGTGATCAGATCGGAGATCAGGAACTGATCGCATTCATGAAAGATGCCTTTGACGGAGAATGCCATGGAGTGATGGAACTGCTTGTACAGAAAGGAATGGAACTGAGTGAATCTGTACATGAGGCACTGGAGGTGAGGATGTAATGCAGGAGATCGAAACAGTATTTCCGATTCATGAGGAAAACATCGATGAAAACAGATACTTTGAATCCCTGCTGGAATGTGCTGTGGATGCGGAACTGATTTCAACAGACCGGTTTCACATCATACAGGAACAGCTGTATGAGCTGCTGAAGAGACAGTGGGCCGCAATCAGTGAGGGAAACAGTTCATCGATTTCCATGGAGACTGCACAGAAACTGACAGGATCCATTGTATATGTGATCGGTATCACTCTGAAGGCATGTTCTTCACTGGATACTGCAGTCAGAATCATGAACAGTACAACCGTGGAACAGATGTTTGATGAGGGGATTCAGATCATTGAACAGAAAATGAAGGCCTTGAAACGACGTCACAGACGAATTCTGAACCGGCTGCTGGAGACAGAGAATGTGTTTTATACGTCCACCCTCAAAGATGGGATGAAGGCATTCTTCCGTCTGTACCGGCCATCCTGTGATGCACTGGATATACATATTACCCTTGATTATCCGCTGTATGCGGGAAGACCGCAGATGCAGGGGATTGAACTTGTGGAGCAGTATCTGGCTTTTGCGGAGGCGGAAAACAGCTTCTGCACGCTGTTTGATTCAAAACGGATTCATGAACTGTTATGCGGACTGTCCAAAGACTATGTGCATACACCGCTCAATCTGTTTGAATATGTGCTGATGGAAGCGATCGGACTTGTACTGTGCGGAAGAAATCCTTTCGATCTGAATCTGATGGAATCAGATCTCAACACACTCCATGATCGTTTTGAAACAGACGGCGTCCATCATTGTGTCAGTGAAGCAATCAGACAGCTTGACGGGAAGGGAATGTTTTCAAAGCTGACACGTCAGTATGTGATGATGTATCAGGAAAAAACAGTCTTCTTGATTGAACAGAGTCTGACCATGCATACTCTGCATACCCTGTTTCTCATTCCTTTGAAACAGGAACCGAAAATCCGGATGGAGATCCAATATGGTGAGGGCATGAATTACAAAGAGTACATGAGGTTTCTATGGACAGTCCGGAGTATGAATTCCCCACAGGATACGGCGTTGTATATCATCCTGAATGTGCGAGGCATCAATGATCTTCTTGATCTGTTTACGGATGCACAGCTGGATGAGGAAGTCATGAATCATCTTGTGCCCTCATTTCCGCTTCCACTGTTTGCCTGGATGTATGAAAGGTATGGCGAGGAACTGCTTTGTGAAAACATGACGGAAAGAAATCTGAGCAGGGCATTACAGAGACGATATGAAGCGATGACAGAAGAGGAACTGGAAGAGTTCGAACGTATTGAAACTGATGATCCGGAATATACATATTGACAATCATCGATATGACATGTAGGATAGATGCAGGAAGGTGATAAGATGGGATACAGAGACGATGTCAGGATATTCAAGGCACTGGCGGATGAAAACAGACTTGCGGTCATGGAACATCTCTGCGGCGGAGAAAAGTGCGCGTGCGTGCTCCTGGAGGAATTGAACATCTCCCAATCCACACTTTCACATCATATGAAACTGCTGTGTGACAGCGGTCTTGTATCATACCGGAAAGAGGGAAAATGGACACATTATTCTCTTTCCGAAACAGGCAGAAACAGGCTGATGGAACTGTGTGAACACTATACTGCAGGTGAGCTGTCAGACAACTGCTGTCAATGTAAGTGAAATCGGGCAATCTCAGGATTGCCTGATAATATCGATGATAGATCGATACAATTCAATGTGTCGAAGTGAGGGAAATATATGATATCTGCTGTATGGGATTTTATTCAGAATCAGATTCTGGGCATGGTATGGCTGAAGGAACTGATCGGAACACTTGTCAGATTACTCGGACTGGATCCGTTTTCCAGGTTGGGAGGTACGGTTCATTTCTTTCTGTACGACATCATCAAGATCATGATTCTGCTTGGTGTGCTGATCTTTGTGATTTCAGTGATTCAGAGTTATTTTCCGCCGGAGCGTACAAAACGGATTCTTGGAAGATTTCAAGGTCTGACCGCAAACATTCTGGCGGCGCTGCTGGGAACCGTTACACCGTTCTGTTCGTGTTCCTCCATTCCGTTGTTCATCGGTTTTACAAGTGCCGGTCTGCCTCCTGGCGTTACGTTTTCGTTTCTGATTTCATCACCGATGGTGGATCTTGGCTCACTGGTGCTTCTGATGAGTATCTTCGGATGGAAAGTGGCGGTGGCGTATGTTCTGCTTGGACTTGTGATTGCGGTTGCGGGCGGTACGGCAATTGAAGCCATGCATATGGATGATCAGATTGAGGAATTCATAAGAAAGGGAGGAAATGTGTCACTGCCGCTGGATAAACTGACATTCAAAGACCGCTGCGGTTATGCCCTGGAACAGGTGAAATCCACCGCATCCAGAGTATTCCCGTATGTGCTTGCCGGTGTTGGTATCGGTGCTGTGATTCACAACTGGATTCCTCAGGATGTCGTGGTGAATCTGCTTGGAACCGGCAATCCGTTTGGCGTTCTGATTGCGACGGTCTGCGGCGTACCGATGTATGCGGATATCTTCGGCTGTATTCCGATTGCGGAAGCGCTGCTTGCCAAAGGGGCAAGACTTGGTGTTGTGCTTTCGTTTATGATGGCGGTTACGACATTGTCCCTGCCGTCAATGATCATGTTGAAAAAGGCCGTGAAGCCAAAGCTGCTTGGAATCTTTGTGGCGGTATGTACAGGGGGTATTGTTCTGACAGGATACCTGTTTAACCTCATACAGTATCTGCTGGTATAATCTTGAAAGGAGAAAAAACATGGGATTATTTGGAAAGAAAAAGGAAGAGGAAAAGAAGGCATGCTGCTGTGGTGAAAACAGCGGTGCGGAATGCTGCGAAGGAAAGGAAGCGAAGTGCTGCTGCCAGGGAAAACTGTTTGTGAAGGTACTTGGTTCCGGATGTAAGAACTGCCATAAGCTGTATGAAAATGTGAAGGCAGCAGTGGCGGAACTGGGTGTTGATGTCGATGTGAAATACATCACGGATCTCGAGAAGATCATGGATTACGGTGTTATGACAATGCCTGCCGTAGTGGTCAATGAACAGGTGGTTTCCATGGGTAAGGTATTATCCGTTAAGGAAATCATTGGGCTTCTTTCATGAAAAAGGTTGCTTTTATCTGTGTGCATAATTCGTGCCGTTCCCAGATTGCGGAAGCACTGGGAAAACATCTGGCCGGCGATGTGTTTGAAAGCTTTTCTGCAGGAACACAGACGAAACCTGCCATCAATCAGGATGCTGTGAGGCTGATGAAACAGCTGTATGGAATAGACATGGAAAAGACGCAGTATTCCAAGAGGATATCGGATATCCCGACACCGGATATTGCAGTTTCCATGGGATGTGAGGTTGGCTGCCCGTATATCGGAAAAGAATTCGATGAAAACTGGGGTCTGATGGATCCGACGGGGATGGATGATGCGGCGTTTATTGCCGTAATCCGTCAGATTCATGAGAAAATCGAAGATCTGAAAACACGGTTATCGAACATATAATGTCCGGAGGAGTGATTCCTCCGGCTTTTCTGATCAGCGGATGTTCTTCTTTCTTCTGAACCAGTCAGCGGCGTCTTCGAACCTGCGATCCATCAGATCATAGTGATAGACACAATCGGAAAGAACGCAGGACGGTTCATTGATGCTTGTGTTGACAAAGCGCTCCGTGGAAAGAAGGCTGCAGTACATGTCCCAGGATCCTCCCTCATCGGTGGTGACCATCATTTCCTCGGTTGAGGAAGGTACGATAAAGATGCCTCCGCCGGACTGTTCCGCCAGTTCATCCAGCACACCGTCGTACAGAATGGTGGGAGCGCCGCTGATCATTCTTTCATTGGAGACAAGGATCAGCGGTGATCCACAGGACTGAAGCCCGTTTTCCATCATGTACTCATGAACCGGCACCAGATACTTCGGAAACAGTTTCTCCATGTTGGCCAGCGCATCCCTGTGCAGCTTCTCAGGGGTGACATCATACATTCTGAGCAGGTCATCCGTGAACCTGAGCGATGTCATTGTTCCCTCCGAGAAACCCGTCAGGATGTGATAGGTAATGGCCATGTCGTGGAATCTGCGGTAGTAGGTGTACTTCAACCGCGGGCTGTCGAGAGCCACAAGCTTGATGAAAAGCCTGTCGGTGATGAGGTCATAATCCGCTTTGGCGGGTGAATGACCAAACTGAAAAAATGCTGTGTTTTCAAAACTCATAATTTCAACCTCCACTATAGTTATTACCCGTCAGATTGAATTGATACATCAGAAAACAAAAAAAGCTGAAATCAGCTCTTTGTCATATACATAGCAAGAATCATAGCGCACAGCGCACCTGTCGCCTTGCCGGCAAGTAAAGGCATGATCAGCTGGGGTTGTGTACCTGCCGCAAATCCCATATGTGCACCGATGGCAGATGCCCCGCACACAAGAAATGCACCGCATAACACCTTTCCTCTTCGATCCATGTCCTTTACCATCACAAGGGCGGGCATGACCGTAATCGATCCGACAATCAGTCCCGTTGTGGAGGAGTCATTCAGTCCTGTTTTTCTGCCGATCCAGGCAAACGGGACACTGAGAGCTCTGCGAAGAAGTTCAGCTATCGGGAGACTTCCAAGCATCACAATCCCGATGGAGCATACAACCTCCATTGCCTCAGGCAGCGGCGTCAGACTGTCAATCAGTACAATTCCGCTGATATGCTGGAAGGCGGAGAGCGAAAGTCCGGCTACAGCCATAATCTGGATCAGACGGGCAAACAAAGAAAAGCCATGAACGGTTTTCTGCGGAAATTTTACAAGTCCTCCCAACAGAAACAGGGAGAGAAGAAAAACCGGTATCGACTGAAAGAATACAACAGGCAATGGAATTCCCATTGCACATCCTCCGACGATCAGTCCGATCGGCAGACAGATCAGGCCTGCCAGAATCCCTTTGAGAAATAACGGTCTGTCATCCTGTTCCAGTACCGACATTCCCACAGGAATCGTGAATACAAGCGTACAGCCGAACATGGCGGATGCGATGATGCCGGAAAACGCACCGATCAGTGGATCTACAGCAAGATCCATGGACAGTGAGTATCCTCCCATATCAATGGCAAGAATACATCCTGCCATGGCAGGATCAATACCGAGTGAGGTAAACAGCGGGCGTATGAAAAGGCTCATGGCTTTGGACAACAGCGGTGTCAGTACGATAATCCCGCTCATGGAAAGTGCCATCGGACCAAGAAGCTGAAATCCTTCATCAAACTTCTCCCCGAGATGAAACCGGTTATGAAAGATCTTATCCAGACCGCCAAGCAGTGCACCAACGCCGATGACGGTCATCAGAATCTGATTGAACATGTGTTGACTCCTTTGATATGCATACAGGACTATACCACATCTCCGCAGATGAAAAAACCATTCCGGGCTGGAATGGCTTCAATTCTGATCCGGACACATTGCCTTTGAGGCTGTTTTCTTCATCGGAGCAATGGAGAAAAGACAGACAATGATTGTCAGGATATCCGCACACGGCTGGGCAAGACAGATCCCTTTGAAAGCCAGAATACCCGGCAGAATCAGGATGAACGGAACATAGAACAGACCCTGACGGACCAGGGACAGAAACAGTCCGTAACCGGATGAACCGATGGTCTGGTATGTGATGGTCATCATATAACATAAGCCAAATGATGGATACAGGGCGACCTGGGATATGAGAAGCTGTGATCCGTACATGATGATATCCGGATTGCGGTTGAACAGGGAAATCATCTGTTCTGACAGAAGCAGGCATACCGCCTCTACAAGCAGAGTCAGTACAATGGATCCCTGCAGGGCAAAACGGACCGACTGATGGAAACGTTTCTCATCCTTTGCGCCAAAGGCATAGGAAGCCACAGGCTGATATCCCTGCATGAATCCCATTACGACATAACATCCGATCAGTACCAGCCGCTGCACAACACCATAGGCTGCGATGATCTGATCCGCATCTGCCAGTGAGGCAGCCGCAATGTTTGTCAAAGAGGAGGCAACGGACAGGCAGATCTGAATGACGGCAGTCAGAATACCGATCATGGTGACGGTTCTGATCAGTTTCCACGAAGGACGGAAAGAACGCAGGCGTATCCGGATGATGGATCGGCCGGTGCCATAGAACCACAACAGAATGAAGAATGTAATGAATTGGGATACGGTTGTGGCCATGGAGGCACCCTTGACACCAAGGCCAAGACCCTGATCAAACATGAACACCGGATCCAGAATAACATTGGCAGCGGCGCCGGTAATAACCGCTATGGATGAGATCTTCACAGAGGACTCGGCACGGGCTGCACAGTTCATACTCTGTGCAGGCAGGTTTGCCAGAGCAGCGATGAACATCCAGAAGGCATAATCTCTGGCAGGAGCCAGAGAAGCGTCCGAAGCACCGAATGCGCGCATGATCGAGTCAATAAATGTAATGCCTCCCACACACAGCACAATGCCGAGGATAACAGACAGGAACACGATCACCGTAACCGTACGTCCGGCACCTTCATCATCTTTCTGACCCAGCTGTCTTCCCGCAAGAACGGCGGCACCGGATGAGAAGATATTCTCAATGGATACCATGATCAGCAGCAGCGGTACGGTTACACCGACGGCAGTCAGTGCGATATCATCATGTAACATGCCGATGTAGGCTGTATCGACGATGTTGTATACCGCCTTGGCAAGCAGTGCAAGGGTAGCCGGAGCCGCAAGTCGTACAATGGCTTCTGACGGAGCCATCTTCCCAAGAATGGATGTGGAATCAGCCATGAATCATTCCTTCCTTTCAATGACGCCGTACAGCAGAATATCCAGTGCCCGCATGCGTCTGTGATCATAGGTTTCATAATCTTCCACCATGTCTGTTTCATAACGGTCTGCCGCATTGATGAAATTCTGAAACAGACGGAATGTTTCAATGATCTCCTCCATTGTCACATCACTGCGCAGCGGCATATCACTGAGAATGTTCTGCAGGATGGATACGTTGAGTTCCTCAAATGCCCGGATTCTTTCATGAATCTGCTCTCTCAGCTCATGGGGCGGCGCAATCATGGCATCACAGAACAGCGGCTGGTACAGTGGGTGAAGCTGAAAGAACGAAGCACGGATGGAAAAGTATTTCCGCATTGAGGATGCCGGACTGTCTTCCTGTTTCCACTGCGAAGAGATATACTTACATAATTCATCAAAACATTCCTGTACACAGGCAAGATACAGGTCATCCTTTGTATTGAAGTAATGGTAGATAATGCCTTTGGAAATCCCCTCGGTGCAGATCGTATTGACAGAACTGCCTCCATAACCATACTGCGCGAATTCCGCCAGTGCCCGATCCATGATTTTCCGTTTCGTTTCTCTGTTTTTTTCTTCACGTTTCATACGCCCTCCAAAAACAGACCAGTTGGTCAATATTTGTTACATGGGTGTGATAGTACAAATTGACCAGATGGTCAATATCATTACAGAATGGAAAACACGGAACATGGTATAATGGGAAACAGATCGGAGGAAACGGATCATGCTTTATCTTGCGTATGGAAGTAATCTGAATGTGGAGGACATGCTGTATCGCTGTCCCAATGCGGTCAAAGCCGGACAGGCATTCCTTGAAAATCACAGGCTTGTGTACCGCGGTACATATCACAATGCCTGGCTGAATGTGGAGCCTGCACAGGGATACCGTGTTCCTGTAGGAGTATGGCAGATCCATGACAGTGATGAGGCAAACATGGATGTGTATGAGGATTATCCGGCTCTCTATGATAAAAAGATGATTGAGATCATACTGAATGGAGAGAAAAAGGAAGCGATGATTTATATCATGAATCCGGGATATGCATGCAGTGAACCGGATCCGTATTATGTCAGCACATGCCGGAAAGGATACAGTGATTTCGGGTTTGATGAATCCATTCTGGACGCAGCGTTTGATTACAGTGTAAAAAACGCATAATCATGCGCCGCAAGCAGCACTTGCGGACAATGCACGCAGCGCTTTCTGTACCTTTTTTCATGGGTCGTGCATACTGAATATGTCAGGAGAAACACAATGGAATTTCAGGAAAAAATCAAAGACATCAGAAAACAGTCCGGACTGTCGCAGGAACAGTTTGCACAGAAACTGAACGTGACAAGACAGGCGGTATCCAACTGGGAACGCGGAGTTTCCCATAGTTAAAGATACCACACCAAATATGATGAACCCACGCTTATA
>JBJEFE010000087.1:0-4808 GCA_051873755.1 Bulleidia sp. | reverse complement strand
ATGAAAAAGCAGGGTTATTACACAACAGGAGAGTTTGCCAAGAAGGCACATGTAACACTTCGTACAATACGATGGTATGACAGTAAGAATCTGTTGAAGCCATCGGGTTATACGGATGGTGGTGCACGTTTATATACAGACGGGGATCTGGCAAAACTCCAGCAGATCCTGCTTTTCAAGTACCTTGGATTTTCACTGGATGATATACGGGAAATGATCATGACAAGCGGGGATGAGGAATATCTGCTTGGATCATTGGATATACAGAAAAAACTTGTACAGGAAAAGATAGAAGAGCTGAATGATGTGTATCGTGCATTGGATCAGACAAAGGAAGCCATTGAGAAATACCATGGGAAGGATCTGAATGCAATGTTGAATCTGATCCACATTACAAATAATGATCAGTCACTGAAAACACAGTATCTGAATTCCACCAATGTATCAGCCCGTATCAGATTACATAGTGAGTATTCTGTAAACAGTGAAGGCTGGTTTCCATGGTTATATCGTAAGTCTGAAATACATGAATCAATGCGTATACTGGAAATCGGATGTGGGAATGGTGCATTGTGGACAGAGAATCTTGAACGGCTGCCTGAATCTGTACATATCACATTGAGTGATATCTCAGAAGGTATGTTGAGAGATGTACGAAAGACCGTTCATAATGATGGAAGGTTTTCATACAGATGTTTTGACGCAAAGAAAATACCGTTTAAGGATGAATCCTTTGATATCGTATTTGCCAATCATATGCTGTTTTACTGTGATGACATTTCCAGGGTAATCGGTGAATGTAAAAGGGTACTGAAAAAGGGCGGTAAACTGATCTGCAGTACATACAGCAGAAGACATATGAGAGAGATTACAGAACTTGTACAGGAATTTGACAGAGATATTGTATTGTCTTCCGATGTTTTATATGAACGGTTTGGTCTGGATAATGGAAAGGATATTCTTTCTTCTGATTTTGATCATGTGGAGTGTTATCACTATGATGATTCCATTGAAATCAGTGACAGTGAACCTCTGATTGCCTATATTGTTTCGTGTCACGGAAATCAGAACAGAATCCTGATTGATAAGTACAGGGAATTCAGAGAATATGTATCAGAGAAAGTAAAAGATGGCTTTCATATCACGAAAGATGCCGGGATATTTGTCTGTATCAAATGAATTGTGTGAAATGATGTGAATTTCATACAATTCTTTTCTTTTTGCTTGTACATGACGTAACGTAATCTTATAAGATTGCAATGTAATAAAAAAAACAGGAGGTTAGTATGAAAGGTATTATTCTGGCAGGCGGATCAGGTACACGTCTGTATCCGTTGACACGTGTTACATCCAAACAGTTATTACCGGTTTATGACAAGCCGATGATCTTCTATCCGATCAGTACACTGATGCTTGCGGGTATCCGTGATATTCTGATTATTTCCACTCCACAGGATCTTCCGAACTTCGAAAGACTTCTGGGTGACGGCAGTGAGTTCGGTGTTCACTTCTCTTATAAGGTACAGGAAGTTCCAAATGGACTTGCACAGGCATTTGTGCTTGGTGAGGAGTTCATCGGCGATGACAATGTATGTCTGGTACTTGGGGATAACATCTTCTATGGCAATCATTTCGGAAGAATGTTAAGAGCGGCAGTTAGAAATGCGGAACAGAACGGCAGAGCGACTGTATTCGGAAAGTATGTCAATGATCCTGAAAGATTCGGTATTGCGGAATTTGATGAGAATGGCGCAGTGATTTCCCTTGAGGAAAAGCCGGCAAATCCTAAGAGCAATTATGCGGTCGTCGGTCTGTACTTCTACGACAACCGTGTTGTGGAATATGCAAAGAAACTGGAACCATCCGCACGTGGCGAATATGAGATCACAGATCTGAACAGAATCTATCTTGAAAACGGTGATCTGGACTGCCAGGTGTTGGGAAGAGGTTTCTCCTGGATTGATACAGGTACAATTGAATCCATGGCAGAAGCCACAAACTATGTGCGTTCCATTGAACACATTCAGGGTATCAGAATCTCTGTCCCTGAGGAAATTGCGTTCTACAACAAGTGGATCGATGAGAATCAGCTGCTGGAAACAGCAGATATCTATGGTAAGAGCCCATATGGCGATTACCTGAGAAACCTGGCAAAGAACAGTATCCAGGGACCTATTAACAAGCAGAGCAAAGGAGAATAAGAAACATGAATATTTTAGTAACAGGCGGCGCAGGCTTTATCGGCAGCAACTTCGTATTTCTGGAACTCAAGGAACATCCTGAAGACAGAATCATCTGTGTGGATAAACTGACATATGCAGGAAACCTCAAGACATTAAAGGATGTCATGGACAATCCTCAGTTTGTATTCTACAAGACAGATATCTGCGATCGTGAGGCAATTGATGAGATCTTCGCAAAGGAAAGACCTGATATTGTAGTCAACTTTGCGGCAGAATCTCACGTTGACCGTTCCATCGAAAACCCGGAAGTATTCCTTGAAACAAATATCATCGGTACATCCGTATTAATGGACGCTTCCCGTAAATATGGTGTCAGGAGATACCACCAGGTATCCACAGATGAAGTATATGGTGACCTTCCATTAGACAGACCGGATCTGTTCTTTACAGAAAACACACCATTGCATACATCTTCACCATATTCCTCTTCCAAAGCAGGTGCAGACTTACTGGTAAATGCTTACCACAGAACATTCGGACTTCCTACAACAATCTCCAGATGTTCCAATAACTATGGTCCATACCAGTTCCCTGAAAAGCTGATCCCTCTGATGATCGCAAATGCACTGGCTGACAAGAACCTGCCTGTATATGGTGAAGGCATCAATGTTCGTGACTGGTTATATGTTGAAGACCACTGCAAGGCAATTGACCTGATTATCCGTAAGGGTACAGTTGGTGAAGTTTATAACATCGGCGGTCATAACGAAATGAGAAATATTGATATCGTCAAGATCATTCTTGAAGAACTCGGCAAGCCGGAATCTCTGATTGTACACGTTACTGACAGAAAGGGTCACGACCAGAGATACGCAATCGATCCTGCAAAGATTCACGCTGAACTTGGGTGGCTGCCTGAAACAATGTTCAAGGACGGTATCAAGAAGACAATCAGATGGTATCTGGACAACAAGGAATGGTGGGAAGACATCATTTCCGGTGATTACCAGAACTACTATGCCGAAATGTACGGCAAGAAGGAAGTCATCGACTGATGAAGGTATTTGTGACAGGTGTCGGTGGACAGCTTGGACATGATGTAATGAATGAACTGGCAAAAAGAGGATATGAGGGCATTGGTTCTGATATCCAGCCTGTTTATTCCGGTGTTCAGGATGGTACTCCGGTTACGAAAGCACCGTATGTATCCATGGATATTACAGACGTAGAATCTGTAAAGTCCATTATTTCAGACATCAATCCTGATGTGGTTGTACATTGTGCAGCCTGGACAGCAGTGGATATGGCTGAAGATGATGACAAAGTTGAAAAGGTCAGAGCCATCAATGCGGGTGGTACACAGAATATTGCGGATGTATGTAAAACACTTGGCTGTAAGATGATGTACATTTCCACAGACTATGTCTTTGATGGACAGGGTACGGAACCGTGGCAGCCTGACTGCAAGGACTACAATCCGATCAACGTGTACGGTAAAACAAAGCTGGAAGGTGAACTGGCAGTATCCAATACACTTGAAAAGTACTTTATTGTACGTATTGCATGGGTATTTGGAAAGAATGGCAAGAACTTCATCAAGACAATGCTTAAGGTTGGAAAGAACCATGATGAAGTACGTGTTGTCAATGATCAGATCGGTACACCTACATATACATTTGATCTGGCAAGACTGCTGGTGGATATGATCGAAACCGATAAGTACGGTTATTACCACGCAACAAATGAAGGCGGCTATATCTCCTGGTATGACTTTACAAAGGAAATTTACAGAGTTGCAGGTTACAGCACAAAGGTAATCCCTGTGACAACAGAGGAATATGGCTTAAGCAAAGCTGCACGTCCGTTTAATTCCAGACTGGATAAGTCCAAGCTTGTGGAAAATGGATTTGAACCATTACCTTCATGGCAGGATGCAGTAAAGAGATATATTGATGAACTGGATATGGAGAATCTTTGAGATATGGGACAGATTAAGGTAGAAAAGAATGTCGGTGGTATTGAAGGACTTTGTGTCATCAGTCCAGCAGTACACGGTGATAACAGAGGCTACTTCATGGAAACATACAACCAGAATGACATGAAGGAAGCAGGATTTGATATCAACTTTGTACAGGATAATCAGTCCATGAGTGTCAAAGGTGTATTAAGAGGTCTTCACTTTCAGAAGAACTATCCACAGTGCAAACTTGTACGTGCAGTACGTGGTTCTGTATTTGATGTGGCAGTAGATCTGAGATCTGATTCCAAAACATATGGAAAGTGGTTCGGTGTTGAACTGACAGCTGAAAACAAGAAGCAGTTCCTGATTCCGGAAGGATTCGCACATGGTTTTCTTGTATTGAGTGATGAAGCTGAATTCTGTTACAAGGTCAATGACTTCTATCACGCAAATGATGAGGGTGGTCTTGCATGGAATGATCCGGAAATCGGTATTACATGGCCTCATCTGACAGGTGAATATAACGGTACAGCATCCGCTGAAGGTTATGCCCTGGATGACGGTACTCCTCTCAATCTTTCTGACAAAGATCAGAAGTGGGCAGGATTGAAGGATACATTCAGGTTCTGATGTATCAGCTCATATCGAAAGGTATGGGCTTTTTT
>JBJEFE010000086.1:0-4909 GCA_051873755.1 Bulleidia sp. | reverse complement strand
TTTCCCAACGGCTCATTTATACTACTATCCCATGCGGGATTTTGCAAGCGGAATTATCCTGTTTTTTCGCATTTTTTAATGTAAACGGTTACTTTTCATTTTCCCATGTTTTATTGAAAAGCAGGCACTATTTCATGCCTGCTGTCTCTTCCAGATACATCTGATAATAACGGTCAATACACTTCTGATTGAACGGATCCTCTTCCCTGTCCATCATATCAATCAGCAGTTCCATCTGTTTTTCCACAATTGCCTTTACCTTGTCAGGATAATGCATCTGTTTTGCATGTTCCTGGTATTCATTCTCATCCAGAATTGAATATCCGCCATCCGGATACAGTTTGACATCCAGATCATAATCAATGTTGCGGATTGCTTCCCCGTCATAGATGGATGGAGAAGCCAGGTTGCAGTAATAGAACACACCTTCATGGCGGATCATCGAAATGACATTAAACCATTTGTGCATGTAGAAAAAGCATACTGCCGGTTCACGAGTCACCCATTTGCGCCCGTCATCCTCAATTACCCATGCGCGATCTGTCACAGCGACGATATGATCCTCATCACTTTCCAGCACAAAACCCTGACTCCATGTACGATGGAGACTTCCGTCATGTTTGAAACTCTGAATATGAACATAACTTCCCGGTTTTGGATTCATACGACCTCTTTTCTGCACAGCAGTACAATTTTACCCTGTATTCCCCGTAAATACAATAAAGCTTCTTTCTCTTTCCGAAAGAAGCCTTTCTGTCAGTTTTTGAATTTCACGCCTGCTTTGGATACTCTGTCAATCAGAAGCGGCACAACAATCGCAAGTACGATCAGTGTCACAACATTATACCAGAGGTTATAGGACAGAGAGTATGTCCATGCCGGCCAGCTTCCTGCAGCGCTTCCTTCCGGGAACCAGAAGAACACACCGGACAATACCTGGCTGATATATTTCAGACACATGGCGATGACAATACCGAACCGTGCCTCATCTCTGTTGTAGAAGTACCATGTGACTCCCCCTGCCAGCAATCCGATCACCGCAGCCATCACATACGTCAGCGTACCGCCATTCCAGCTTCTGACAATTCCGAAGAATCCGCATACACCGATCAGAATGCACACCAGTGCACCAAACCATCTGGATGTCTTATGAAACGGCCATAACAGCTGTGACATACCGACAGCCGCAAGCGGCGCTACATAATCCAGTATCGTCTGTACCGGCGTCACAAACCACATTTCAAAGCCAAGGAGCCATGTGACAATCCACGAAAGAACCGCAACAATAACGCCCTTTACCCATCCAAGATGGTAACTTGCCAATACCACGGCAATCAGTTCCAGTTCGATGGAACCGCCGTTAGGCATGTTCAGAAACGGAATCAGATTACCTGCCCATTTCAGTACGACATACATTGCAACATACATTGCCATGTATACCAATGTCTTGATCCTGTCATTCTTCATAAAAAAACACCTCCATTTTCTGAAGGCGCAGAGAATCTGAAAAAACTTCCGAACTCCCTACGCTAGCATAACCTAGATCAGGTGATAAGGGTATTTCTCAGCATTTGTTGAAAATGCACCCCTGTTCACGACAATTAATTATATCACGTTTTCATAACATGTAAATTCTGTTAGAATGTTTTCATGAATAACGAATTCATAAATGAACAGATCCGCGGATTTCTGACGGATCCGGATATGATCGCATCACTTGCGAACATCAGTTCCGTTATCTATAACGGATATGACAATCTGAACTGGGCAGGTTTCTACTTTGTCAAAGGAGGACAGCTGATCGTAGGACCATTCCAGGGCAAACCTGCATGTACACCGATTCCTTTCACAAAGGGTGTGTGCGGAAAGTGTTACAGAGACAAGGCCGTGCAGAGAATCGATGACGTTCTGGCAATCAGGGATCACATTGCATGTGACAGTGCAAGCCGGTCCGAACTGTGTGTTCCGGTTATTGTGAATGGGGAAATGATCATGGAAATCGATCTGGATTCTCCAATCGCATGCCGTTTCGACGATGACTTTGAAAAAGAAATGCTGAAGGCTGCGGATGACATAGCATCAGCGTACCTCCAGCATCACTGGCATATGGATTAACGATACAGATCGTAAATACCTGTTTTTTCAAAATATCTTGTTGCGATATCCACTGCATCATTGGCAGAGAAATACTGGATATGGCAGTTTCCCAACATGGTCTCACGGATCATGTTTTTTCTTGCCATCAGAGGACGGATCTTGACAAACTCATCCGAATCCAGCTCAAGATCGAGATATTTTTTCCACTCCGGTCCCCGTTCTCCTTCAACCATGGCACCGCAGATCTGAATCGGTCTTGCATCACATCTGTATTCCGCCAGATGCATGCATGTGACCGTTGAAAAGTCCGTTCCAAGAAGAAGAACCTTTCCCTTCAGTTCATACAGACGTGCTGTCGGAGATTCCTCCGCAAGCGGAAAATGCATCGACTGTCTGTTGCACAACAGCTTTGCATATCTGCCCCATGCCGCATAGGAAACATTCGGGTGATTGGAAAAGATGACGCCAGGACGATGAATGAAGTTTTCCACAATCGCACCCATGCCGTAGATATCACTTGTCAGAGGGTTGTAGGAAGGAATGGCATCACGGATTTCCTGATACAGTTCCGGAGCGACCGGAGGATTGCACCAGTCACTTGGTTCGGTGTTGGTACTGGACTGAAACGGCATCAGGATCGTACCTTCCTCCGTCAACAGTTCCATCAGTGCATCCACAACGGTTCTGGCCCCGCCGACCACATAGGAAAATGCACTCAGGCTCGAATGCACCTCAACAATCTGGTTGGATGTAACCCCGACTCTGGTCAACGCTCTGATCAGTTCCTGTCTGGTAACCGGATCGGTTACCGTTCTGTTTTCCTTATCCATGCAAAGCACTGTAGGCTTTTGCAATCTCGGTACCTACAGCCGCATTATTGAAGACAAGCTGAATATTCGCCGCAAGAGATTTGCCGCCTGTCATCTCTGCAATCTTTGCGAGCAGGAACGGTGTGCATTCCTTACCCTTGATTCCAAGGGAATCCATTTCCGCAATGGCCTTTTCGATCGTTTCGTTGATTTCCTTTGGATCATAGGAGTATTCTTCCGGAATCGGATTTGTGATCAGAATACCGCCGTTTAAACCGAAATCACGCTTTGCCTTGACAATCTTTGCGCCGTCCTCATAGTCTTTGATGGCATAGTCCACCTTCAGACCGCTTGTTCTTGTATAGAAGGCAGGCAGTTCGGATGTCTGAAAGCCCAGTACCGGAACACCCTTTGTCTCCAGTACCTCCAGTGTTTTCGGAAGGTCGAGAATCGCCTTGGCACCGGCACAGATGACCGTAACATTGGTTCTGCCAAGTTCTTCAAGATCGGCGGAAATATCAAATGTGGATTCCGCACCGCGGTGAACACCGCCGATTCCGCCTGTTACGAAGAATTCAACACCGGCATCCGCTGCCAGAATCATGGTTGTCGCAACTGTTGTCGCACCCCATGACTTCTCCGCAAAAATCATCGGCAGATCTCTTCTGGACACCTTTGGAATCGCATGACCACGTTTGCCCATTTCCTCAATCTCGTCTTTTGACAGACCGACAACACCGACGCCGTCAACGATACCGACAGTTGCCGGAACACCGCCATGGTTTCTGACAATCTCTTCCACCTTGAGTGCTGTTTCCACATTCTGCGGATACGGCATACCGTGGGAGATGATCGTTGACTCCAGGGCAATGACAGGCTTTCCAGCTTCAAGTGCCTGTCTGACTTCTTCACTGACTCTTACATGCATAATTCTCTCTCCTTGATTTCCATTTCTCTGATTTTTTCTTTTATTTTTTCAGGATCCAGACTTCTTCGTCTGAAACTGTCCTGTTCAATCGCATCCACTGCCGCGGTAACCGAAAAATGCAGGGAAGACAGCGGATCATTGCCGCCAAGACGCTGCGTCACATACGCCCCAAGCAGGGTATCCCCACCGCCGGTTGCGTTTTCCATTGTGATGGTACGGTGTTTCAGCCATACGCATTTTTCTTTCGTTCCAAGCAGTACGCCCTGGTCCGCCATGGATATCAGAACCTCTTTCACACCACGGTCCAGGAACCATTTCAGGCACGCGGCCGCACTGTTTTCATCCGTGATGGTAATCCCGGACATTGCCTGCGCTTCAAACACATTCGGTTTGAAGATGGAAATATATCCGACGGATTCCCGTAGACGGCTGCACTTGGATACACTGACCGGATCCGCAGCTACCGGACATGGCGCATTGTGAAGAATCCATTCAATGGACTCCATATCCAGATTGGCATCGATGATGATCAGATCATCCCCGTCCAGACAGTTGACAACCCCCTTCAGCATTTCCACATCCATTTCACGCAGAATACGCATGTCGCTCATCGCCACACGCATATCCCTGTCTTCATCCAGAATTGCCACATACATGGAACTTGGCAGGCCATGAACAACCTTTGACATGGAACAGTCCATTCCCATCTTTTCACAATCCTGTTTCATCAGCTGACCATAACTGTCATCACTGAAACAGGTCACAAAGCTTACATTTTCCTTTAACAGGGCACAGATCTGCGCAATATTTCTTCCGACACCACCAAAGCCGATATCGATCGTACCCGGATTGGAATCATAATTACGCAATGGTTCTATGCTGGCACCACACACATCAATGTTGGCACCTCCGATCACACAGACAGACTTCATATTTTTCTCTCTACGTTTCAATTATAACAAAAGCATCCGGACATATAAAATGCAAATTGCGTACAGTTTCGTCCAGATGCCCTGTTTTCGGCACTTCAACACTTGCAAAACTTCAGAATTCTCGAAAGTGGCTTAACAGCCGC
>JBJEFE010000085.1:0-4994 GCA_051873755.1 Bulleidia sp. | reverse complement strand
AATCATGAAACAGTATGATCACGATGATGAATGGGTTATTGTACCTCGATACAGAGTGACGAAGATGTCGGATGAAAGGTACCATCTGAGATATCAGCTTACATCCAAACAGAAGAAAATACTGAAGCAGTTTGATCTTGACGAAAAGTCATATGAAGACTTTGCCAAAGAACAGCTGGTAATCCGATCTTTCTTGATGCATCACTTTTCAGAAGGGATGAAATCAAATTTGTGGAAAGAGATGAAAAAACAAATCGCAGTATTCATTATTCTCTTTCTGATTTCAGAACCGCAGATGGTATTCGAAAAGGAGAGGATTACATGAGTAATTACTTTGTAAACCGCTATGGCGCAATCAAAGATGTGGATTTCAGTAATATAATCAGGGAAATCATTTGTGAGAACAGAAAACAGAAAAATACGTGAGAGACATTATTTTTGGACTGAGGCTTTTCGATAAGACAAATATTCACATTAGAAATAGATATCCTATCTAAATATCACTATGATATTTTTGCAAAAGTGAAAAAATCGTATAATATTATGATAGCAGGAGGCTTATTCATGCTTATTCGTTTTAATGTGAGAAACTTTTTATCGTTCTCATCCAGAGAAGATGGAGGAACAGAAGAATTCTCCATGATTGCAGGAAAGGTTCGTGGAAAGAAAGATCATTTATATGATGACGGAAAACTGAAACTGTTAAAGTTTGCTGCTGTGTATGGAGCGAATGCGGCAGGTAAATCAAATCTTGTGAAAGCAATGGATTTCATGCGTACAGTAGTTGTATCTGGTCTGCCTGATGGGCATACGGATAAGTATTGCAAAGTGGATCCTGAAAATATGAATGTCCCCAGCTATTTTGAAATGGAGATTATGCTTGGGACCAAGTACTATTCGTATGGCTTTGAGGTGATTTTACGCCAAAGCAGGTTTATTTCCGAATGGTTAATTGAGCTACGTGCAGATAACAGCGAAAGAGTACTTTTTACAAGAAATATATCTTCTGGGAAATACGAGTTTGATGGAGAACTTGCTGATAAAAAGCTGAAAGAAAAACTGGATGTATATGCAGATGATATCCGTGGTGATGGTACTGTACTGTTTTTGTGTGTCATGAATCAGAATAAAAAGAATCTTTATGAAAGATTTAAAGAAGCTGGAATCCTGAAAGATGTTTATCTGTGGATCAGAGATTCACTTGATATTAATTATCCGGATCAACTTATTTCAGATTATTCGTATCTGGCTGAAGCTGATAAGGTAAACGAAGTATGCAGAATGATTTCAGCATTCGGCACAGGTATTACGGACTTCGAGCTTGTAAACGTTCCGATCGAAAAAGTATTACGCACTCTTCCTGGAACTGTTCAGAATAAAATCATATCTGAGATTGAACAGAAGCAGGTTGAAATCAGAAACAGCGATAAAATCCAGTACAGCAATCTGATATTACGTTCTCGCTCTGATTTCTTTATTATCACATTGGATAAAGAAAAGGAAATCACATGTCAGACAATTGAATTCTGTCATGGAAAAAGAAATGTCCTCTTTCATCTGAAGGAAGAATCAGACGGAACAGTTCGAATATTGGATCTGTTGGAAATACTGTTGTCGGGTGATGGGAAAACATATGTCATTGATGAACTTGATCGTTGTCTGCATCCAAGCCTCAGTTATAAGTTCGTAGAAACTTTTCTGCATATTGCAAGAGAAAAAAACATTCAGCTTATTGTAACCACACATGAATCAAGATTGATGGATTTTGATTTGCTTAGAAGAGATGAAATCTGGTTTATTGACAAGAAAGATACAGGTGAATCTGATATTTACTCACTTGAAGAGTATAATGCCCGCTTTGATCAGAAGATTGATAAAGCATATCTGGATGGACGCTACGGCGGTGTTCCGATTTTCAGTACGATTTTTCCTGTAAAAGAAGAGGCTAAGTAAATGAGAGAGAAAAAATCATTTGCGCAACGTACTGAAACCCGGAAAACAGATGAAGCAAGGAAAAAGTATTTTCTTGTATTTGAAGGTGATAAAACCGAAGAACTGTATTTCGAAGAAGTATCTGCTAACCGTAATAAATTGGGAATCGATCCGTTGATTGAACTGGTACCCGTTGTTCGAAGCTTCAGTGAAACCGGTTGGAGCAATCCGAAGAAAATTGTTGACCGTATACTCGATAATCTTAAAGAAAGCAGGACAGGTTATATTTCCTATGAGACTCTGCTGAATCGCATCATGGATTTACTTGAAAACGAAGGTACGCTGACGAACGGTACAAAAAAAGCAAAAATCTTCTGGGATACATTACGATCCATATGCGAAGAAGAACTGCATGTAAAACTGATCGACTCTGTATCTGATCTGGAGAAAACATACCAGATGATTGCAGAATCGTTCAGTCGTGATGCAATAAATGGAACTCTTGTGGATACTGTGCCGCAGATTATCAGGAACAGGGGCATTTGTTTATGAGGAAGGATTTGATAAGATCTGCTTTATTGTCGATCGTGATAGAGACAGTTTTGTATTGCATGAAAAAAACAATCAATATACCTATGTCATAGACAGGTGTACGGAAAATGTTTTTTGGTTATATATGAGAAATACCTGCTTTGAAATCTGGCTTCTTTTGCATTTCAATGACCTAATATCATTGGATTCACAAAAGCTTTTCAAAAATTCAAGGGTGAGTGGAAGCCGACGGTATATAGAGCAGGAAATAAGAAACAGAATGAAAAACGATTCAAAATCATCGTATGATAAGGGTGGTTTATCAAACGGATAGATATCGCGATACAGAATGAAAAAGATTACTGTGAAGATATGTTTATCTTGGAACGTTCGATTGGCAGTCGTGTAGGAATACTGATTGAAGAAATGAGAAACGTGGAAAACGGATAAATGCGTTCTACTACCAGACAGGAGTGCAGCTTACCAATAAATGTGTAATTTGAGGAGGAAAGGATGGCAAAAAAGAAAAAAGTAACTTCAAAACAGAAGGTGAAAGATGGAACATTTGTGATCACTGATGAAAGTCTGTGGAGTCAGATGGATCTGCTGGCGCGTCAGGAACATTCAATTCAACGTGAAATGGAGTTTATGACATTGTTGAAACAGGCTTATGATCTGGATATGAATCTGATCATCTGCTGTATTTCTGATCCCGTCGCAGGTATTGCAAGACAGGGATATATGGAAGCCAATGGAAAAAGACTGTTGCTATGCTATACAAGCAAAGAAAGAGCCAGAAAGGCAAAATATAACATGGGATGGGATGAAGTATCAGCCAGAGATATCATGAACAACATGTTCAATAAAGATAAAATCATGGGGCTGGTATTCAATCCCGGTGACAAAAACATGGTAATTGTTTTCAAGGATCTCTTGATGGCTATTATGCCGGGAGATAAGCCGAAGCCTGAATTTTACAGGGAATAATTGTTTTGTGTGAAAAAGCAGGTTGGTACGAAAAAGATCTGAAAAGAAGCAGGACATCTGTTCAGATGACCAACATGTTTCTATCAGCAGTGAATTGTTTCAAACAGTACATGATTGTTCTGCTTTGACAGCCGACAAAGGTGGTAACTCAATGCCAAAGTTGCTGTATCTTTCCAACGAATGAAGTTCTGTTTTGATAAATTCCCATGATCCGCGGTAATCGTCACATACAGAGAATGTCGACTCTTTCATAAATAACGTAAATCCATCTGGATCATCTCCCTCGGGCTTCCCTGTTCTTTTGCATAACGGAATCCTTCTTTCAGATCTTGTCCTTCCGCCATAATTGCTTTCATATCTTTGCAGGTTGATTTCTGCTTTCATTTCTGAAGGCTCCTGTTGTATTCTGTGTGCGTAAGAAGGAAATACGATTTGGCGAAGAAACATAAAGGTAATAAATGGAAACTTGTGAAACCAAATGATGAGAAAAGCCGTGAATGTGTAATGCTGCAGTATATGTATTCACTGCACATGCCGCTAAGAGGTGATCGTACAAAGAAATGGCTGATACAGGCAATGAATGACAGAAATGTCAAAGTGGCTGCTGCAGCAGAACAGATACTGTCATTGAATATGATCTGCCGAAGTCATCTGAATGCATGTGAGTGGGAAGAATACCCTGAAGATGATCTGATCTGCAGATTTGACGGCATTGAAGATGAATTTACACTGGATATGTTGAGTGAAGAAGAGTGCAGAGAAATCTTTATACAGGATGAGGAAAAAGAAGGATATTTATGAACAGAGAAGAAGCAGAAAGATTATTACAGGAAGCGGAACAGTGTAATCCGGGACCATGGGGAGATCACAGCCGTACTGCCGGATACATTGCTGAAACCATTGCGGCCGCCTGTGGTGATATGGACAGTGAGAAGGCCTATGTTATGGGGCTCCTGCATGATATCGGCAGAAAGTTCGGTATTACAGGATTACGGCATGTGACAGATGGATATCGATACATGAAAGAACTCGGGTATGATGATATTGCGGGAATCTGTCTGACACACTCCTTCAATAACAGAAATCTGGATGAGTACATCGGAAAAAAGGATATCAGCGAAGAGGAAACACAGTGGCTGATATCCGTATTACAGAATATTGAATATGATGACTATGACAGACTGATTCAGCTGTGCGATGCGCTGGCAGGAAATGGTATTGTGCTGGATTGTGAAGAAAGAATGATGGATGTCAGAAACAGATATGGATACTATCCACAAACAAAGTGGGATACCAATCTGAAACTGAAAGAATACTTTGAAGCGAAAACAGGACATAACATATACGAACTTCTGCATCAGGATACCTGGCATCTGTGATCATTTGTATGAGTATTTTCAAACGCAGCGGATGAGAGGAGAGAATTCCTGGAAAAACGTCAGAATCTGAAAACAGGCCGGGATATGGTTCCTGGCCTGTTGCTATTCAAATGGTGCTCCAAAACTGTATGAGGTCAGGCGAAATCATATTGTAAGATAACCTGA
>JBJEFE010000084.1:0-5253 GCA_051873755.1 Bulleidia sp. | reverse complement strand
GAAGACAGATTCCTTCAGGAAAACAAGCAGAAACATATGAAGGATGTGGTATATGTATGTCCGCACTGTTTCAGACCGGTTCAGGAATGTATCTGTGCAAAGGATCCGAAGATTCTGATTCAGATCGATACACTGATGATGGATGTGCTGCAGCAGCTGAATGACAAAGGATATCATACAAGGATCAGCTGTGCGGGACATATGTACGATCCGGAACTGCTTGATAACGGCGTGTATATTGCTTTCTTTGAGAATTATGACTTTAATGTGCCGTTCCCTGAAGGCAGTGTATATTTCAAGGGATCCCATCTGTTGAGAATCTGTCCGGATGATCTGAACGGTTTTGAACAGTGGCAGAAAGAAACCATTGAAAAACTGCGCCAATGGGCACAGGCGCTGGATGATCAGAGTAAAACAGATTGACAGGACAGTCATACGGAAATGTATGGCTGTTTTATTTCTGGTATTCAAATCTGGTTATAACAAATCTGATCATATAAAAAATGATTGAACTGGTTATTTTTTAAACTGTCAAATATCAGTATTCTAGTACACGAAATGATAGGGGAGGAAATAACTATATGAAAAATGACAGAACTCTGAAACTGGCAGTGACGGGACTGATGATCGCATTATGTTACGTTTCATTTACATTTTTACAGATCAAGATTCCTACACCGGTAGGTTTCACATCATTTCATCTTGGTAATACATTCTGTGTTCTGGCAGCACTGCTGCTGGGAGGTGTTCCTGGCGGTATTGCCGGTGCCATTGGTATGGGTATCGGTGATATCCTGGATCCTGTGTATATCGCAGTCGCTCCAAAAACACTGATCCTGAAATTCGGTATCGGTGTTGTGACAGGACTTCTTGCCCACAAGGTATTCCGTATTCAGGAAAAGAGCGGCAAGGAACTGTACAGAGACGTTGTATTATCAACCACAGGCGGTATGGCATTCAACATTGTTGGAGAACCACTGTTGTCATACGTCTACTATCTGATCATCCTTGGAAATGCGGAGAAGGCAGCTTCCTATCTGGCAGTAGCGAAGTTTGTCACAACAGGCGTCAATGCCGTACTGGCGATTATCATCGCTTCCGCAATCTACATTGCAATCTATCCAAGACTCAAGAACAATGGTGTTTTGAAGAAGATTGCACCGAAGTACTGATCAGGAACGAAACCACGCAGTTTAATGGGGATGCAGAGCATTTGTGCGCTGCATTGACTGCGTGGCTTTTTTTATTTGTATGAAAATTGAAAGGATCATAATTTGTTGGATTTGATTCATCTGATGATCCGGTTGTTCAGAGAATCCTGAGGGACATCCAGGATGCATGTACCTGATCATGCATGATCCGAATGTGATTTCCTGACGCAAAACGGTTCCTGTAGAAAAAATACAGGCTTTTTTACCTTCAGCCCTTGCACAACACCTGAAAACCCATTTTGTACAGGATGTGCAGGGTGATAATCACTGACTGGAAAATGGTTGTATCTGCTTCGTTGTATCATAATGAGAAACATACTGTGTATGTGTATGTTTCGGGGTATAATAGCCGATATCAGATGAAGGGAGGAAACATATGAGTGGATATGAGATGGGGTTGGATATGAATCCGTTATTATCCATGGTCATGATTGCAGGAAGTCTTGCATCAGGGTGTTATTGTCTGTATCAGGGTATCGTACGGAAACGGGTGCTGCTGATTGTGTTTGGAAGTATTGGGATCGGCCTTGGTTTTCTGCAGTGGATGATTGGTTTCTCTCTTGCGGTTGTTGGTGCCTGCCTTGGGTTTGTCGGCATCATGGTAAATGAAAAGGAGAGAAGTGATGAAAAATGATTATACACAGGGGAATCTTCTCAAACAGCTGATCGGGTTCTCCGTACCGTATCTGCTGGCATGTTTCCTACAGAGTTTCTATGGCATGGCAGATCTGTTTATTACAGGTCAGTTCAATGATGCGGCGACGGTATCTGCCGTATCCATTGGTTCCCAGGTCATGCATATGTTAACGGTGGTACTTGTCGGTCTTGCCATGGGTACGACTGTTATGATTTCTCGATCTCTTGGCGCAAAGGATGAAAAGGGGATTGCCGGATATATTGGTAACTCTGTGATTCTGTTTGGTGTTCTTTCCATTGTACTGACAGTTCTTCTTCTGTTATCTACAAATGGTATTCTGACACTGTTGTCAACACCGGTGGAGGCATTTGATCAGGCAGCGACGTATCTGAGAATCTGCTTTACAGGCTGTATTTTCATCACTGCCTATAATATCATCAGTGCGGTATGCAGGGGACTTGGAGATACAAAGAGTCCAATGATCTATGTTGCGATCGCAGGTGTGTTGAATATCGGTCTTGACTGGCTTCTGATCGGTCCGTTTGGAATGGGTGCTGCAGGTGCAGCCATTGCGACAGTGCTTGCACAGGCGGTATCGGTTGTGATTGCACTTGTATCGATGAAGAAAAAAGGCTATGTGCAGCTGTCAAAACAGGACTTTACAGTCAATGTGCCTTTGATGAAACAACTGTTTGCGATCGGTTTTCCGATCAGCATGCAGGATGGTCTGATTCAGATCAGCTTTCTGATCATTACAGCCATTGCCAATGGCAGAGGTGTGGATGTGGCTGCGGCAGTAGGAATTGTTGAAAAAATCATTTCCTTCCTGTTCCTTGTCCCAAGTGCCATGTTGTCAACGGTATCCGCACTGGCTGCACAGAATGCGGGTGCAGGAAATCATGCCAGGGGAAGACAGGTACTTGCTTTCGGTATTACCATCTGTGTGCTGTTTGGAATTCTCTGGACTGTGATCTGTCAGTTTCAGTCTTCCACCATTGTCGGCATGTTTGTCAAGGATGAACCGAAGGTTGTGATGTTGGGTACACAGTATCTGAAAGCCTATGTGCTGGATTGTATCTTTGCCGGAATTCATTTCTGTTTCTCAGGTTACTTCAGTGCATACGGGAAGTCAGGGTATTCCTTTATACATAACATCGTATCCATCGTGGCAGTCCGTATCCCTGGTGCGTATCTGGCATCCGTACTCTATCCGGAAACACTGTATCCGATGGGGCTTGCGGCACCGCTTGGATCACTGTTGTCCGCAGTGATCTGTGTCATCATGTATTATTTTGCATTTGTCAGAAAGGAGCACAACAATGCCGGTCATCTACAGCATTCATGACAATATCGTCACACTCCGTTACAATAATGGAGGCTATGAGGATCATGATATCCGGGAATGCAGCTTTGTTCCGGAAGTCGGAGACAGAGTCATTGTATCCCAGGGTGATATCCCTGTTATCATCAGAGATGACAGTGTCAGGGATAACAGAACCGATGTCAACAAGCTGGCCTATATTCTGCTTGCATTGTTCCTGGGGGTATTTGGTGCACAGGAGTTTTATGCAAGACATTATAAGGCAGGAATTCTCTGTGTCCTGTTCTGCTGGACAGGAATTCCGGAACTGTATTCTCTTGTCAAACTGATCATTGCATTGACAAAACGTTCAGATGCCAATGGTTTTATTCCAATGTAAAAGACGAGTGAAAGGCGTGACAAAGCGTCACGCCTTTATAGTCGGATTGTGATTCAAGCAGCCAGTCAGTCAGATTTCTGACCTGTATGCCATTATAGTTGCCAATCGTCAACCGGTCTGCTGTCAATATGATTTTTCGTAGTTATCGCGGATATTCTGTAATGGCCTGATTTCACGTTGAAACGTTTCTTCGGGTGTCATGTCCGCTGTTACATACAGTCTTCTTTTGATTTGCCGGCATGATGAAGGTGGCATTTCTGTATGGAAATACGTATGTGGTATCCAGGAAAAGAATCAGATATTTCGTTTTCACGAACATTACTCAAAAAGTCATGATATATTCCGATATAATCTGATTAACAGGATGTGTTTTGAACGCACATGTGTTTGAGGGGGAAATATGGGGAAAAAGTACATTATCATTGATCCTGATAAATTCAGAAAAGATCCTGACGTGGGATTGCTTGATTTTCTTGGGTTTGGACTGGATGGGATTGCGGGTTCTATCATCCTGGTATTTGCAGCCATTGTTGCAGTGATGGGATTAATTGCGGCTGCGTTATATTGCTTTCTGTTTGTATTACAGTTACTGGGAATTCATAAACCGGTTGTTTCTCTGCCATATTGCGATTATCTGGGATATCAGCCTGTCAGTGAGCAGAGGGAATATGATTTCTATGCAATTAAGGATGACAGAAAGCACACGATTGTATCTGCTGAAATCGGCGATGATATGAAAGGGGAAATTTCGATGAAACGTGGAAAATACGGTTTTGTAATTGATACCGGAACCACAGCCACATTTCTGCCGATGATCAATATTGGTGTTGGAGGAATCAATGAGTATGGTGTGGCCGTTTACGATCCATTATGGACACGTATTCAGGTCATTGATGCAAATGGAGAATCCGTTATTCCGGATACTTTGGAAACGGTATTTATCGGAAGTTCTCTGCAAGAGCAGGGAAAAGTCATCCAGTTGCAGGATTCTTTGTATATGTCAAAGTTTGAATCAAATGATCAGAATGCGGATTCTGTTTATATCAGAGCCGTGAAAGAAGGATATAAGGATTTTGAGATCACTTTATCTGTTGGAGAAGTGAATGCAGGAACAGTCATCGTAAGCATGGAGAAACAATCATGAGAAAGGTTATTTTGGCTCTTTCTGTTTTCAGTGTTCTTGTATTGAATGCAGGATGTAAAAAAGAGGAAACCCCAGGAGGAAATGTCTCTGTCCTGGAAAATGAAAATATCGCTGAGAATCAGGGATATATCGTATATTTTTTCAATGATCACGGCTATGAAAACATATCAACCATTTTTACAAAAGAGGATAAAGTGATGGAAGTTGCCTGGGCTGGCGATGATTTGAATTATTATGCGGTTGTAAATGAACCTGGTTATTATACGGTTACGTTGAAATGCAACGGTTATAAGGATTCAAGTTATATCTTACCATTGGATGATCTGAATAAAGTGTATGTTGTTGGTGTTCAATTTGAACGAAAAAAAGATCTTCAATACTGGTTCGATCAGACGATATATTTTATCGAATATCTTCTGGGCGCACATAGAGAATAGGAATATCTGTTACGTATTTCAGACAGGATGATGTGATAGGAGCGGGAAATCAACCGCTCCTTTGCTTTGAAAAACAGTGCCCACAAACGTGAACACTGTGATGTCATGCCTGTTTCAGCTGTCT
>JBJEFE010000083.1:0-72282 GCA_051873755.1 Bulleidia sp. | reverse complement strand
AGATCATTGTTGATGAGGTCCGCAAAGACTTCAGGAATCGCAAACAGGCTTTTGGAAACATGATCTTTGAAATGATACTTCATTCCGGCCATCTCTTCAGCCTCCTTTCACTGATACATATTTCCTTTTTTTTGCAATTTTACCGATTTTCATGATGGTTTTTTTATGATTTAAGGAAAAACGCCGCATTTTCATGCGACGTCAGCGTTTTTCACGATCTGACCGGCAGAAACCCCTGACTTCAGTCATGGGGAGTGTCAGTTCAATACATTCATGGCAATTGCCTTTTTGACTTCTTCAATGTCAATCGGTTTTGCGATATGACCGTTCATTCCTGCATCCAAAGATGCCTGCACATCTTCCGCAAAGGCATTGGCAGTCATGGCTATGATCGGAATATTCCTTGCGTCCGCTCTGTTCTTCATGTTCCGTATTGCGGAAGTGGCCTCATACCCGTTCATTTCCGGCATCATGACATCCATCAGAATCAGATCAAATGTCTTTTCCGGGCTGTTGCTGAACATCTCCAGCGCTTCTTTGCCGTTATGTGCTCTTGTGATCCGGACACCAAGTTCCTCCAGCTGTACCATGGCGACCTCCGCATTCAGATCATTGTCTTCCGCAAGCAGAATGTGAACCTCTGACAGGTTGACGGTGGGGATATCCACCTCCTGTTTCTGTACCAGGTCGGAATCCGTCAGTTCCAGAGGAAGTTCCACGGTGAATGTGGAACCCTTTCCCTTCTCACTTTCCACAGTGATGGAACCGTTCATCATATCCACATACCGCTTTGTGATCGTCATACCCAATCCTGTCCCCCTGTATTGTGTACGGGCTGAGTTTTCCTCCTGTGAAAACTCATCAAAGATATGTTCAACGAATTCCTGTGTCATACCGACACCGGTATCCGAAACCACATACCGGACAATGATGTGTTTCTCATCCTTTCCCGGATGATAACTGACATAAAAATCAATATGATGGTCATCATCGGTAAACTTGACCGCATTGCCCAGAATATTGACAAGAACCTCTCTGATGCGTACCGCATCCGCATTGACATACGGGTATTCCGGTTCCTGCACATGGGAATTGAAGATGATTGCCCGATCTGCCAGGAAGCCATGGGTAATACCGATGGCGGTTTCCGCAACCGAACGGATATCCACAGGCATCGGTACAAACCTCACCTTTCCGCTTTCAATGCGGCTGATATCCAGTACATCGTTGATCAGTGTAAGCAGGTGTTCAGAACTTCCCGCAATGTTGCGAAGACACGCTTTCACGTCCTCCTTCGGTTCATGTTTCATTGCGATGTTCGTAAATCCGATAATCGCATTCATCGGTGTACGGATATCATGTGACATGTTGTTGAGGAAGGTTGTCTTGGCTCTGTTGGCAGCTTCCGCTGTTCTGACCGCATCCTCGAGTTTCTGGTTGATCAGTCGATCCTTGGTACGGTCCGACAGATCCATGATGTACTTCTTCTTTCCCTGGATGTCCGTGCAGAATACGACAACCCGGAACCACATGTTTCTGTGTTCAATCTTGTGGATGTACTCTCTGTCCCATTCCCTCTGCTCACCCGGCTGTAACTGCGGCAGAACTTCAAACAGATCTGATGAAGTGTCCGGCAGCAGAAGCAGGCTCAGAACATGGATATCCTCACGGATTTCCGTTTCGGAAAGACCTGTGAGTTTCTGTACATTCGGACTGACATATTCCGCTTTCAGATTCTCTGCGTCAATCATCATGAACACATCATCCACGTTGTTGGAAAGCTTTGAGAAAAGCTCATCACGGGCAATCAGTTCCGTATCCTTTCTTGCCAGTGCACGTCTGTTGTGCTCCACAATTGAAGTGACAATCATCAGACAGATCGCAATAAAGACCAGTGACAGTACCAGAACAGTGGATGCCTGAAGGCGGTTCATGCTGGAATTGACTACTTCCGTCGGTACGATACCGACAACCATCCAGTCCTGAAATGAGGCAGCCTCATATACGAAGTAAAACATTCTTCCGCCGTAATCAAATACGAAGTCACCGGAAGTTCCGGTTGTAAAATCCGTTTCGATCTGATGAATCTGTTCTTCAGACACGTTTCCCTTTGTCTCCAGGAAAGCAAAGATGTTGTACATGTCAGGCATGTTTGCACTGCCGTTGTCCACGACAATCCGGCCGTCCTGCAATACCGCATACGTGCCTGCCTCACCGTCAAACGCACTGATCTGCAGTGTTTCAACCATATCGGAGTTATTGAAGGTAATCGCAATGGCATCATATTCAAAACCGTTGAATGTACCATGGTCGGTCGGAATCGCAAATACCATGATTTCCGGTTTGTCCGGTACGACGGAGTTTGCCGCGACAGGTTTTTGATCCACAATCAGATCAGAAAGCTGATCACGCAGATCCAGATATCCGCTCCGTCCATCCTGGGTCATGTAGTTTCCGTTTTCGGATATGAAACAGAAATCGGTAAATCCACTCTCCTGTCTTGCCTGATTCAGGTATTCCTGCAGTTCATCCGTGTTTTCAACCTGGCTGATAAATGGTGCCCACATGCGCATACGGCTCCAGTTGACCGAAACAAGGTTGTGCAGACTCTGGTTGGCCTGGTGAAAGATTTCCTGCAGGTGGGCTGTACTTTCATCATAGATGGTCTGGGATACAAATCCGAAATACGCTTTACCCGCAAAGATCAGTAATGTAATGATGCTTACTGTCAAAAACAGTACAGGCAGTCTTTTCCGCATTGTATCCCTCCCCTCTTTATTGAATCGTTACATATTCTGTCGGTTCCGACAGCTGTTGTGTTTCTGTCAGAGCTTCGATCAGATAGGTCTGACATTTGATCGGGTTTTTGTTGGCATCACGTTTTTCCCTGATGTTTTCCGGCATCGGACAGTGGCAGAACGCCTCATGTTCGATGATATTATCCGCTCCGGCAAGCAGCACGGTATATTCATCCCCATCCTGCAGTTCTCTGCCGTTTACGGTAATGGATTCCAGTTGGAATTTTCCATGTTCGGTTTCCCTGACGGTATATTCCATACCGGATGTGACAGGCATGAAATTTCTGTGACGTATTGGATTGGATCCGTCTTCCTTCACATTGACAAGCCATTCCATGATCTGTCTGATTTCCGCACCGGTAAATGTGCAGCTGGACAGCTCATTCTTCGGTGTCATCAGCCATTCCGCCTGCTGTTTCGTATAATCACCGCTGTATATCTGTGAACTGATCACACTGGTATATCCGATCGCGATATCCTCATTGTTCAATGTACGCAGGGTGTTGATCACTGCGGAAGCGGCAGGACTGCCGTGTGTACCGAAACCGATGTCATATGCCCTGTTCTGTGTAAACAGCACCTCTTCCACCTTTGCGGAAGGATCCATGGAAATCTGGGTGGTAAAATCCGCAAACGCACCTTCCGGACCATATTCTCCTGTCATCATCTTATGTACCACATCCTGAGATACGGAGAACATTTCCGTGGATGCCAGACGCATGTACAGGTGGTTGCGGTCAATGCAGTCCTGTGCATACTGCATCGCAGGTGTCGGTTCAATACGTACCTGTTTGTTGTAGGAGAGAACGGATGTACCTGCAGCGACGTGTTTCTGTCCCTGTTCGGTGAAGATTGCGGACACAACCTCCAGTACCGCCTTCTTCTTTGCGCTGTCTGCTTCAACGTTCTTTGAAACCGCAAGCTGGCACATCGGGTATGTCAGTATCCAGTTGTCCTCTTCACTTTCACCAAAGTACGGAAGTACAACACAGTTGATTCCATTATCCTTGTACAGGATGTCCGCCATGGCAGCGGTAGCACGGATCATGGCTGTTTTCCCTTCTAAAAACGGGGTTACAACATCATCGAAGTCCAGCTCCTCATCACCTTCCAGAAAATGAACATCCCTGAGAAACTGTTCATATTTTTCAAATACAGGCATCCAGACTTCCTCACTCAGTCCAACCTGCTGGTCCGTTTCACTTTCATAATCTCTTCTCCAGGCAGTTCCCTCCAGGCTCATCAGGTCCGGTATGGAAGATCCCTGCAGTGTTTCAAGGCATGTATAATCATAGGTCCAGTCGGTCTGATATCCTTTGATTCCCCTCTCCTCAAAGAAATCAACCGCAGCCACAAACCCGCTGTAGTCTGTCGGAAGTTCCAGTCCATATGCATCAAAAAGATCCTTGTTTGCGACAGTACCGTCAACTTCGGCACACATCGGCAGCCAGCGGATCGCACCGCTGTTTTCTCTGTTGACTTCCAGATAGGAACTGTAGAATGTTCCCGCAACCTCTGTCTTTGACAGATCCATCAGTTCATCGGACAGTGCTGCCGCATCATTCAGCGAGAATCTGCGGCAGGTGATGATATCCGGGATGTCCTCACCGCGGTTGATCATGTCATTATAATAGGCCATTGTATTGTAGCTTTGAATGAAGTTGAAGTCGTACTGCGGGAATGTCTCCTGAAGCCATGGTGATAGCTCCTTGAACATGGAGCGGTCCCACATGTACATGTCAATGGAAATACGTTCCTGTTTTGTGCCGGCGCAACCTGAAAGTGTACTTACAACACCCATTGCGGCAAGCACTGTCTGAATGATTTTTCTGCTTTTCATATGTCCTCCTGCAGATTGATATTGCCTCAGAAAAACATAAACACCGGGGAATTCACGGAATATATGAATAAGATGTGATATGATCGGGCAATTCAGATGATATGATGCTTATTACCTGATCATATGACGGGCCATGACTGCCATCAATCATATCGTAAAATACAGGCAAGTATACAATAGCATACCCACCATCGAGATCACAACAGTACAATGAGTAATATGCATAAAAAAACAGCTTTTTCGGCTGTCTTATACGGATCAGTTGTCTGTGACACCCCAGCATGGAATCTCAGAGCCGCGTTTGATCAGAACGGTCTTCTGGAAATCCGTCTGGTTCAGATAGCGCAGAACATCTTCTGTTTCTTTTTCATCACATCCGACCAGGATTTTCACATCTAATTCCTTTGTCAGGATATCCGCTGCGATGACAAGTGCCGTAATACGATTGCGGTTTCCGCTTCCCATATAAACAGGAATACCGCTTCCCGTATGTGATACCAGATCCTCCAGTCTTCCGTAATCGGTCGGGAATACAAGATTCTTGAATGTATCATGTACTTCCCCTTTTTTCTTTACCTGACGCAGGTTGCCTGAAAGGAACAGCGTATCCACTTTCTGCCAGAAATAGGCATTATTTGCGTAGTTGTCCATTGCGTACCTCATTTCTCGTAATTTCCATTCTATCACTGTTTCATATTGATGTAAACATATTTCAAATCATGAAAACATTTTCAGACTTTACCTGTTTCTGTTCCCTATCGGATCCATAACTGCCAGATGCCGTACAGCACAAGCATGTGAACCGGATAATACGCATAACAGAAATATTGAAACCACTTTGCATGGTATCCCTGCCTGCCGCGGTACAGCCAGATCGGTATCAGTGCCACAAGGGCAAATCCCTGCTGTATGATATCCACCTGAAATCCGGCAATCTCAACCGGCACATAATATCCACCCAGCAGTTCCAGGTTGATCCAGGCAAGGCAGATCAGCTGTCCGATCCGCTCAATCCACGTATTGCCTTTCAGGAAATAAAACACAAGAACCGTCAGTACGCCTGCCCCGAAATAATCGGACATCATGCCATAGCCAAGCACAAAGGAAACCAGCGTGATCAGTGCACACAGGCCGCCGGAGATCCACCGGCTGTATTTCCCTTTGATCCTGTCCATACATGTCATGGCACAAAGGGCAATCAGAAAAGTCCAAAGCACATTCTGATGGAACGGATAGAATACACTGCTTCCATACATCAGATTGAACGGAATCTCTGAAACAAGCGCAAAGACAAGCATGCGTTTCATATACCGTTTCAGATCGGATGTATGTTTATACCCCTGCACAATCAGAAACGCAAATACCGGAAATGCGATTCTGCCAATCCATGTCAGCCACTCACACTGCGGAAACAGCAATGCCCATGCGTGATCGCATGTCATGCATGCCATCGCAAAAACATGCAGGGCAAAACATGAAATGCCTTCTTTCCGCATCAGAAACGGACACTCACCTTTTCTTCGGTAATATCGGACAGGCTATGACAGCCGGTCATACGCATGGTCTGAATCAGCTGGTCTCTGTATGTTTCAATGGTTCTTACAAGTCCTTCCGTACCGCCTTTGACAACCGACAGTGCAAACGGTCTTCCCACAAGCACCGCATCCGCACCAAGGGCGATGGCCTTGAACACATCCATACCGCTTCGGATTCCGCCATCCAACAGGATCACCATGTCATTTCCCACTGCCCTGCGGATTTCCGATACAACCTCAATCGTTGCCAGGCAGTCATCCATGACTCTGCCGCCGTGGTTGGATACGACAATGGCGGAAGCACCGGCCTTCTTTGCCTCAAGTGCCGCATGCACGGTCATCACGCCTTTGACAATAAACGGTTTATTCAAAGATTCACGGATATATGCCAGCTTTTCACAGTTCTTGTTTTCCACCGGTGTCTTTCCTTCTCTTAATAACGGCAGTCCCGCCGCATCCACATCCATTGCCAATGCTTCAAACTGCAGTCCCTGCAGTCCTGCAATCCTTGCGTCAATGCCTTCTTTTACCCACGGTTTCATCGTCACGATACCCTTTCCGCCATGTTCACTGATGGCTCTGGCCGGATCGATGAACATCGGTTCCATATGAATTCCGTCACCCGTAAAGGCACGGATGCCTGTCTGCTGTGCTGCTTCAATTGTGGATACGACATAATCCTGATCGGACAGATCCGCACCATAGTTATTCTGAATCCCGGCAATCGGAGCAATCATCACCGGTATTGCAAGATCCATGCCAAGGATCCTGACAGACGGATCAACGACTCCGTCATCACACAGAACATCCATCTGAATCTTCACCCGGTTCATCATCTCCACATTGCGGATAAACGATCTTCCCGAATCCTTGCCGCCAAGGCCAGGAATTTCTCCCGCACATGCGATTCCATTACACTTTCTGCATTCTCTGCACTTCAACATTACACATTCCCTCTTTCTGTATATCAACAGATATTATAAGATGATTCAGGAAAAAATAACAGAATTTCAGGTGTTTCACAGTCTCTGTCCATTTGTATGGTACAGGTACAGCCATGACAGAATACAATCCCGATATCCGTCTTCCGGATGTGGACATCAATCCGGAACATCTTTCCGCATCCCTTTCATATCTTCAGGTCGAACTGTCTGTGTTTAATCATGTGAAGGTCATCGTACTGTGCGGTATACAGCAAAGAAAGCGTACAACACGACTGTCAGAAATCAGACCGGAAGAACCTGTATTTTCATGATGACATCCGTGTGATTCCCTCCCATATCATCACCGGAAAGAATCATCTGATTGAAAAGAGGAAACAGATCATGATTTCAGAGGATGATGCGGATCATCAGAGAATAAAGGCACTGCGTCATACAGTGCCTTTATTCAAAGGAGTGATTACTGATCTTCGTTTTCCGGTAATTCACCGGTTGCGCAGAAGATTGCCCACTTGGCAATGTTCACCGCATGATCACCAATCTTTTCAAAGTATTTGGCAATCATCAGAAGATTCAGTGCGTATTCCATGTTGGTCTCTGTTCTTGCGAAGTCTTCAGAGAGCTTTTTCTTGGCCTTGATGAAGAATTCATCGACGATATCATCGCTGTCGATGACCTTTCTTGCAAGAGCCTCATCTTTTTCCGTCAATGCCTTGACCGCATCCTTGACCATGGTTTCGGCAGCTTTACCCATCTCATTCAGGCCGAGAATATCAGAGGCAATCGAAACATTGTCCTTGAGAATCAGGTTGGCGATATCCCCTGTAACATCTCCGATTCTTTCCAGGTCATAGACGGACTTCAGACCGGAGGAGATAATGCGCAGATCTCTGGCAACCGGCTGCTGCTGAAGCAGGAGCTTGAGGCAGATGGACTCAATATTCCTTTCGGATCTGCGGATCCGCATGGAGGCTGAAACAACCTCACGTGCCTTCTTTTCACTTCTGTTGACAAGGGCATCCATGATTGTTGTGATGTTTACACAGCAGTCATGTCCCATTTCATGCAAGGATTCCTCAAGAGAATCCAGCTGCAGATCAAAACGATTTCTCATAGATCATCCAAACCTTCCTGTAATGTAGTTTTCTGTTCTCTTGTCTTCCGGTACGGAGAAGATCTTTTCCGTCGGTCCGAATTCAACCATTTCTCCCAGCAGGAAGAAAGCAGTCTGATCGGAAATACGCAGTGCCTGCTGCATATTGTGTGTGACAATGACAACGGTGTAGTTCTTTTTCAGATCCAGTACAAGATCCTCGATTCGGGATGTACTGATCGGGTCAAGCGCACTGGTAGGTTCATCCATCAGAAGGATTTCCGGATTGCAGGCAAGAGCTCTGGCAATACAGAGTCTCTGTTGCTGACCACCGGACAGACCAAGGGCACTCTTCTTCAGTCTGTCCTTGCATTCATCCCAGATTGCCGCATCACGCAGTGACTTCTCAACAATTTCATCCAGCTGCTTACGATTGCGGATTCCATGGGTTCTTGGACCGTAGGCAATATTATCATAGATGCTCATCGGGAACGGATTCGGTTTCTGGAATACCATGCCTACCTTCTTACGAAGCAGGTTGACATCCTGGGATTTACTGTAGATGTCCTTACCGTCAATGGCAATGGTACCGTCAATCCGGCATCCTTCCACAAGGTCATTCATACGGTTGAGGCATCGCAGAAGTGTGGATTTACCACATCCGGAAGGACCGATGAATGCCGTGATCTGCTTTTCCTCAATGTTCATGTTCACATTCTTGAGGGCATGGAAATCACCATAGTGCAGATTCAGATTTTCAATACTGATTTTACTCATATCTATCCCGTATTTCCTTTTCAGTTTCTCGTCAGTTTCTTTGCGATCACGTTGCTGAGGGCATTGATTCCCACAACAAGTACAAGCAGTACGACCGCTGTTGCGTAAGCCTGGTTCATGTACAGACCTTCATTGGATAACAGATACATGTGCAGTGCCAGTGTTCGGCCTGATCCAAACAGGCTGCTTGGAATCTGCGGCATTGTGCCGGATGTGTAGATCAGCGCTGCGGTTTCACCCACAATTCTTCCGATTGCAAGAATGACACCTGCGAGAATTCCAGGCATCGCACTTGGAAGTACAATGCGGAATACCGTACGCAGTCTGCCTGCACCAAGTCCGAATGATCCCTCACGGTACAGATCCGGTACCGCCTTGAGCGCCTCTTCAGTTGTACGCATGATCAGAGGCAGGATCATGATGGACAGTGTCAGGGCACCGGACAGAATCGAACATCCAAGTTTCAGTCTGTTGACGAAAAACAGCATACCGAACAGACCGTAGATAATGGATGGAATACCCTGCAGTGTTTCAGTTGTCATCCGGACAAGATCAACGAATTTGTTTCCCTTACCGGAATACTCCACAAGAAAGATTGCTGAGAACAGTCCGACCGGAATCGCAATCAGAAGCGACAGTACGGTCATCAGGACGGTATTGATCAGAGCCGGCATCAGGGACGCGTTGTCGGAAGTATACTTCCAGGCAAACAGGTCCAGATTCAGATGCGGGATACCCATGATCAGAATATAAGCGATCAGGAAGATCAGAATCAGAAAGGTGACAGTCGCCGCAAGGTACACAAGTCCCTTGAGAATTCTGGATCCGATATACTTGTTTTTAGGCATGTTCCACCTGCTTTTTCTTTAATGCCGCTACGCATGCGTTGATCAGAAGAATGAACACGAACAGGACAACACCTGTAGCGATCAGAGCTTCTCTGTGCAGACCTGTCGCATAACCCATTTCCATAACGATATTGGCTGTCAGCGTACGCACGCCTCTGAAAATGGATTCAGGCATACGCGGCTGGTTGCCCGCAATCATGACGACTGCCATTGTTTCACCGATGGCACGTCCGATACCAAGTACCACCCCGGCAAGTACACCGGAGCTTGCGGCAGGAAGGATGACGCAGAAAATCGTTCTTTCCTTTGTGGCACCCATCGCAACCGAACCTTCATAGTAGGACTGCGGCACACTGCGCAGTGCGGATTCAGATACACCGATAATCGACGGCAGAATCATGATACCCAGAAGCAGGGATGCTGTTGCGATACAGCTTCCCTTTCCGGAGATATGCAGTGCCTGTTCGAACTGGAACATGGCCGGCACAAGCACGATGACACCGAAGAAACCGTAGACAACAGAAGGAATACCCGCAAGCAGCTCTGTGGCTGACTTGAGCGGACGGTAGATCTGTTTTGGACAGTAGAATGTCATGAAGATACTAGTCAGAATACCGATCGGCACACCAAACAGGATGGCACCTGCGGTGACATACAGGCTTCCGACAATCATCGGCAGAATACCGAAGATATTATTTGTCGGACTCCACTTTGTTCCGCCAAGGAAATTACCAAGTCCGATTTCCTGCATGGCAGGAATACCTCCCGAGAACAGGAATACGCAGATCAGTATGACCGCTGCGATGGAAAAGACAGCAGCGACCATGAATACATATTTCATGAAAGATTCCTTGATCTGATTAAATTTCATCTTTTCCCTCCATGAACGAAAGACTTTCCGCAACCAGAAAGCCTTTCATCAAATTTCTTCAGATTAACCTTCGATTTCGCTCCAGGAAATAACTTCGCCTGTGTAGATGGAAGCGATGTTTTCCTTTGTCAGATCATCGACCGGATTTTCACTGTTTACGATGACTGCGATACCGTCTGTAGCGATGACTGTGTTGACAAGGCCGGCTGCGATTTCTTCATCCTTCAGTTCACGGGAAGCCATACCGATGTCATAGCTGCCTTCGATGGCATTTGTCATACCTGTTGTGGAGTCTGTTGTCTGCAGATCGATGGAAGCTGCTGTGTTGATCTTGCTGTAAGCTTCAATCAGCTTTTCCATAACCGGAGATACGGAAGAGGAACCACCAACAACGATGTGTCCTTCAGGGTTTGTGCCTTCGAATGGCTTGACATCATCAACCGGGATATAACCTTCTTCAGAGATGACTGCCTGGCCTTCTTCAGACATGATGTATGCCATGAAGTCTTCAACAACCGGGTTGTCATTACCTTCCTTGACTGCGACATTGAATGGACGTGCCAGCTTGTATGTGCCTGCCTTGACGTTTTCAGCTGTTGCGTCAGCGCCGTCAACCTTGACAGCCTTGACTGTCTTGTCCAGGGCACCCATGGATACATAACCGATTGCGTACGGATCGCTTGCGACTGTTGTCAGTACAACGGATGTGCTGTTGACTGTCTGTGCTTCATCTGTTGTCATGTCAACCTTTTCGCCTGCTTCATTCTTCTGTTCAACGCCTGTCAGTTCGATGAAGGCACCTCTTGTACCGGAACCGGCTTCTCTGGAAATAACTGTGATTTCCTGATTTGCGTCAAAGGCATTGTCTGCCGTTGAAGTTCCTGCTGTGGAACCTTCGTTTGTGGTGGAACCGCATCCTGCAAGCAGAACAGCTGTCAGAGCTGCTGCTGTGAACTTTTTCGTATTCAACATTTCGTTTTCTTTACACTCCTTTTCTGTTGGTACGTGAAAAGAATAAGAAACAACGGTAAAGTCTGTTACCGTTGTTTTGTAAAAAATCTGTTAATGTTTATTTTTCGTTGATATGTTCCAGGGACATCCGGTAAATCATCTCAATATGCTCATCCGCCATCGAGTAATATACCTTTTTTCCGATCTTCTTTGTCGTGACAAGTTTCGTCTTTTTAAGATTGGAAAGCTGGTGAGATACCGCACTGGTGCTCATTTCCAGAAGGTTGCTGAGATCGGAAACACACAGTTCACTGGAAAACAGTGCATTCATGATCCGCAGTCTTGTGGAATCCGCAAACATCTGAAACAGTTCACTCATCCGGTCAACCTCCTTTTCGGAGATCATGTGTTTCCGGCATTCTCTGACTGCTTCCTCATCTGTATATTTCATGCATTTTCCCTCCTCATCCGGCTGCTTTTGCGTTTTTTACCCGCAAGGTGTGTGTTGAGCTGCTGGGACACGGAGTGCTGGGAATACATTTCCTGTGTCTCCGTTGATCCGTCCACCAGTGTGATCACAAGCTGGTCATAGTTTTTATGGTATACGTACTGCCACTGCACAACCTCATCATAATAGACAATCATGCACATGGAACGGTCCTGCTGGTTGTAAAGCACCATGTAATCATCCAGAAAGGTAATCAGACTGCGGTCTGGAAACACGGCAATGCCGAATACACTGATACATACAAGTCCCATTCCCGCCAGAATCAGATTGGGATTGGCAATGATCATGATCGCCCCGATACAGAGCATTGTCGTCAGCTGCGGTACGGGTTTGACATGAACGGTAAAGCCCTGACGGACCGCAGTGTCATTGAGATTTCGAATACGGATCTTCTGTGTTTTCATGGTATACAACATTATATCACAGCCACTTTGACACCTGCAGGGAATTATTTGGTATACTGTTGTGGCCAAGGAGGAACAGAAATGGTTCCAGTAACATTTGAAATCACACATATCGATCAAAACAGCGGTGCACGCACAGGCATCCTGCATACACCACACGGAGATGTGGAAACACCGATGTTCATGCCGGTGGGAACACAGGCTACGGTAAAGTTCATCTCTCCGGAGGAACTGTATGACATGGGTGCGGGGGTTGTACTTGCCAATACATATCACCTGTGGCTGCGGCCGGGGCCTGAGATCATGGCCAAAGCAGGCGGCGTACAGAAGTTCATGAACTACCGGGGACCGATGTTGACGGACTCGGGCGGTTTCCAGGTGTTCTCTCTTGCCGGAACAAGAAAGATCACGGAAGAGGGTGTGGAATTCCGCAATATTCTCAATGGCGATAAAATGTTTCTGTCACCGGAAAAAAGCATTCAGATTCAGAATGCGATCGGTGCGGATATCATGATGTCCTTTGATGAATGCATTCCCTACCCTGCCACGTATGAATATGCAAAACAGAGCATGGAGCGCACACTGCGCTGGGCAGAACGTGGAAAAAATGCCAACCTGAGGCCGGATGAACAGGCAATATTCGGAATCGTACAGGGCGGTGAATATCCGGATCTGAGGAAATACTGTGCGGAAAAGCTGGCGGAAATGGATTTCCCGGGATATGCGATCGGCGGTACATCCGTCGGAGAAGACAAGGAAACATTCCGTAAGATGATTGAAATGGCGGAAGAACCTCTGCCGTTTGACAAACCAAGATATCTGATGGGTGTCGGGGCTGTCAATGATCTGCTGGATGGAGTCAGTCTGAACATCGACATGTTTGACTGTGTGCTTCCAACCCGTCTTGCCCGCCATGGCACACTGATGACATCCCAGGGCAGAATCAATATCCGCAAAGCAAAGTACAAAGAGGATTTCACACCGCTGGATCCGCTTTGTGACTGTTATACATGCCGCAATTATACAAAGGCATACCTGAACCATCTGGCCAGATGTGATGAGGGATTCGGTACAAGGCTGTTCTCCATTCACAATGTGCGATTCCTTCTCAAACTGATGGAGGATGTGCGTACCGCCATCAGAGAAGACCGCTTCGCCGCATTCCGTGAGGAAACCCTGGCACAGATGAAATTTGATGAAAGAGGATTCTGACATATGGATTTGAATAATATCAGAACAAGTGATTTTGATTATGACTTACCGGAGGAACTGATTGCCCAGACTCCCTTAAGTGACAGAAAGACATCCCGTATGATGGTTGTCCATTATAAAAAGGATGAAGATGAAATTGAACACCGTCATTTCTATGACATACCTGAATACTTCCACAAAGGTGATGTGCTTGTCAGAAACAACACCCGTGTCATACCGGCACGACTGTACGGCACAAAGGAACAGACAGGTGCACATGTGGAGGTGCTGCTGTTAAGACAGATGGAAGATGATGTGTGGGAGTGCCTTGTCGGCAATGCCAAAACCGTCAAGGTCGGCACCGTTGTATCATTCCATGACGGCAGATTAAAGGCCGAGTGTCTGGAAATCGGTGAAAAGGGACTGCGGAAGTTCAGAATGATCTACAAAGGCATCTTCAATGAGATCCTTGATCAGCTGGGTGAAGTACCGCTGCCGCCGTATATCCATGAAAAGCTCAATGATCCGGAACGCTATCAGACCGTGTATTCCAGAGTCGAGGGCAGTGCGGCTGCACCGACCGCAGGTCTGCACTTTACACCGGAAATCTTTGATGCTCTGCGTGAAAAAGGTGTGGAGATCATCGATGTCACCCTGCATGTGGGACTTGGTACATTCCGTCCGATGGATACCGAAAATGTCATGGAACACGACATGCATGCGGAAGTCTGTCATATGGACGCAGAAGCCGCACGGAAATTAAACAAAGCCAAGGCAGAAGGAAGACGGATCTTTGCGATTGGTACAACATCCGTACGGACTCTTGAATCGGTATGGAACAGATACGGCAGATTTGAGGAATGCACGCTTGAAACAAAGCTGTTTATCTATCCGGGATATACATACCATACCATCAACGGTATGTTAACAAACTTCCACCTTCCAAAGTCCACCCTTCTGATGATGATCTGTGCCCTTGCAGGATATGAAAGAATCATGCATGCCTATGAAACTGCAGTGGCACAGCGTTACCGTTTCTTCTCCTTTGGCGACTGCATGCTGTTAACCGATGAATGAAACGGAAAAGCAGGAATATCTTTCCTACATTCGATCCCGTAAATCCTCCAACCGGCACAACTACCACAAAGAGTGTCTGAAACAGCTTCAGGATTTCAGGGCAGCGCATCCAGACAGAACACCCCGTGTTGTCCTTCATGCATGTTGTGTGGTATGTGCCTGCTGGCCGATGGATTTCCTTGTGCAGCAGGGATGTGAGGTTACCGTGTTCTTTTCCAATTCCAATATCTGGCCAAAGCAGGAATATGTACACCGCAGAGATGAAGTCATCCGGTATCTGGATGAAAGATGGCACGGTCAGATCGGATTTGTGGAAGACAGCTATGACTATGAAACGTATGAAAAGACGGTTCTGGCGCATCGGGGAACGGATCCGGAGGGATGGAAGAGCTGTTTTGCCTGCTATGCAAAACGGATGGACAGTGCCCTGCGGTATGCGGATCAGAACGGTTTTGACCTGTGTACTTCAGTACTGACCTTTTCAAGACAGAAGGATTCACAGAAGATCAATGAAATCGGATTGAATCTGACCCTGAAGTATGGAAATGTGAAGTGGCTTGTATCGGATTTCAAAAAGGATTCCGGTGCCCTGAAGAGCGATGCCATCGTCAATACATACGATCTGTACCGACAGGATTACTGCGGATGCAGGTATTCGTATGCGGAAAGACATCCGATGACGCAATGAGATCGTGAAAACATGATTTTGTTGTGCAGAAACAGCTTTTTTATGATATTATCTCAATGCAAACAACAAGGAGGGAACTGCACTTGAGTAAGGAAGATGCAATCCAGATGGAAGGCGTTGTTGAGGAAATCTCTTCCAATGCGTTCAAAGTCAAGCTGACAAACGGTATGGACATCCGTGCTACGCTTGCCGGTAAACTGAGAATTCATCACATCAGAATTCTGCCTGGAGACAAGGTCAAAGTCGAAATTTCTCCATATGATCTGACAAACGGCAGAATCGTATACAGAAACAAATAATCCTCATCGGCATACCGGTGAGGTTTTATTATGGCATTCTGGTCAATTGCCCCGCCCCTGAAGGGACGAGGCCTGTAACTCATTCATATGGTCCTGGTGTCACTACAGTGTAGTGCTCCCATATCAGACAGTTCATGTCTCCCTGTTGTACAGAGGACTGCGGCTGCAACATCGGGTGATTGACTGACACCCGTATTGTAATTCTGTTACTTATTCAGTGATACTGATTTTTCGGAAGAAACGAAAAGAATCATTTTGATCACCGGATATCAAAAAAAGCAACTCACCTGTTCTGTAAAGTCAGTTGCCTTCTGTTAATGAGACTGCAGTCTTCCTGCTTTTTTACAGTCTATGATATTGTTTTCGTATTGATCAAAAGCAGATACAACGGTTCAACCGGATTGGCAGAACTCTCTGTGCTGCTTACTTCAGTCCGTCAAGCTTTTCATTGAGCAGTCTGATGAGAAGTTCCTTGGAGCGGATCAGTTCGAATGTATCCTTCATTTCCTCCATCTCCCTGTTCTCACTTCTGCTTTCATAGTAAGCACGGCCAAGCTTTTCATATGCCTTTGTCAGGTCACGTGAGTTATGACCGATCTCACTCCTGATTCTTGCCTTTTCCTTTTCGGCATCGAATCTGGTGATGACATCCTTTGTCAGGTCGTTGACCTTACCGACAAGGTCATTGACCGCATCGTTGATCTTCTTTTCGAATTCGTCGTTTCTGTTTTCAGACATTTTCCTCTTCCTTTCCGGATCTGTCCAGCAGATCCATGATAATCTTCTGAATTACCTCATCCTGTGGTTCTTCCTCAACAAGCGTGATGATGCCTCCCACAATGATTTTCGCATAGTGATGCGGATACTCCAGTTTCAGTACTTCCTTCTCATTGCCTTCCTCAATCAGTTTCTCAAGGCCCTGTTCCGCTGCGGTACGTGCCTCTTCCATCGAACGGCTGACAAGTGGAGACAGATCCACTTCATTGTCTCTGCCTTTGAGCTGTTCACCGAGTTTCCTGAATGATGCAATACAGTTGTTTACATACTGGTCCAGACGGTCTTCAAATGAAGGACTGTCCATGGAGGCCTTCATCATTTCATTGAAAACCCCGTTGTATTTTTCACTGATCGCATCGATCACATCATCCTTTGATTTGAAATAGTAGTAGAACAGTCCTTTGGCAACGTCCAGTTCTCTGACGATGGAACTGATGGTCGTGTCCACAATTCCGTTTTCCTTAAACAGTTTTTCCGCTGCGTCCATGAACTCATGGCGTCTTTCTTCTTCCTTATCCGGCATGCCTTCCTCCTTTATGATCACATTATACACTGTTTTGACCAGCGGTCAAATGTTTCTATGTTATAATAGACACATGTCAGTAAATTGTCCAATCTGCGGAAAACCGCTTGACAGAAAAGAGAATACGGCAGTATGCCAAAACGGGCACTGCTTTGACTATGCAAAACAGGGGTATGTGAATCTTCTGATCCGCCAGTCTGTTGACCATGGAGACAACAAAGACATGGTCAAAGCAAGAACGAAGTTCCTGGAATCCGGAAGCTATGCATTCCTGCGGGATGCCTTATGCACAATCATCGCTGAGGAACCATGTCATACACTGGCTGACCTTGGATGTGGGGAAGGCTATTACACAGCCGCATTCCCGTGTGAGGAAAAATACGGTTTTGACATGTCAAAGGAGGCGTTGAAGACAGCCGCACGCAAGGACAAAGGCACATCCTATGCGGTGGCTTCCATCTTCCGTCTGCCTTTACCTGACGCATGCATGGATGTATGTCTGACATGCTTTGCGCCTTTTGCCGGGGATGAGATTGAACGGGTTCTCAAAGATCAGGGACGGTTCATCTTTGTCTCCCCTGCCCCATACCACCTGTTTGAACTCAAGCAGGCAGTCTATGAACACCCGTATGAAAACAGAGTGGAAGAGCTGGAAACATCCATGGTAAAGGAATCCGAGGAAATCATCACACGGACATTCCGTGCGGATCATGATACCCTGACGGCTCTGTTTGAAATGACACCATACGTGCACCGCACAAGAAAGGAGGATATGCGGAAACTCGAATCACTGGAAGGCATGGATATCACTGCCTCCTTTGTCATCCGTGTTTACCGTAAAACCGTATGAAACAGATTGAGGAAACATATATCCGCAGAATTCTGTCCTTTCTGAAAAACAGCCTGGATATGGGTGAGGAGGAAATCGTATTATGGCTGAAACTGACGGAAGGAACACATGTGCTGGAAGAAGACGGCTATGGCTATCATTACTGTCTGATCTCCCTTCCTTTCGGCGGGTTTGAACATGCGGACATGACGGCGGAGAGAATCACCCTGCTTGTCTTTGACGGGGATACCGTTATCGCCGATATCAGTGCCATATGGTCACCGGCACATGAACTGCTGCACAATGAGGACCTCCTGGATCAGTTTGAGGAATGTGATCCATGGACACGATCCAACCTGTATGTTCTGAAGACCGCCTTCTTTGCGGAAAATGAACCGAAAGCAGAAGACATCGGCTGTATCATCACAAATGCCTATGTCACGGAAAGCTATCGAAGAAAAGGTATCTTTACCGCCATGGTACAGATGATCCGTGAACAGGCAATGCGCTTTACTGCCCGCGCTGCTGTTCTGTATCAGGTCATCTCACTTGATCCGGATGTGGCATGTTATGGGCCGGACACAACCGATGAGGTTTACTACTATTCCATGGAACAGGATGAACCGAAACGGATCGTAAATGCCGAAATCATTCAGAAACTGGATTTTGCGGTCGTACAGCTTGAACATACAGAGGAGGATACTCTGTATGACGGCACCTTCATCTGGTACGGCATCAAAGCCGAACACATCACAATTCTCAGGCCTGAAAACCCTTCGCACAGCCTGTCGTAAGGAGTCTTATGGAAACACATCGAAAACGGAAAATCAGAACACCTGTCAAACTGGCAGCTACAGCCCTGATCATCACGGCTGTTGTGACAATCGGGCTTTTTGCCTTTAACAGATGGCAGTTGAACATTGAACTCAAAGGCGGTGAAACAATCCGGGTGGAATACAGGGAAACATTCACGGATCCCGGTGCACGTGCCGTGGTTACGGGTTCTCTGATTCCATTCCTTGAAACCGAGGTGGAAGTCAAAGCCGTATCCGGAAATGTGGATACCGGAAAACTTGGAGAATACGAAATCACCTATGAATCATCGCACAGGAAACTGAAACAGCAGAAAAAGCGGAAGGTCATTGTAGAGGATACAACACCTCCGGAAATCATCCTGACGGAAAACCCGGATTCCTATACCCTGTACAACCACCCGTATGAGGAAGAGGGTTATACAGCATCTGACAATCACGATGGGGATATTTCGGATCGGGTTAAAGTGGAAGCCGATGAGGAAAAGGTTGTCTACACCGTATCCGATTCCAGCAATAACACCACATCCGTGACACGTACAATCCGTTATGATGACCGTACAGGCCCGCAGATTTCATTTCCAGATGGAACGGATCTGACCATCTACACCGGAAACGGGTTTGACGCGGGTTATACCGCCGTCGATGACTGTGACGGTGATGTCACATCCCTTGTATCGGTATCCGGCAGTGTGGATCCCAATACACCGGGAACGTATACTCTGACATATACGGTATCCGACTCACACAACAACACAACTGAGCTGACACGCACGATTACCGTACGAAACAGACCAACCAACTCCAATGTGAACAATGTCCCGGCAAAAACCATCTATCTCACATTCGATGACGGTCCTGGCGCAAGTACGGGCAGACTGCTGGATATCCTTGATCAGTACAATGTCAAGGCAACCTTCTTTACCACATCCATGTATGGATATACGGATTATATCGGAGAGGAAGCCCGCCGCGGTCATACCGTTGCAGTGCATACTCTCAGCCACAACTACGCAAACGTGTACAGCACCACCGATGCCTACTGGGCTGACTTCGATGCCCAGAATGAGGTCATCCGCCAGCAGACCGGAAACACATCCAGTCTGTTCCGCTTCCCAGGCGGTTCCTCCAATACCGTCAGTGCAAACTACTGCGCAGGTATCATGGGCAGGCTTGTGGATCAGTCATACGAAAAGAATCTTGTGTATTTTGACTGGAATGTGTCCAGTGGGGATGCCGGCAGTATTACTGATACCAATGTCATCATTCAGAACATTAAAAACGGCATTACCGCATGTACCAATGCCGGTGTACCTTCCATTGTCCTCCAGCATGATTACAAATCATTCACCGTCGATGCGGTGGAACCTGTCATTGTCTGGGCTTTGGAAAACGGATATGAATTTGCACCGTTGTCTGCAGAATCCTATATTGTCCACCACGGTCTCAACAACTGAAAAAAGAGGATTGGTGTATCAGTCATGATACAGTACAATCCTCTTTTCCTTTCGTGTGGCGTTCATGTCAATCACACGCTGGTTTTCACTGCCTCTGAAAAACAGAGATAGATTTTTCTTTTCCTCCACGAACGGACCGTCCACCAGGATATCCACATATCCCAGCATTTCATCCGTTACTTCCGTGTGCTTTCTCTGCCCTTCCAGCAGATCTCTGTCCAGTACAAATCCGGTAAAGCACCAGACATCCTTTGTCGGAAGTTCTCTTTTCACCCGTTCCAGCAGTCTGACAAGCACTCTCTGGTTTTCCGGTTCCATCGGTTCCCCTCCCAGCAATGTCAGTCCCTGAATATTCTCATCTTTCAGGTATTCCATGATTTTCTCTTCGGTTTCCATGGTATACGGCTGACCATAGTGGAAGTCCCACGTTTCCTTCTGGAAACAGCCTTTACAGGCATTGGTACAGCCTGATACAAACAGGGTAACACGACATCCTTCCCCGTCTGCGATATCATACATTTTGATATTTCCGTAATACATGTGTACAAGTCCTTTCACTGATGACATTCTACCATGTTTTTTCCATATCAGCCCTTTTTCTGCAATCCCCGTTGATATCCGATCTGTTTTCCTCTTCTTTCTGAATGTGGTAAACAGAATTCTGAATGTATCATACCTTTCAGGCATGATATTCATGATACATAGGTATTAGACATTATCTCTCGCTCCATGGATAATCGGATTGTCAGAAGGAGGAAAACATATGATGTATGATCGAAACGCATTACGGAAACTGATTGTACCGCTCGTCATTGAACAGATTCTTGTCATGGTTGTCGGTATGGCGGATACGATGATGGTATCACAGGCCGGCGAAGCAGCCGTCTCAGGGGTTGGACTTGTGGATATGCTCAACAATCTGGTCATTACCGTACTTGCGGCAGTGGCAGCGGGAGGTGCCGTGATCATTTCACAGTATATCGGAAACGGTGATCCTGAACATGCGGATACGGCATCCTCACAGCTGATGACCATAACCGCTGTTGTATCGGTTGTGATCATGGCTGTCTGTCTTCTCTTCCGTCAATCCATTCTGAATCTGTTCTTTGGATCGATTGAAGCGGATGTCATGAATGCATGTATGACATATTTTCTGATTACCGCTCTTTCCTTTCCGTTTCTTGGCATTTACAATTCCGCTTCCGCTCTGTTCCGTTCCATCGGTAAAACGGATGTCACAATGAAGGTATCGCTTCTGATGAACACCATCAATGTCGTCGGAAACTACATCGGTGTCATTGTCCTGAAAGCAGCGGTCGTCGGTGTTGCAATACCGACTCTGATTTCAAGGATCATTGCGGCAGGCATCATGTCTGTTCTGTCACTGGATTCCCGTAACACAGTGCATGTCAGTATGCAAGAGGCATTCTCTGTCCACAGCGACATGATCAGACGCATCCTGCGGATCGCTGTTCCAAACGGGATTGAAAACGGACTGTTTACACTGGGCAGAGTGCTTGTGACAGGTATTGTCGCAATGTTTGGCACAAGTCAGATCGCGGCCAACAGTGTGGCGGGCAGTATTGACCAGATTGCGATTGTTGTTGTCAATGCGATCAATCTTGGAATTGTGACGGTTGTCGGACAGTGTGTCGGTGCCGGTGATTATGAACAGGCTTCATACTATATCCGAAAACTGATGAAAACAGCAGGACTGATTACCGCAGGCATCGGCGGACTTGTGATTGCGGCATTACCACTGCTTCTGAACATCTACAGTCTTTCAGAAGAAACACGCAGCTATGTATTCATTCTTGTCATCATGCATAACATCATGGCATGTCTGTTGCATCCGACATCGTTTGTACTGCCGAATGGATTAAGGGCTGCCGGAGATGTGAAGTATTCCATGTATGTCGGTATCGCATCCATGGTTGTGTTCCGGCTTGGAACAGCGGTACTGTTCGGTATCTTCTTCCATCTCGGCATTATCGGTGTATGGATTGCGATGGGTGCGGACTGGTTCTGCCGTTCGGTATGCTTTGTATACCGTTTCCAGAAAGGCACATGGAAAAATCGCAGGGTAATAGCCTGAAGTGAGAAAGGAGAAAAACAGATGGAAAAGAAATCATTATTCGGACCTGGAGTGTCCAACGATGCGTACGCACAGTACTTTCAGGGACAGAGTTATCTCAACCCACTTGCCCATAATCAGGGTGTCGGTGCAGCCAATGTCACTTTTGAACCGGGATGCCGCAACAACTGGCACATTCATCACAAAGGTGCACAGATTCTTCTGGTAACCGATGGCAGAGGCTGGTATCAGGAATGGGGAAAGGAACCGGTTGAACTGCATCCTGGTAATGTTGTCAACATTCCTTCTGAAGTCAAACACTGGCATGGGGCCGCAAAAGACAGCTGGTTTGCGCATGTGGCAATTGAGGTGCCTGCTGAAGGCGCATCCAACCAGTGGTGTGAACCGGTTGAGGATGCATATTACAACAATCTGCCTTGACTGACTTCATGTTACAATAGGGAACAGGAGTCATTCATATGGAAATACGTGTGTTGAAATACTTCCTGGCAGTTGCCGGTGAGGGAAATATCACAAAAGCCGCACAACGTCTTCACCTGTCACAGCCTACCCTGAGCAGGCAGCTGATGCAGATGGAGGAGGAACTCGGTACACAGCTGTTCATCCGCAGCAGGCGCAGCATTGCCCTGACAGAAGCGGGACTGCTGTTGAAAAGAAGAGCGGAGGAAATCGTTTCTCTGAGCGAGAAAACAGAACTGGAGATATCCGGCATGGATCAGGAAATCAAAGGTGAAATCGTCATTGCCTGCGGAATACTTGCGGCAACAGATACCATGGCAAGGTACTGTGATCTGTTTACCGGACAGTATCCGGATGTCAGGTTTGTATTTCACAGCGCAACCAGCGACAACATTGTGGAAATGCTGGAACACGGTACAGCGGATATCGGGATTGTCATGCAGGCGGGAAACACGGAACATCTTAACGTTCTGCGATTGCCGCAAAAGGAACGCTGGGGTCTGCTTGTCGGTAAAGACAGCCCGCTTTCCGGCAGACCTTTTATCACACCATCTGATCTGATCGATCTGCCGATCATCGGTACAGCCAGAAAGGAAACACTGAACCTGATCAGAAACTGGTGTGGTGATCAGATCTACAACCGTCTGCAATTCACAGCATATGGAAATCTTCCTTCCGCAGATGCCATCCTTGTATCAAACGGCATCGGCAATGCCATTGTCATTGAGGGATCCGTACAGCACATTGATCTTCCGTTCATACCGTTTTCCCCTACACTGACATCCGATGCGATGTTTGTATGGAAAAAGAATACCGCAATCACACATACAACCGCACGTTTCCTTTCATTCCTGCAGAAACAGATACACGAAAACGACACAGACCGTCAGAGATGACGGTCTGTTTTGTCGTGTCACATCACATGTGACCTGTATGTATCAGTTTTCCTTTCTTCTGAACGCTGCTGTTGTGATTACCGTACCGATCGCAATCAGTCCGATACCTGCCCACATCCAGAGATTTGTGGAGTCGGAGGTGTCAGGGACTTTCTTCGCTGTAATGGTAAACTCTGTTTCAGCCGTACCGCCATCGGAGACGATGCCGATGACATGTTTACCAACGGAGAGTGTGGATACATAGTCGCCCTTCAGTGTGACGATCGTACTGCCTTCCTTTGCGGTATAGTTCTTTGGATCAAGTGTCTTGCCATCAATCTTCACTTCGATGAAATCTGCGAACTCCGCATTGGAACGGAATGTCAGATCCTTCTTTTCTCCTTCCACAAGTGTCTGTTTTTCACCTTCGATGATAGAAGGTTTCAGTTTGGCAACAACTGTTTCCTCTAACTTGATCGGATGTATTCCTTCTGCATCTGAGAAGTTCTCATCACAATCATCACACTGCCAGTATTCAATGTTTCCAACTGCTGCAACTGTGGCAGCCTTTGCCGGAAAATGACTCAGGCTGATATGATTATCAGGATCGATTTCACCATATTCCTGACCACATCTTGTACATACGGCTTTCGTAATACATGTGGCCGTTCCACCTGTATGTTCCTCGATCAATACTGTCTTTTCTGTTCTGTATACATATCCTGTCTCAGGAACTTCCACCGTTACCACAGCCTTAAAACTGTTTTCCGATGCCGGATAAGCGGTACTGCTCAGTACCCCTTCCAGTTTTCCATCTTCCGCAGTCACATCCAGACTGTTTCCAATCCGTTCGAATTCATAGCTGAGGCTTGGTGAAATGACATTTTCCGGAATCAAAGCACTGATTTGTGCATCCTGTGTTCTGCACAGCTCCTCTGGTGCAATGAGCGTTACGACAGGCACAGGATAACGCTGCTGAAGAGTATCTCCACAGTAAATACATTCCTTCCAGTATTCTCCGTTTTCTGTTTTCCAGTCATATGTATGACCGGCATTGACAGTCACATTTACCACTGTACGGTTTCCTTCCGCATCTTCAACAGCTGCCTTTACATTCCCGACACCTGCGATCAGTGTGTATTTACCATTGGAATCCGGTATTGCAGGCTGATCATTCACTGTAACAGAAGAGACACTGATATTGTCGGATACTTCAAACTGTACGGTATCACAGTATGTTTTGCCATCTTCAATTCCTGTAATCACAGGATAACCTGTATCCTTCCACATTGCCTTTAATACAATGTCGTGATCAACAGCGGAATTGAAGTCATACAGTGTATCTCCCTCATACCAGCCCATGAATGTATAGTTTCCATTGACAGGATCTGATGGTTTTTTTGCCTGTTTTCCTGTGACGTTAACAAACCACTGTGTTGGTGGAGTACTGCTGGTACCTCCATTGACATCAAAGCTGACAGTGTTATGCGTATTGCTTACAGATCCTCTTCCTTCATTTATGATGCCGCCATAATATATACCACATTCAACTGTACCTCTGTTGTATACAGTATCGTTGAAGACGGGACCGTTATCCGCTTCAGTTGACTTTCTGATTTTTCCTTCCGAAGAAACGATACAGTTTATTTCCACATCACCTGCAACAGCCATGGTCGCTCCATCTCTGAGATATATACTGCTGTTTTCAGAATTACCGGAGGTACAGTTTTCAATCGTGCCGCTATTCATAATAAACGTTCCGTTTTGGCTGATACAGACAGCACCACCAAGATGTTTCGCATGACAATTGGCTATTATTCCGCCGTTCATCTCAAATTCACTTGCATATACGCCACCGCCAAGTGCTCCTCTGCAGTCATAAATGGTTCCGCCATTCATGATCATCAACCGTTCAGCTGTAACACCACCGCATCCGACAGAATATCCCGGAACTGTTTCATCGGCACGTGATCCGGTGATCACACCACCAGCAGGCAATCCTGCATAAGCACCGGTATGTTGTGCTTCCGGACGGCTGTCCTCCAGGATAAACTTTGGAATATTTGCGGAAATCACCGAATGTTGGTAGGCATTGTCTTCATCCAGCCGGATTACATGCCCGTTCAGATCAAGTGTAAATTGCCCTGTTACATCTGTAACAGGAAGCGAAGCAGTTATCGTATAGTCTTTCTCAAGAACAAGTTTTCGATCCGTTTCCAGTGCCTGCCGAACCAGGTATATTAACTCCTGCATTTCCGATGAAATATATGTTTCCGCATGAACCGATAACGGCATAAACAGAAATGCCATACACAGTGCGATCAGAATGTTTAATAATCTTTTCATAGCTTAATCCCTCCTCCAAAGCAATATAATGATATGGATTTCTCACTCTTCCGACTGACTGTATTTTGCAATAAAGAGTTCCAGCGTTTCCTTCAGCACGGATATCTGTGCCTTCAGATACCATTCATCCTCAAATAATGCATAGTGTACACATGCACGGATCAGAATGAAGATCAGTGGTGTCAGTCTGTCATACGGAATACCGAGTTTTGGTTCCAGGCTCTTTGCATATTCCGTGTATCTTTTGTCTACCCCTTCAAAGAACTTCTTACCGTATTCTCTGTATTTTGGATGGGTGTATACCTGGTACATCAGCCTGTACTTCTTTCCGTGTTTTTCTGCAGTCCAGTATGGAATCTCATCAATGAATTTCCACAGGTCTTCCAGGTTCTGTGGTGCTTTTGCCATAAAGTCATCCTCAACCTTTGTCATGACATATTCTACGGACTGTACAATCAGATCATCCAGGTTGTCAAAATACTGATAGAATGACGCAACATTACAGCCGCATGCATCTGCCACTGCTTTGATTCCAATCGATGAAAGACCGTTTTCCGCATAGCAGTCAAAACATGTTTCCATCATCTGAATCTTTTTGATTCTCCGTGCTTCCTCATTAACTGTGCGCATATGAAATATCTCCTGAAATGTTTAAGTAAATGTTTGTTTATATTATATAATGACATCAGTCGATTTTCAATACAGCAATGTCTATATATTTAAAAACCGGAGACTGTATCAGTTCTCCGGTTCAGGTTCATTGATTATCTGAAAATGATCTGATCTTCAGGGATCAGGCTGTAATCATACAGAACACGGGAATGGTTATCAAGAACAAGTGTTTTACTGATCAGATTCCCGTTTTTATCATGGCATAGCTGATATACTTTAGATACCCGATAGAACACACCATCCTCATTCACAAATCCGGCATCCTCTTCTGTAATGGACCATGTGTTTTCATATGCATGCAGGGATCTCAGTTCACCATACAGTGTCTGTTCATCCTGATGGATGAGAAGCTGTACCGGCTGATCCGTGGTATTTTTGAACCTGTAATCCAGGTTATGCCAGGAAACACTTGTGCCTGTACCAAACGGTACTCTTCTGCCGGAATCCGGAAACAGTGCATCGGAATGATGATGGAGTTCTGTTACGGTTAACGGGCTATTCAGCACCAGCCAGTGAATCAGATTGGCAAGTTGACATAAGCCACCGCCGTTTGCACTTTCCACTCTTCCTGATGTAATAATCAGACCTTCCAGATAGCCTTTCTTTCGATCCGGTTTCCCGATCTGATGCCAGAACGAAAATGTTTCATTGGGCTGGATCACAAGTCCACTGATTGTTTCGGAAGCCAGCTTCAGATTTTTTCTCTTGTTCTTCTGCAGCTGCATATCCACACCTTCAAGATTCCTGAGAATGGTGGAGGAATGTGTTTTGACGATATACGGCAATTCATCATTCCGTATTTCTTCCGCATATCTGACATGGGACACCAGATCCCTGATATCATGACGGATATTCTCTTTCCACAGGGATATTTCATATGTCAGTGGTGATATCTCACAAAACAGTTTTCGTGCCATATATTCTCCTGCTTTCAGGATACACGAAAGAAAGGATTCATGCCACAGATCATACATATGTGTTGGGAACAACTTTCTTTCCCATTCTCTCAGCTCAGTTCCAGATGCCAGTCATCCGCCTCTGAAATCTTCATGTCCATTCCTTCTACCATACCGTTTCTGACATATGCCTTCCACAGTATTTCCCGGTTACTGTCAAGTGCCGCAATGGAAGCTTCAACATCCCCGGCAAGATCTGTTAACGCAACCTGTTCACCTTTTCCAAAACATGTTCCATTTGCGCTCTTCACACACAGTGTTTCCTTTTCCATCTGTATGGCAATTTCACATACATTCTCATTTCCGATCGTCAGTTTCCATGTACCGTCAATCGGTTCTTTTTTCTCTGCCCATAATCTGTCCCTGATATAAGCCGCAATCACTTCTTCACTGTCTGCTTTGGCGAAGGTGATTTCATCGAGATTACCGATCAGATCAAATGCCGTCTGTGCACATTTCTGCAGGTTTTCTCCGTTGCCGCTGCCTTTCAGATATACTGTCATTCCATACGGCATGACATCTGTCTGTAAGGCAATATGATCATAACGAAGGTCTGCGCCATATGGCAGGTTCATCGCAAGACCTGTTGTGTTTGCCGCATCACCGACATAGCTGCTGCGGTACTGTTCCAGCTCTCCATACACACCCTCTTCGATTCTCATTTCAACCGGACTGACCCGCATTGTATAAGTCATGTCTTCCGTGCTTTCATTGGATGCCAGAATCCCAAAGTCATACCAGATACCCTTTTCCACATCCAGATCCACAGAGTATCCCGGTTCCATATACATCTGCACAGGTTCTCCATCCTTCTCATCACATTTCCGCAGGACAACGGAAAACTCTCCATGTCCTTCTTCACACTTTACCTTCAGTTGACTGCTTTCAGGCATGACCTGACCTGATGCATAATGAAATTCATATGCACTTCCAGCAGGTACCGTAATCTGCAGCCTGAAGGAAGTATCCTGTGGATTGGTAAGGAAACATCCTGCCATACCGGCACAGAGTATGATACATGCCGTTCGAAACAGGAAACCCGGTTTTCTGTAATTCATAACGGAACGGATTCTGACCTTCACATCCGTTTCTCCAAATCCCAGCGGATATACCATGGACTTACCGGATGACAACATCCCCGCATTCACCATTGCAAGACTGTAATCCGCTTTCTGCTGTGCATTGTAATGTTCAATGACTCTTTCATCACATACAAGTTCCACATCCTGACAGAACAGTCTGTATCCGATCCAGATCACAGGATTGAACCAGTGAATACAGGTCAGTATCCATGCAAGAAGTTTGATCAGTGGATCATGATAACGGATATGCATGCGTTCATGATCGATGACATACTTCAGACTCTTCTCATCCATACAGGATGGCAGACAGATCCATGGTTTCAGAATTCCCATGACAAACGGTGTCTGAATTGTGTCACATACAATGATATCCTCATCTGTCCTGCAGGAACCGGATAATCCGGTTTTCAGCTGATGACAGCGGATCAGCGTATATAATCCCAAAAGCACAACACCCATCAGCCATACAACTGTCAGGATTTCCATACCCGATAACCCATGATCAGGGGTGTTTTCCGTCATCACCGCATATTCCGTGATCGTTCTGACAGTGTCTGTGCCGGTAATGATATTTTCCCGCATTCCAAATGCGAACGGTATTTCCAGACTGAACGGACAGATCAGCCGGAATCCGGCAATTGCCCATAATACGTGTCTGAATTTCTTGGTCTGATTCCGGAATACGGTTCTGACAATCATCACGGCCAGTATGATCCATGACGCCTGCACACTCATATTCCATAATGTCTTCAACAATACAGTCATATCATTTTCCTTTCCGGATGGTATCAATCATCTGCTGGATCTCATCCAGATCATCATCCGATAACGCATGACTGTCAGTAAAAGCAGCCAGGAAAGATGGAATGGATCCATTGAATCTGCGATCAATCAGTTCATTAATCTCCTCTTTCTGTACCTGTTCCTGTGATACGAGGCTGCGTACAACGGAACTGTTATTTTCCAGTACACCACGCTCAGAAAGACGTTTGATGACAGTATAGGTTGTGGACTGTTTCCATCCGAGTTTTTCTCTGCACAACCGTACAAGTTCACTGCTTCTGACAGGTTCATTGTCCCAGAGAATCTGACAGAACCTGTATTCACTCTCAAATACCTTTGGTGTTTCCATAGATATCCCCCACTCTAATCTGTTAGACCATGTATAGTCTAATGCATTAGATTATCTGTGTCAACCATCATGATATGGAAATGATGCCGCAATACAGAAAACGGATACAATACCGTATCCGTCATCTGTCAGCTGTATTGATAATGTGTGCCGCTGTTATCATTGATCAGTGTCATGATTCTTCCATAGCTGTCCTGCAGTTCTACATGCACGGCATGGTTTTCAAATTGCCTGGAGGAATACTCCTCCGTAACGGAGAAGATTGTGCGTTCGTATTTCGTACTGTACGGCCTGTTGATGCGGTCCGTCTTTTCCCTGTTAATCGGGATTTCCGCGATACGCTCATCACCATCGTAAATGTATGCTCTGATTTCCGTAATCTCCGGAATCTGCAGGTCATCAGAATATTCGCAGGAAACATTGATGTCATATTCTGTGCCATATCCATAACCATCATAGGCAATTGCCTGAATTTCCATATCTGCGTAAGGGAATGTTCTGGATATGAGATCATCCAGAATGTCCAGCAGTGCTGTCTGTGATTCCCCATCCTGTATGAACTCCACACTGACTTCAAGTGTCTCATCACTCAAAGGGATTTCTGCTTCTGCAGTATAAAGGAGTTCATTTCTGACAGCCTGAAAACTGTAAACCTGATTTCCACGGATATGGAACACCGCTTCTGTTTCATCCGTAAATGATTTCGGTTGTGCGGAAAGAAGGATTGTGACGGTATTGTGTTCATAATCATAGTGGTCAATGGTCACATCGCTGCTTACGGTCAGGCTGCTGTAGGTTTCCAGTGCATTCTGCACACGATAGGTAATGGAACTGACTTCATCCCTTACCTGTTGAGTCTGTATCGCAATTGTCTGCTGTAATTCCAGATATCTGTTTTCCAGGGAATTGATTCTGGACAGAAGAAACCATCCAGCCAGAACAACAGGTGTGATACCGCATATGTACACAATTCTGCGTCTTCCTTTCTGTTTTGACTTTGCGTCAAGAATATCCCGCAGTGTTTCACGCAGATGATCATCCTGGCTGTCGGACTCCTCACAGATCAGCCATCCGACCCTGACATGAAACAGTTCTGCCATGGCAATCAGATTATTGAGTTCAGGCAGAGACTGACCGTTTTCCCATTTGTACACAGACTGACGGGATACCTTCAGTTTTGCGCCAAGTTCTTCCTGTGACATGCCGGCTTCTTTTCGTTTCTTCTGTATGCGTTCTCCAATTGTCATAGTGCATGATCTCCCTGTTTCTGACCTTATTGTATATCACAGACACTGTTTCCGCATCTAACCGCCTATTGGAAATATGTTAACTGCAGGTTTACAGCATGCTTTTCATGGTTGTGTAAACTGACGCACAGAACAGCTTTATCCGTTTCTGTCTGGACTTTTTGTATTCGTCAGAGAATATGTCGGATGTATATTACAGCCGCATCACCAGACATCTAATAAAGCCAATAACTAAAAAAGACTTCCATCTGGTTTTCATACCATTTGGAAGTCTCATGCTATTCGTCAGTGAACATGCTATATCCCAACTATAATTGGGAATAGTTCTATTTCCTATATCCCGTGTATAATTGGGAGTCACACCCGTTTAGAGTCCTATATCCCGACAATAAATGGTATAACCCATCACCTAATGGGAAATTGAAATCTATATTTTTATATTATAAATGCAGTACTCTTTCCTTGATTTCCTGGGTTCTTCCCTGGTTCCAGAACTGTGTTCCGATATAACCACAGGTTCTGCGTGCAACATTCATTGTGTTCTGATCTGTGTTACCGCAGTTCGGGCACTTCCAGATGAGTTTGTGGTTTTCATCTTCGATGATTGAAATCTCACCGTTGTATCCGCACTTCTGGCAGTAGTCGGACTTTGTGTTCAGTTCGGCATACATGATTGTCTTGTAGATATGCTTCATGATTGCCAGTACTGCCTGAATGTTATTCTGCATGTTCGGTACTTCGACATAGGAGATGGCTCCGCCAGGAGAGAGCTTCTGGAAACGTGCTTCCTTTGTCAGCTTATCGAATGCATTGATTTCTTCAGCCACGTGAATGTGGTAGCTGTTTGTGATGTAGTTTCTGTCCGTAACACCCTTGATGATGCCGAATCTTTCCTGCAGGCACTTGGAGAACTTGTAGGTTGTGGATTCCATCGGTGTTCCGTATACGGAGAAGTCGATGTTTGTTTCCATCTTCCACTTGTTGCAGGCATCATTCAGATGCTGCATGACCGCAAGACCGAACTTCTCGCCTTCCGGTGATGTATGGGACAGTCCTGTCATATAGCGTACGCATTCTGCCAGACCGCCGTATCCAAGGGAGATTGTGGAATATCCGTTGTACAGCAGCTTGTCGATGGTTTCGCCCTTCTTCAGACGTGCAATGGCACCGTACTGCCACAGGATCGGAGCGGAATCGGATAATGTACCCTTCAGCTTGTTGTGGCGGATCATCAGTGCACGGTAACACAAATCCAGTCTTTCATCAAAGATCTTCCAGAACAGATCCATGTCCTTACCGGAAGAACATGCGATATCCACAAGGTTGATTGTGACAACACCCTGGTTGAATCTGCCGTAATACTTGTGTTTGCCGTCCACGTGATTCATGGCATGTTCATTGTTCTCCCAGCCCTTATCCGTAAATCTGTCCGGTGTCAGGAAGGAACGGCATCCCATGCATGGGTAGACATCACCCTTGAGTTCCTTCATGATCTTTGCGGAGATATAGTCAGGAACCATTCTCTTGGCTGTACATTCAGCCGCAAGCTTTGTCAGATAGTAGTATTCGGAATCCTCATGGATATTGTCCTCATCCAGGGCATAGATCAGCTTCGGGAATGCAGGTGTGATATAAACACCCTTTTCATTCTTGACACCGACCATTCTCTGCTTGAGCATTTCCTCAATAATCAGAGCCAGGTCATCTCTTGTTCTGCCTTCCGGTACTTCATCCAGATACATGAATACCGTCACAAACGGAGCCTGACCGTTGGTTGTCATCAGAGTGATGATCTGATACTGGATGGTCTGAACACCTGTCATGATCTCACGTCTGACTCTTTCCTCTGCGATTCTGTCAATCTTATCCTGGGAAACAGCGACACCTGCGGCATCCATTTCCTCAGCGACTGCCTTTCTGTATTTCTGACGGCTGATATCCACAAACGGAGCCAGATGGGACAGTGTGATTGTCTGTCCGCCATACTGGTTGGAAGCGACCTGGGCAATAATCTGTGTTGCGATATTGCATGCAGTGGCGAAGCTGTGCGGTTTGTCAATCTTCGTACCGGAGATGACCGTACCGTTCTGCAGCATATCCTCCAGGTTTACCAGACAGCAGTTATACATCGGCTGGGCAAAGTAGTCCGCATCATGGAAGTGGATAATACCCTTTTCATGTGCGTCCCAGATATCCGCAGGAAGAAGGAATCTTCTTGTGATATCCTTGGATACTTCACCTGCCATATAGTCACGCTGGGTGGAGTTGACGGTCGGATTCTTGTTGGAATTCTCCTGCTTTGCCTCCTCGTTTGTATTACCGAGAAGTGAAAGAATCTTCTTATCGGTTGTATTTGCCTTACGGACCAGCGCTCTTTCATAACGGTATGTAATATAGTTATGGGCAACGGTATACGCACCGGCTGCCATCAGCTGATTTTCCACAAGGTCCTGAATTTCCTCAACGGAAATGGAACGCTGTACGGCATTGCACTGGGCGATGACCTGATTGGCAATATCGGTGATCTCATCTTCCGTAATCTGTTTTGTATGACGGGTTGCGTTGTTTGCCTTTCTGATCGCAACGATGATTTTCTCGGCGTCAAAGGATACTTCTTCGCCGCTTCTTTTAATGACATTCATATGTTAAGCCCTCACGATTTCTAACTCTCTGCAGGAAATAGTTGGATTTCCAACTATTTCCTCCTGACATGTCTAAATATAAGACAAGAACAGTTCAGATTCAAGTCATATACTCCCAAAATTCCAGGTAATTTTTTCACAAGTGCACTGTTTATGAAAATGTAATGAAACACTGACTTCTTACATTTTACATATACAGAACAGATTCCGCATAACCATGCCGTTTCCGTGCATCCGACCTGTTTTCATGGCCCGAACTCCTCCTGCATGTACAGGATATACCATCTGTTTTCATTCAGTGTGCAGGATTCTGCACAGTCAGAAAAAACAGAGGCTTTCACCCCTGTTTCAGAAATTCTCTCAATTCATCAATGTTCTTTCTTGCCGTATCAACACCGATGTCATATACCCGGCGCAGTTCCTTTGGCTTATGACATACCGAGCCGATATTCAAAGCTTCCGGAGGCCGGATCACAAACACTTCGCCCGCCTTTTCCTGTGCAACGATATCCGCAATCTCCGCATTATAGCGTTCATGCCGGTCATACAACCTGTCAATCACTGCCGGATACGCCTTCAGCTTCTTTTCCATGACCTTCATCAGTCCGCTGCCATACGGTTTCTTGCGGTAATCCGCAGGCTGGGTCAGAATCACCACATTGCGGTCATATCCGATGGATTCAAAATAACGGTACGGTACCGAGTCCGAAATCCCGCCGTCGAGCAGCTCATATCCGTCAATGTGAATGGACTTCGCCGCAAGAGGAAGGGATGCGGAACCCTGAATCCACTTGAGATCGGTTTCCCCGCCGTCTGTACATCTGTGGTATAACGGTTCTCCGGTTTTCGCATCTGTTGCGACACACCAGAACTCCATCGGATTTTCCGCGAATGTTTTCTGATCCCAGATATCCCTTTGATACGGAATCTCATGGTAATCAAAACGGGAGTTGTAAAGATCACCGGTAAACAGCCATGATCCGATGGAACAGTACCTTGGATCACGGCAGTATGCCATGTTATAGCGGAGGGCTCTTCCGATCTGACGGGATTTGACATTACAGCCGAAGGTGGCTCCTGCCGAAACGCCGATTGCCCCGTCAAACACAATTTCCTCATGCATCAGCACATCCGTCACACCGGCGGTAAACATGCCGCGCATGGCGCCGCCTTCCATGATCAGCCCTGTTTTCATTTTCTCACAAATCCCGAGCGTACCGCTTCTTCCGCAACTGCCTTTGCGACGGTCGGAACGACTCTTTCATCAAAGGCGGAGACGATGACATTATCGCGATTCAGTTCTTCATCACTGATTAATGAAGCCAGTCCCTTTGCGGCCGCAAGCTTCATGCCTTCCGTGATTCTGGTTGCCTTTGCATCAAGGGCACCGCGGAACAGACCTGGGAAAGCAAGCAGGTTGTTGACCTGGTTTGGATAATCGGAACGGCCGGTACCGATGACCCAGGCATCTGCCGCCTTTACCTCATCATATGTGATTTCCGGTTCCGGATTTGCCATCGCAAAGACAATATTGCCTTCATTCATTGTCTTTACCATTTCGGTTGTGACAAGGCGCGGTGCACTGACACCGATAAAGATATCCGCACCGACCAGTGCTTCCGCAAGGGAGGCATAGTGCTGATGGTCGAGGTTGACATAATTCAGCAGTTCCTTTTTCAGATCATTGTAGTTTTCCGAATGATCCGGATCCACACATCCGTCAACGTCAAAGGCATAGATCCGATGGAAGCCGTATGCATACAACATGCGGATAATGGAGGAACCTGCCGCACCGCATCCGGAGATGACAACTTTCTGACTTTCCGGTTCCGCTTTTTTCAGACGCATGCAGTTGATCAGGGCAGCCAGTACGACAATGGCTGTGCCGTGCTGGTCATCATGGAATACAGGAATCCTGCACTCCTCGATCAGTCTGCGTTCAATCTCCACACATCTTGGAGCGGAGATATCCTCAAGGTTGACGGCACCGAATGACGGTGAAACGATTTTGACAAAACGGACGATTTCATCCGGATCCTTTGAGTCAATGACAAGCGGCCATGCATCAATTCCCGCAAAGCGCTTCATCAGCAGGCACTTGCCCTCCATAACAGGCATCGCAGCTTCCGCACCGATGTCCCCAAGGCCCAGTACCGCCGTACCGTCAGAGATCACCGCCACAGTATTGCCGCGGTTTGTGTAACGATAGGAATTTTCTGGATCCTTTGCGATTTCAAGGCAGGGCTGGGCAACACCCGGTGTATAGGCAATGCTCAGATCATGTCTTGTGGAACATTCCACCTTGGCTTCCACTTTCAGTTTGCCGTGGTGTTCCTCATGCATGCGCAGTGATTCTTCGTATAGGTTCATACAACTCAGTCCTCCATATCATAAATATCATTGCCATGGACATCCAGGCCTACAAAGCATGGAAAATCCACAACCTCTAGTTCTGTAACAGCTTCCGCAAGCAGTTCCGGAAAGGCAATAACCTTTCTTGAGACAATGCTGTGGGAAAGCAGTGCACCGGCACCGCCCGTGCATACAAAGTAAATGCCATGATGCTTCTTTACCGCTTCCATTACATCCGCATTCCGTCTTCCCTTTCCGATCATGCCCTTCATGCCATGATCCATGAACAAAGGCACATACGGATCCATGCGGGATGAGGTGGTAGGTCCGGCTGAACCGATCACCTGATCCGGTCTGCCCGGAGTCGGGCCCACATAGTAGATGGTACTTCCCTCCAGGTTGAGCGGGAGGGTTTCCCCGTTTTCGATCATCTGTGCAAGCTTTTTATGTGCCGCATCTCTGGCAGTATACAGTGTACCGCTCAGCAGTACGGCATCCCCTGCCTGCAGGGAGTCAATCTCACTCTGTACAAGAGGCAGTCTGATGTGTTTCATGCGATCACCTCACAGCCATGCCGGCATACATGACAACATACATTGACAGCCACCGGAAGTCCGGCAATGTGGGTTGGTGCGGATTCAATCTGTACCTTCAGTGCAGTCGTTTTTCCATGAAATCCCATCGGTCCGATCCGCAGGGCATTGATTTCATCCAGCAGTCTGTTTTCCAGATCCGCATATCTTCCATCCGGGTGGGATTGTGAAAGCGGCCTGAGCAGTGCTTTTTTTGACATGACGGCACAGGAGTCAAACGTACCTCCGATCCCGACACCGATGATAAACGGCGGGCATGCATTCGGTCCTGCCTTTTTCACCGTTTCACATACAAAGTCAATGACGCCTTTCTCCCCGTCTGCCGGTGTCAGCATTGCAATGGCGGACTTGTTTTCAGACCCGAATCCCTTTGCCATAACGGATACCTCCACACAATCTCCGTCCACGATTTCCGTATACAGGACAGCAGGTGTGTTGTCTGTTGTGTTGGTTCTGTCATACAGCGGGTCATCCACGCTGGATGCACGCAGAAAATGGCCAAGGTATCCGTTTCTGACACCGCGGTCGACAGCCTTTTTCAGACTCTCACCGCACAGATGGACTTCCTGACCGATTTTCAGATAAACGATTGCCAGACCTGTATCCTGGCAGATCGGAATGTTCTCACATTCCGCAATACGGGCATTCTCACTTAACATTTCAAGGGCCGTACGGCTTCTTGGTGAGGTTTCCGTTTCCTTTGCGCAATCGATCGCATGACGTATATCAGGATCATATACACATGCGATTCTTCCGCAGATTCTTTCGATCGCCTCCGCGATCCGATCTGTTGAGATGTTTTTCATTTAAACATTCTATCATCATTCTCACAACGATCAAAGGCGGAAATGTTTCATGGTTGTATATGCCGTCTGGATCAGGAAACGAACCGTATCCACACCCAACACAGCACATTCATCAAAGATCCATTGCAGGGTAACTTCCTTTTCACCCCTTTCAAAAGCAGATACCGAACTGGTGGAACAGTACATTCTTTTTGCCAGTTCATTCTGGGTCATGTTGCGGGAATGGCGTTTTTCCGTAAGAGAAACACGTACGAGTTCAATAAAATAATGCGCCTCCTCATTTTCAGAAGAGCTGGAGATAAACGTTACTTTTGGCATATTCATAAGTCTTTCTGTATCTTTTTTCACATTATATCAGACCAATTACTCAATCAAAAAGGCTTATCGTTATGTAATACAAAAAATTCATTGTGTGTTACACAATGGGAAAGATGAGATTTACAGACAGGATTGCATTTTTGCATAAAACACATGTTTGCTCTTGCACTCACGCATTGAGAGTGCTAATATACATAACGATGTTAGCAGTTGCACTCTTTGAGTGCTAAGGAGGAAATGACATGGCTAAAAAACAGTTCAAGGCAGAATCCAGAAGACTTCTGAATCTGATGATCAATTCCATCTATACAAACCAGGAGATCTTTCTGAGAGAAATCATCTCCAATGCGTCCGATGCATTGGACAAGCGTTATTATCTGAGCCTGACAGGCGGTGCAGACAAGGTCAGCCGTGATGATCTGAAGATCACAATCGAAAGACACAGTGACACACGTCAGCTTGTCATTGAGGACAACGGTGTCGGTATGACAGCCGAAGAGCTGGAAAAGAATCTCGGTACCATCGCAAAGTCCGGTTCCGCTGAATTCAGAGAACAGCTGGAAAAGGCAAATGACAATACGGACATCATCGGACAGTTCGGTGTCGGTTTCTATTCCGCATTCATGGTTGCCAAGAGAATTCTTGTCGAAACACACTCTGTCAAAGAGGATCAGGCACACAGCTGGACATCCTCCGGTGATGACGGTTATGTGATCTCCGATATCGACAAACCGGAAATCGGAACACGCATCACACTGGATCTCAAGGATGACACGGATGATATCCACTATGGGGATTACCTGGAGGAATACAGAATCCGTGAACTTGTAAAGAAGTACAGTGATTATGTACGCTATCCGATCATGATGAGCGTCACAAAGCACATCCCGGATCCGACGGATGAAAACAAGACCATCGATACCGAGGAAGTCGAAACACTGAATTCCATGATTCCGTTATGGAAGAAAAAGAAGTCCGACATCAAGGAAGAGGAATACAACGAATTCTACAAGTCCAAGTTCAATGACTGGGAAGATCCGCAGAAGGTCATCCACTATTCCGTGGAAGGAAACATTTCCTACACAGCCCTTCTGTACATCCCATCAAGAACTCCGTACAACTTCTACTATACGGACTATGAACAGGGAATCCAGCTGTATTCACACAACGTGTTCATCATGGACAAGGTCAAGAACCTGATTCCGGATTACTACAGATTCGTACAGGGTGTCATTGACTGTGATGATCTGTCTTTGAATATCTCCCGTGAGATGCTCCAGCAGAACAGACAGGTACAGATGCTGGCAAAGTCCATTGAGAAGAAGATTCACGCCGCACTGGAAGACATGCTTAAGAATGAACGCGAGAAGTATGAGAAGTTCTTTGACAACTTCGGTCTCAACCTCAAAGCAGGCATCTTCAGCAGCTATGGCGCAAACAACGAAAAACTGCAGGATTTCCTGATGTTCAGATCCTCTAAGGAAGGAAAGTATGTCACTCTGAAGGAATATACCGACAGAATGGGCAAGGATCAGAAGGCAATCTATTACGCAGTGGGCAGAAGCATTGAGGATATCGAACGCATGCCTGTGATGGAAAAGCTGAGAAAGAAGGATATCGAAGTTCTGTACTTCCTGGATGAAAGAGATGAATTCGTATCCGGCACAATCAACACATACGCTGAAAAGCCGTTCCAGTCTGTATCCAAGGGTGATCTTGACCTCGATACGGAAGAGGAAAAGAAGGCAAGAGAGGAAAAGGCAGAAGCCAATAAGGAAATGCTGGAAGCCATCAGGAGCGACCTTGGTGACAGAGTCACGGAAGTCCGTGTTTCCTCCCGTCTTGGTGAAAACGATCCTGTGTGCCTGAGTGCCGCTGAAGGCGTATCGCTGGAAATGGAAAAGTATCTGGCAAATGATCCGAGTTCCAACGGCAAGGGTCCGAAGGCATCCAAGATTCTGGAAATCAATCCGGATCACCCGATCTTTGCAAAACTGCAGTCCGTCTATCAGGAAAACCCTGATCAGTTAAAGGATTACGCAGATGTCCTGTTCAATCAGGCAATGTTAATCCAGGGACTTCCGATTGAAGACCCTGCAGCTTATGCAAGAAAGATCGCAGATCTGCTTGTCAGAAACTGATCGTAAAACAGAAAAACCGCATCGCATAACCGGTGCGGTTTTCATGTTTCGGAGTTATGCCTTCTTTTTCTCAGGCAGCTGTGAAAGTATGATCGCAAGGAAGATCAGGGCACAGCCGGACAGTTCCTTGAATGAGAGAACCTGATGCAGAAGCAGGAAACCGAAGATGGCTGAGAATACGGATTCCAGTGAAAGAATCAGAGATGCCACGGCCGGATCGGCACCCTTCTGTCCCACGATCTGCAGTGTATATCCCGCCCCGGAGGACAGCACACCGGCATAGAGAATCGGAACGGCAGCTGCCATGATGGAATGCATATCCGGTGATTCAAACAGAAACATCGGTACAAGGGAAATGATCCCTGCGGTAAAGAACTGGATACAGGACATTCTGACTCCGTCAATCAGCGGTGAAAAGTGATCGATGATCAGAATATGTACCGAAAACAGCAGGGCACTGACAAGCACCAGACCATCACCGTATGACAGTGTCAGAGATTCTGCCATGGAAAGGAAATAGAAACCGACAAGGGATATCACAACGCACAGCCATACAAGCGGCCTTGTTTTCTTTCCGATCAGGGTACCCAGAATCGGTACGACAATCGTATACAGTGCAGTCAGAAAACCGGCTTTTCCGACAGTGGTGTACTGAATGCCCATCTGCTGGAAAATGGAGGCGGCACACAATGCGATACCGCATGCCACACCGCCGATCAACAGCGTCTTCTTATCCGCCTCGGCCTCCTGTTTCTTCACATTTCTGACTTTATCCAATAGCGGCATCAGAATCAGAAGGGTTGCCCCTCCGATCAGGGATCTCAATGCATTGAATGTCCATGGTCCGATATGGTCCATACCGGAAGACTGGGCCACAAATGCGGAACCCCAGATCATGGCACATAACAGCAGTAAACAGTTGGATCTGAATTTTGACATCATGCCTCCTCGATATAACTGCGGTCAAATGTGATGACCGTATAGATCTTCGTTTCCGGATGGATCTTCGCCATTGTTTCATCAATGGTCTTTCTGATTGTTTCCTCGGAACACTTACAGCAAAACGGCATCAGGATATCAAATACCAGGTTGGTATGGGTCGGACCGGTCACGGCACGGAAGTCGTGCATGGAAAGTCCGCAGTTGAGTTCACGCAGTACCCTTGTCACATCCTCACGGTAGCCGTTAACAAGCGGGTTTGTATAATCCACCGGATCCAGATGCAGTGTCATCATGACATGGTGTTTTTCCTGAATCGTGCGTTCACATTCATCAATGATGTCGTGGGCATGCAGGAAATCCATGTGTGCATCGACTTCCGCATGGGCGGAACCGATATGACAGCCCGGACCATAATCATGGATGATCATGTCGTGTACACCGACGATTTCCGGCACAGCCATAATCTCATCACGGATTTTTCGTGTCATCTGTGCATCCGCAGGTGCACCAAGCAGGTGGTCAAGAATATCCCGGATCATATTCACACCGGACATGAACAGAATAAAGGCAAGCACGATGCCGAAGATTCCGTCAAACGGAATTCCCGGCACAAAGGCTGCCAGAGCCATAGCCACAAGGGAAAGCGCGGTTACCGCAACGTCGTTTCTGGAATCTTTGGCGGTTGTGATCATCACAAGGTTGTTCAGCTTTCTGCCAAGTTTTGTATTGAACGCGGACATCCATACCTTGACAAGCATGGATGCGGCCAGAAGAACAAACAGAACCGGATCAAAGCGGACAACGCCCGGATGAATGATCTTGTCCACACTTTCGAGAAACAGCTGGAATGTAACGACGATGATCATGACCGCAACGCAGAACGATACGACATACTCATATCTGCCGTGTCCAAACGGATGTTCTCTGTCCGCAGGCCTTGAGGCAAGCCGGTAGCCGAGCATCGTGATCAGACACGACATACAGTCGGAAAGGTTGTTGAAGCCATCGGATATGATCGTGACCGAATTCATCAGGAATCCCGATACGAGCTTCAGAACAAACAGAAAGATATTGCATACGATACCGGTACAGCTGCTCAACATACCGTAGTTGAAGCGCACCTTTTCGTCTTCGATGTTTTCCGCATCTTTGACAAACAGTTTCACAAGTAAATCTGTCATAGTACTGTCATATACGATAAAAATGTACCTCCGTACATTTTCATCTTACCTCCAATTTTCATTATTCTATTACTGTCATGTGCTTTTTGCCAACACTAACCGTACGATGAAACCTTCTTCTTTCCCCTGCCAGGAATGCGTATGGCGTAAAGACAAGGAAGATCACAACCATCGTTCCCACAAAGCCAAGCGGGAGTGAAGGCATCAGGAAGGTGATGACAACCGCCCCTGCCAGAACTGCCTGATAGAACAGGCCGTCTGTTTTATGATAGTCATTGACAGCCCATGTAAAGGCATGAATCAGGTTGGCAAAGGATACGATAAACAGGGAGGAACAGCTGACAGCCATACCGGTGCGCTGAATCAGAACAAGTTCCGCAAGTCCTGTCGCCAGGATGTACTCCCAGTGTTCAAACATCTTTTCCAGTCCGAATACATGATAACTGACCGCAATCAGTGCAAGGGATGCCAGTACCGCAAGTTCATCCATGCCAGACAGCACAAATCCGAATCCATAGAATACAAGTCCGTTTCCAATCCACTTCAGTTCTTTCTTTGTCATATCATCCACCTCGTTTCTGAGGATATCTTATCCTGTTTTGCTTTTCTGACTGTACAGGATGTTGTACAATTGATAAAAAGGTAAAGAAAATGAGTGAAAACAGAACGATAACCATTCCCCTTGTCATTGCGCGTTTCCTGCTGGAACACAGCGATGAAACCCATCCGCAGTCCATCCAGGATATCCAGAAGGAGCTTGAGGATCATGATCTGTCCGCAGACCGACGGACAATATACAATGCCATACATGCCCTTGAGGATACCGGCAGTCCGGTACACTGTGTGCGCAGAAACCGGAAAACCGGATATTATATGGAACATGACTTCACAATCGAGGAAGTGTTTCTACTCAACTGTGAAATGGCAAACAGCCCCGCCTTCTCCATGTCGGACATGAACACCATCCGTGAAAAGCTTTCCCGCCGCCTTTCCGTACATCAGCGTAAAGCCATGCCGCATGTTCATATCGAAAATGCGGAACACGATGTCCCGGATCTTCTGCCTGCTGTATCCATATTATTACAGGCAATTTCCGCAGGTCATCCCGTCACATTCCGCTACTTTGACCTGGATCCGGAAAGAAACCGGATTTACCGTGACAACACATACCGCATGGTTCCGTATGCGATTGCCTGTGAAAACGGCAGATTCTACTGCATTCTGTATTCCACCCATCACAGATCCTTCGGCAACTACCGCATTGACAAGATGAATGACATCGTCATGGAGGATGTGATTGAACCATCCGTGCCGTTTTCCCTGCGTGATCATCTGCGCACATCCTTTCAGATGTACCACGGATCCTCGCGTACCATCACATGCCGGTTTGCCCGTTCGTTTGCGCCGCTTGTGTATGACCGGTTTCCTGGGACGGACATCATCATTTCTTCCCTGGACGAGCACACCTTTACCGCTTCCATCCGCACGGCACTGACACCGACTCTGATCAGCTGGATCATGCAGTTTTCTGACCGGATTACCGTCATTGAACCCCAGGAGCTGAAAATTCAGCTGTATGAACGTGCCGTAAGGATTTATGATAAATACAGAAAGGAGCTGAACCTGTATGAATACGAAAATCCAGCAGCTGCAGTCCATCATCAATGATGCACGGCATATCGTCTTCTTTACCGGCGCAGGTGTATCCACCGGTTCCGGTATTCCGGACTTCCGTTCCCAGGACGGCTTATACAACCAGAAGTACGATCTTCCTCCGGAGGAGATCATCTCCCATCATTACTTTGTACAGAACCCGGAAGGCTTCTTCCGCTTTTACAAAGACCGCATGATCTATCCGGATGCCAGACCGAACATCGTGCACACATTCATCGCCGAATGTGAGAAAAAGAGGAAATCACTCGGGGTTGTCACACAGAACATTGACGGCCTGCACCAGCTTGCCGGCTCACAAACAGTGTATGAACTTCATGGCTCCGTGCTGCGCAATTACTGTGAGGACTGCTGCACATTCTACCCTGTCGAAACCATACTGGAAAGCACAGGCGTACCGCACTGTCCAAAGTGCGGCGGCATCATCAAACCGGATGTTGTGCTGTATGAGGAAGGATTGAGCGATGCGGTGGTCAACGGTGCGGTGGCTGCCATCCAGAGTGCCGATGTGCTGATTGTCCTTGGCACCTCCCTTGTCGTCTATCCGGCTGCTGGTCTGCTTCGTTTCTTCGGTGGTAAGCATCTGGTGCTGATCAACCGTGATGCCACACCTTATGACAGTGCTGCGGACCTTGTCATCAACGATACGTTTGACAATGTGTTTCCTTATTTGCATGTATGACCGTTTCATCGATGAAACGGTTTTTTTGAAATTATCCTTTACTTTATACATGAAACCCGATACTCTATAACGCGAATAACAAGGAGGAAAACTGTTATGAAACTGGTTTATGACGTTACTGACAGGCCGGATTTCAGTAAACGCATTGTATTTGCCTTCCAGCAGGTACTTGCCATCATGGCTGCGACAATTGCTGTTCCGCTGATTATCGGCAACGGTATGTCTACCGCGGCCGCCCTGTTCGGTGCCGGCGTCGGTACGCTTGTCTATACATTCTTTACAAAGTCCAAGAGCCCTGTATTCCTCGGTTCATCCTTTGCCTTCATCGGATCCATGTCCGCAGCCTTTGCGGGTGCGGTATCCGCACAGGCGGGATTTGCCGGACTGATTATCGGTGCTCTGTTTGCCGGACTTGTCTATGTGGTGCTCTCATTCATCATCCGTGCTGTCGGTGTTGAGTGGATCAACCGCATCATGCCTCCGGTGGTCATCGGACCGACGGTCGCAATCATCGGTCTTTCCCTGGCAGGCAATGCCATCGCCGATCTTCAGATCAGCTCCGCTACCGGTGAACCGACACAGTGGGCTGTTGTATGCGGACTTGCGGCTCTGATCACAACCATGCTGACAAGCACATACGGAAACCGCACTCTGCGTCTGATTCCGTTTATCATCGGTATTCTTGCCGGATACGGTGTGGCTGCGATTCTGACATTCATCGGTACATCCATCGGCGATACGGGCATGCAGATTATCAGCTTCTCCGGTATTACCGCACTGTTTGAAGGCGGAATCAGGCTCAGCACATTCCTGTCTGTTCCGGACTTCTCCTTCCTGCATGCAAAGGAAGGCCTTGCGGGCATTGATGCCTCCTATATCGGCACAATCGCAGTTGCCTATATCCCGGTCGCATTCGTTGTCTTTGCGGAACATATCGCAGACCACAAGAACATCTCCTCCATCATCAACCGTGACCTTCTGGAGGATCCGGGTTTATCCAACACATTACTGGGTGACGGTGTCGGTTCCATTGTCGGTGCCTTCTTCGGCGGATGCCCGAACACAACATACGGTGAATCTGTTGCCTGTGTTGCGATCACAAGAAACGCTTCTGTTGCGACGATCAGGCTTGCGGCGGTCGAATGCATTCTGATTTCCTTTGTCAGCCCGTTCATCGCATTCATCTCTTCCATCCCGTCCTGTGTCATGGGCGGTGTATGTATGGCACTGTACGGTTTCATTGCCGTATCCGGTCTCAAGATGATTCAGAGACTGGATCTTGATGTCAACAGAAACCTGTATGTCGTATCCACAATCCTGATCTCCGGTATCGGCGGACTGTCCCTGACATTCGGAAAGATCACAATCACATCCGTTGCCTGTGCTCTGATTCTCGGAATCCTGGTCAACCTTCTGCTCAGAAAGGATCCAGGATCCGTTCCGGAGATCGAGGAGGACAGACTCCCGGATCAGCAGTAATCCATGTGGGTGCAGTGAATTCACTGCACTCTTTTCCTGAATTTTACATGATATTTACTTTTGCAGGGTATCGCCTTTCCACCCTGTTTTCTAAACTGAGAACGGAGGATGTATGAAAACAGAAACCGTATATGAAAACAGAGAACTTTCCTGGCTGAAGTTCAACGAAAGAGTTCTGGAAGAAGCGGAAAACAGTAACCTTCCGCTTTGTGAAAGACTGTCATTTGTGTCTATCTATCAATCCAATCTGGATGAATTCTTCATGGTCAGAGTCGGATCACTTGTCGATCAGATGATGCTGGATGACTCGATCTGTGATACCAAAACAGGCATGACGCCAAAGCTGCAGCTCAAGGCAATCATGCAGGAGGTATCCCGCCTTAACCGCAGGAAGGATGCCGTATATGCCGAACTGATGAAACAGCTGAAGGGACATGGATTTACCCTTCTGCACTTTGCGGATATGAATGAGGAACAGAAGGAACAGGCATCCATGTACTTTGATACGCAGATTGCCCCGCTTCTTTCCCCGCTTGTCGTATCCAGACGTCAGCCTTTCCCGTTCCTGAACAACCGTGAAATCCATGCGGTTGCGGTACTGGCAGGGCGCAATGGAAAAGAACGCATTGGTATTGTACCGTGCCGTTCACAGGTATTCCCGCGTCTGATTCCGCTGGACGGAGGCTTTGTGTTATGCGAGGATCTGATCCTGCATTACATCAGCCGGATCTTCTCCGGATTCCGCTGTGTTGCCAAGTCTTTGATCCGGATTACAAGAAATGCGGATATTGACTCTGACAGTATGTATGATGAGGACCTGGATTACCGGCAGTTCATGGAAACGATCATACGGAAACGGAAGCGTCTTTCACCGGTACGTCTGCAGGTGTCAAGAAATCTCGATGGAGATATCATTGACCTGTTATGTACATATACCGGCACGGACAGATCCCATGTATTCCCTGACGGTACGCCGCTGAGCCTTGATTTCCTGTTTACCGTACAGGATATCCTGCGCAACAATACCTCACTGTTTTTCCCGAAACGTTCCCCGCAGAACCCTGCCTGGTACGATGCGGGAAGACCGGTATTTGATCAGGTTCATGAAAAGGACAGACTGCTGTCCTATCCGTTTGAATCCATCAAACCGTTCCTTTCCCTTCTGGAGGAATCCGCAAAGGATCCGGATGTCGTGTCCATCCGTATGACACTGTACCGTGCTGCCCAGCACAGCAAGATCATCGATGCGCTGATTGATGCGGCGGAAAACGGCAAGGATGTACTTGTGCTTGTGGAACTGAAGGCGCGCTTTGATGAAGAGAACAATATTCTCAATTCCAGACGTCTGGAGGAAGCCGGATGTCAGGTTATCTATGGCCTTGAAGGATACAAGGTACATTCCAAACTGTGTCTGATCACAAGAAGAAAACATCACCATATCGAACACATCAGTCTGATCGGTACCGGCAACTTCAACGAGAAAACCGCAAGACTGTATACCGACCTTGCCCTGATGACATGTGATGAACAGATCTGCACGGAAGTATCCAATGTGTTCATGTCATTATGCAAGGGTGAAACCGTAAAGGAATGTCACGACCTGCTGGTGGCTCCGGAATGCCTGCAGAGTTCCATCCTGGCCATGATTCAGGATGAGATCACCCATGCGCAGAACAATGAACCTGCATACATCGGAGTCAAGATCAACTCCCTGACCGACAAGGCGATCATCGATGCCCTGATGGAAGCCTCACAGGCGGGTGTGCACATTGATATGGTTGTGCGCGGCATCTGCTGTATGAAGGCGGACTATCCGGGATTTACAGACAATGTCCGGATTATCAGTATTGTCGGACGTTTCCTGGAACATTCCAGAATCTATATCTTCGGAAGCGGCACAGGGAAAAAGGTGTTCATCTCCTCTGCCGACTTCATGACAAGAAATACCCTGCACAGAGTCGAGGCGGCTGTCCGCATCAAGGATCCGGATATCCGTAATCGGATCACAGACATGTTTGAAACAATGTTGAAGGATAATGTGCAGGCAAGGGAAATGAACAGACAGGGAATCTATGAATATGTCAGAAACAATGAGGAGGCCTGCAACAGCCAGGAAATCTTCTATGAACAGGCATACGCAGCCGCTGCCTCAACAAAGCCGCCGGTGCGTCCAAACCATCTGTTCCCTCGTTTCCATTTCCCGTTTGGTAAGAAAGGATCATAATCAATGAAATATGCTTTAATCGATGTCGGTTCCAACAGCATCCGTCTGTCTGTTTATGAAATCACAGGAAAGGACTTCAAGGTTCTGTTCCGTGAAAAACAGATGGCAAGACTTGCCTCCTATGTGGAGGATGGTCTGCTGGTGCAGGATGGAATTGACAGAGCGGTGGAATGTCTGAATGAATTCCATCATACACTGCAGCTTCTGCAGATCGACCAGCTGTCCGTATTTGCGACAGCCTCACTTCGAAATATCACAAATACTGCGGAAGCTTCTGCGGAAATCTCACAGCGTACGGGAATTCCGATTGAGGTGATCTCCGGTACACAGGAAGCCGAATACGGTTTCCGTGGTGTCCTTCACCATGCGGATTTCAAAGACGGTATCTTCGTGGATATCGGTGGTGCCAGTACGGAAATTGTTGAGTTCAACAATGGTGCCATCGTGCAGGCCGTCAGTATTCCGGTAGGTTCTCTGAAACTGTACAGAGACTGTGTCAAAATGATCCTGCCGGGAAACGGATCCCGCAAACGGATAGATCAGGCCATTGAAAGATCCCTTTCCAACACGATTGACCCTGTACCGTATCCACGCATGGTATGCACAGGCGGTACATGCCGTGCTGTACTGCGGATCATTGAAAAACTGTACGGTGCACACAACCGCACCTTTACAAAAGCGGCACTGAATGAGCTGTACGCAAAGCTGTGTCATAACGACAAGGAAACTGCGGATTTCATCCTTTCCCATGAGCCGGAACGTATCAATACCCTGATTCCGGGTCTGATGGTCCTGCATGAACTGTGTGAGGCATTCAGTACAGAGGAAATCACCGTCAGTCAATACGGTGTCAGAGAAGGATATCTGATCAGCCGGGTACTGAATCCGGAAAACTGAGTTATCATCAGGACATGAAAACAGTCCTGGTTACCGGCGGTACCGTCTTTGTCAGCCGCCGTATTGCGGAATATTTCGCACAGAGAGGAAATACGGTATATGTCCTCAACAGAAATACAAGACCACAGGTCAGTGGTGTCAGGCTGATCCAATGTGACCGTCATCAGCTCAATGACGAACTCAATAACATTCATTCTGATCTTGTTGTGGACACAGGCTATACAGCTGAGGATGTCACATCACTGATCGATGCACTGGGAAGCTTTGACGATTATGTTCTGATCAGCTCTTCTGCAGTATATCCGGAAACGGAACAACAGCCGTTTACGGAAAATACACCGACAGGAAGGAATTCTTTCTGGGGAAACTACGGTACAGACAAGATTGAGGCGGAAAAGGCTCTGCTTGAAAGAATACCGGATGCCTGGATTATACGGCCGCCGTATCTGTACGGACCATATAACAACGTGGACAGAGAATCATTTGTGTTCCGTTGTGCAATGAAACACAGAGCATTCCACATGCCAAAGGACGGTTCTCTTCCACTGCAGTTTTTCCATATCGATGATCTGTGCAGAATCATTGAATTCATTCATGACACACATCCGTCTGCGCATATCCTCAATGTCGGTAATCCAAAGACCATAACCGTAAAACAGTGGATCCGGATGTGCTATGACACTGTCGGAACACAACTGGAAATCACATGTGTGGATCCATCTGTTCCGCAGAGATCCTACTTCCCGTTTTACGACTATGCATATCAGCTGGATGTCAGTGCCATGGAAACCCTTCTGCCTGAAACCATCCCGATGGAACAGGGATTGAAACAGGCATATGACTGGTATGTAAAACACATGGATGAAGTGAAGGAAAAACCATTTCTTTCCTTCATCGATGCATATCTGTGACTTGTACTCCTGCAAAAACGTGTTAAAATAACCCCGTCAGCGATGAAAGAGAAAGAATATTCGAATACGGTACAGCGATCTTCGGGTGGTGGAAGCGGAGAGCGGATAGAATATTTGTAAGGCTCCGGAGCATACGACCGGTCGAACCGTTACAACGTCACAATGAGGCGGCATACAAGCCGTGAATTAGGGTGGTACCACGAACAGGCTCTCGTCCCTATGGATGGGAGCTTTTATATTGAAAAGGAGAAGATCATATGGCAGAAGAACTCACAAAAGAAGAAAAGGCCAGGATCAAGGAAGAAAGACGTAAGGCATTCCTGGCAGCGCATCCTGAACTCGCCGCAAAGCAGGCAGAAGCTGATAATAAGAAGGCAAAGGTAAAGCAGAAAGCGGAACAGGTCGTATCCTCGATCTCTGAAATTGCGGAAAACGATCAGATGCAGGCAAGAATCGACAAGATGAATGCATTGCGCCAGCAGGGTATTGATCCGTTCGGACAGGCGTTTGATCAGACCGATCATGCGGCGGATATCCGTGCAGCATATGAAAACAGCACACTGGAAGAGCTGGAAAATGAAAACCATGAAGTCAGTGTTGCCGGCCGTATCATGACAAAGAGAAGAATGGGCAAGCTTGGTTTTATTCACCTTCTTGACCGTTCCGGAAAGATTCAGATCGTTGTCAACCAGAGAGTTGTCGGTGATGACATCTACAACCTGTTCAAGTCCGCCGACCTGGGTGACATCATCGGTGTCAAAGGTCAGGTTATCCGTACAGCCGCAGGTGAACTTTCCGTACTGGCAAAGGAATACACACATCTGTGTAAGGCACTGCGTCCACAGCCTGACAAGTATCATGGTCTCAAGGACAAAGAGGAAAGATACAGAAGAAGATACCTCGATCTGATTCAGAATGACCGTTCACGCGAAATTGCCATTCTGCGTCCAAGAATCATCAGAGCCATTCAGAGATGGATGGATGACCACGGTTATATTGAAGTCGAAACACCGATTCTTCAGCCGATTCTGGGTGGTGCCAATGCAAGACCGTTCGCAACACACCACAACGCTCTGGACAAGGATTTCTATCTGCGTATCGCAACCGAACTTCCGTTAAAGAGGCTGGTTGTCGGCGATCTGGAACGGGTATATGAAATCGGACGTATTTTCAGAAATGAAGGTATGGACCTCAAGCACAATCCGGAATTCACAACAATGGAAGCCTATTGTGCATACTCCGATCTGGAAGGCATGATGGAAATGAATGAACAGCTGTTTGAATATGTCGCAATGGAAGTATTCGGAAAGACACAGTTTGAATTCATGGGCAAGGTGATTGACCTCAAAGGACCATACAAGAGATGGAACATGGTCGATGCGGTAAAGGAAGTGACAGGTGTTGACTTCTGGCAGCCGATGAGTGTTGAGGAAGCGCTGGAACTGGCAAAGAAGCACAACGTTGAAGTGGAACCGCACCAGCATACGGTCGGTCATATCATTTCCCTGTTCTTCGATCAGTTCTGTGAAGATAAGATTGAACAGCCGACATTCGTATACGGACATCCGATTGAAATCTCCCCTCTTGCGAAAAAGAATCCAAAGGATCCAAGATTCACGGAACGTTTCGAGCTTGAGATCATGGGTATTGAAATGGACAATGCCTTCTCCGAGCTCAACGATCCGATCGATCAGAGACAGAGATTTGAAAAGCAGCTGGAAGCCAAGGCACAGGGTGATGACGAAGCAGCCGAGATGGATGATGACTACGTTGAAGCTCTTGAATACGGCCTGCCTCCGACCGGCGGTATCGGTATGGGTATTGATCGACTGGTCATGTTGATGACGGGATGTGATTCCATCCGTGACGTTCTGTTATTCCCGACAATGAAGCCTAGAGAAGATTAATCTGACATTCTTATGGACTCTGCGTAGTACGCAGGGTCTTTTTCATAACATCCATTCACAATCACGGATCGTATGATTCATAACAAAAACAGGATCAGAATCCACACTGTTCCTGTTTTGGTAACTGTTAATGATTGAGAAATTCCAGGAAGGCTTCTGCCTGTTTCTGTAATGCCTCTTCACTTTCCTTTGAAAGTGTCAGAACATTGGTCTGGAATGATTCCGGACTGATGGAAATACCAACCTGCTGTTCCATCAGATCCAATGACATGAACTTCAGCAGTTCTGTCAGTCTGGCACGTGATCCGGATGCGGCGGATTTTCCTGCTGCACCACTGATGGCAGCTTTCTTTCCATAGACTGCAGTTTCAGATCTGGCAGCTCCGGGTCTGACCGGTCTGGAAAGCCAGTCAAGCAGGTTTTTCAGTAAGCCCGGATAACTGGAATTATATTCCGGCGTGAAAAACCAGATACCATCTGCGCTTTCTGCCTCACTGCGCACTCTTTCTATGTCCTGTGGTGTCGGGAATTCGATATCCTGGTTCATAAACGGAATGGAAGAGTATTCCAGAAATGATACTTCCGCTTTCCCTTCAAGAAACTGTGAAGCTTTTTCAGCCAGCTGTCTGTTAAAGGATTTCTCTCTCAACGAGCCTGTAATCATCAACACTTTTTTCATCGCACTTACACCTCCTGTTTCCTTATGATGCGAATCTGTTCTGTTATCAGTGGCGTCTGAATCACGGCATACTCTTTTCAGATGTATGACTTTCTCACAATCTGATTGTTCTGTGTTCGATATGACTTCCTTCTTTCTCTATACTCATTGTATTCCAAATTCAGAATACTGAAAGAGATATGCTCTTTTGATCAGTGCTTCCACACTTTCCGATACACTCTTCAGGCATATGAAAAGCCGCAGTCTGTTATGACCGCAGCTGTTCATCGTATCTTTTCCCGTTTATTCAACAACACTGACTTTAAATGTCACTGTATCCGTATAGGTGCCGGAATACTCTGCCTGCGACGGAACAATTGTCAGATCCGCACTGACTTCCGCACTTCTTCCTGCTTTCTGTTCCAGCACAACACCATTTTTACCGATTGTCTGATCACCTTTTCTGATCTGATAGGAAATCATCTGATTCTTATCATTCTTCATCTGAAATGGTTTATCTGCCGTTCCGTTTTCACTCTTTTCAATACTGACCTTGATTATTGATCCATATGGGATCACAGGATTTTCACCGATTTTTACAGTATACACACTGTGATCCGCAATCGTAAATGAAGCTGGAATCGTAATCACATATGAGGTGTTTACAGTATGTGTAATGGTAACGGTTCCCTCATTGTCCGCATGAACCGGTGTCACCATGCATGCAAACATGGCGGCTGCCGCAATCATTTCTGTTGTCTTTTTCATCATCATCTCCCCTTTTCATGATTCTGCTGTAAGATGGACTTCCATCTCAGCGTTGTTTGTCAGTGTTCCATCCATTCGACATGGCTGCACACGTATGATCACATCATATTCCCCTGCCGGAAGTGCACGGGTTAATGTAATGACCGTAATACTGCTTCCGGCGGGCACATAATCCGTTTCCGCAAGAAGTTCTCCGCTGTCTTTCATGAACATTGCATACGACAGGTAATACTTTCCCTCATTCTCCTGTGGATTTCGAAAGTCGACAGCTGCCTGTTTCTGATCTGCCTGGATGACAAGCATACTGAATCCCGGGATCGCAATCCCATCCCCTTCGGGCATTGTCTGCAGTCCTTCATTGTCCTGATTCACATTCGGATCAATCGGAATATTCCCGGAAGGAGGATCATTGGATTCTGTCTGTTGTGAATTCATTCTGATCATTGTCGCAAAACCTGCTCCACCGATCGCAATCACTGCTGTTAATACAATCACTTTCTGAAACAGTCCCAGTGATTTCAGATATACCCATAGTTTCTTCATTGTATTCCTCCCTCCGTTATTACATAAAACTGAACTGGAAATTCACATTCTCCATAGACCATCTAATCCCGGCATAGAACTCAAAACATATCATATCCGGTACATGATCCGGATCAATTGGGAATCTCCATATATATGTCACATCCCCGTTAATCGTACCTGTCGTCGTCACACTTGTCTGACCGTTTTCCAGAGGCATTGTCTGCCATTCTCCGTTGATCCTGCGGGTAAAGGCGATTTCCTTTTCTCCAGGTGACGATGACATTTTCGATGTCATTGTGATCATTATCATCTTCTTTCCAAGTGCCGAAACCGCATCTTTCCTGATGCCATCCACGGAAAATGTATAACTGGAGTATCCCGTCTGATTATTGACATGATCGGTATCATGACCGAAAGCAATGTGTATTTTCAGAGGTGTCGACTTCTCTGCAATAAACTCTGTTGAACCGTCCAGGCTCTGCTTGGCATCCGAAGTATTCTTCTCTGCCGGATTCTTCAGCCATACACCATACAGTGTGACTTCTGAATCCGCTTCTGTGTTATTCTGATATATGTCGTGGATCCTGTAGACAACAGTGCCATCTTTTTCCATACTGTATCCGGCAAATTCATAATCCGGATGTGATAATGGCCACAGGATTTCTTCACTGCCGTACTCGACTGTCATCTTCCGATCCTCAACACCCTCCAGATTGGAAATCAGTGTGATCTCAGTTGTGTAGATTCTCCATACCGCATACAGTGTGACTGTACCGTCGTTTTCCGCTGTCAGTCCTGAAATATTCTGGTTGTTGATGAAATCAGGGGTGCTCGCATTTGCTTTTCTGCTCCAGCCGATCATCCGATATCCTGTCTTCGTAAATCCGTTTTCAGGCAGCTGTGCACTCTGGGTATATGTCAGATGCATGTGTTCCATTGTTCCGGAAGCGTCTGTTCCTGCCTCAAATACAATTCTGTATGTATTCTCTTGAAATTCTGCACGATAGCTTCTGTTTCCGGTTGAGCCTGTCTGGACAGTCGGATTCAGTTGTGGTGATTCCAGTCCTGTACCACTCCATCCGATAAACGTAAATCCCGGTTTCATGACAGAAGGAAGTGTGATGGTTTCACTTTCGATATGATAGAAATCCATCAGTTCTTTGTCAGGGCTGCCACCGTTGAGATCATAAGTGATGCTGTAGAGAACCGGAGTGTACACAGCTTCGATTGTGGTATCATCTGCCGGCATTGTGGTTATTGCCTGATTCCAGGAACCTGTATATCCTTCACGAACCGGAACAGCCGGATAAGAGATTTTTGAACCATAGGCATATTGTGTTTCCTGTATGATCTTTTCATCAACCCTGAATTTGAGCGTATAGGTGATGATCTGATAGAGAGCGGTAAACGTCAGATCCGATGTGACGTGTTCCGGAATACTGTGATCCCAGCCTGTGAAGGTATACCCTTCTTTTACAGGCTGATCCAATGACAGTGTACTGCCATGGCGTACGGTAAACTGTCTGCTTTCCTCTCCGTTATCCGGGTTGACGATAATCTGATATGTTTTTCGATCATACCTGTATTCCACAACGGATGTGCCGTCAGGACTGACCTGAATGGTCTGTTCATCCGGTTGGTCTGTACCTTCATACATCTTCCGTTCCGGTGTGTATGTACTGTCAGATGGGAGGTATACAACTGCCTGTTCCATCAGTTCACAGCCATCATCATAGATGTTCTGCACATAATGTCTGACTGTGACAGGTACACTCTCAGCGGTCCATTTCGCATACAGGTCAAGATCGGATTCCATGGTATGTGTCTGTGTCATATCAAACGGTTGTGCATACTGATCATCCGTAAACCATCCCTCAAACCTGTATCCTGTTCTTGCCGGAGTATATATTTCCGTGATCGGTGATGTGCGTTTCTTTGCATATATCTGATCCTCACTGCCATTATTCACATGCAGGGAAAGAATGTAGACAGGAAGTGTGTAATACACGTTCAATACCGTTGTCTGATCCGGTCTGATGGATGCGGATGGAAGCTGTTGAGGAGGAAGATAGCCTTCATATTGTTTTGCCTGTGCCTGAATAAGAGTATCTGTTTCCGCACTGCCTGATTCCTCATCCTTCAGTTGGTATCCGTTCAGTGTTTCCACATAATGAAGAATCTGATAACCGTACATGTTGGCTGTGTAGATTGCCGTAAATTCCATGTCGTGATCCGGTACGGTTTCCGGGATCTGCGGATCCCAGCGGGTAAACTGATACCCCGGCTTTTCCGGCGCTTCCGGAATGTACATCTTTGCCCCATACTTCAACGGCTGTTTTACAACCACCTGATCATCCGCCATGAATACCATCTCATACGTATTTCTTGTATACCGGTATGTGATCACATTGGAACCATTCTGTGTGATGGTTACGGTCACAGGTTCCGGTGAAGTCAATCCGGTATAGGTCCGTACTTCCGGTTTCACCTCATGATCACGCAGTGCACGAAGCTGCTCTGTGCTTTCCAGAACAGATGCACCATCGATATCTTCAATCCAGTGTTCCACCGTATACTCCACATACACTTCCTTCCATCCGGCATACAGTGTCAGACTGTTTTCCGGCATGATTTCAGGTGCTTGGACAGTGCATGTCTTATCCGCATACCATCCGGTAAAGTCATACCCCTTCTTTTCCGGTACAGGAAGATCCTGCAGTACAAATCCAGGTTTTTGAGAAATGGTTTCCTGCTGTTCCCCATTGATCAGGGTTACCGTATACGGGTTCCGTTCATAATACAGGCGCAGTACAAGGGAACCGTCGGCTTTAACGGTTCCGCTGACAGAATCCTGTTCAGGTGTATATCCCTCAAACGGCATTGCCTGTGCAGTAACTGTTGCGTCCGTGCTGCCTTTTCCGTATTCCACATGCCCAATCTGCCATCCATTGACTGTTTCCAGATAATGGCGGACCTGATAATCACAGGATTGTGCTTTCCACAGTGCATGGAATGTCATATCCTGAGCCGGTATTCTTTCCGGTACGGTCTGATCCCATCCGGCAAACTGATATCCCGGTCTGATTGGATTTGGAATGTATGTGCTCGTATCATAGCGCTGTGATCTGGATGATATGACCTCATTTTCAGACAGGAATGTCATGGTATAGGAATTCCTTGCATATTGATATGTGAATACCGTATTTCCACCCTTTGTGATGACACGTGACTGTTGATCCGGCTGTGCATAACCGGCATAGGATATTAGCGGTGCCGTATATGTACTGCCGTTTATCACTGTGTCTTTTTCAATCCTGTTGAGTCTGTAACTGCCGTTTTCCGTTTCCAGATAATACATGACGGTAACGGATACGACATCCGGTACCCATGATGCGTACAGTGTCAGATCTTCCGCCGGCATTGTGGATGGTATGGAAACCGGACTGCCGTTTTCATCTTTCCATCCCGCAAACCTGTAACCTGCTTTGGTTGGATTCTGCGGTGCCTGAACTGGTGTATTGTATGGTTCCACAATGGATGAAACAAGAGATCCGCCTTTACTGTCAAAGGTTATGGAGTAGGCATCCCGATACTGATCCCAATGCAGGGAAATGGTGCGTGACAGTGGTTTTGTGAAGAAACTGCCTTCCTGTGGAATCCATGTGATGATCATTTCCCCGTTCTGTTCTCTGGATGAGCCGGGATTGACGGAGACCTGATTTGTCTTTGTGTTGTATGTAAATGCGGTGTTGGTCATTGTGATGTTGAAATGCTCATCAGGCTGATAGGATCTCTGATAGTATTCCTCATCATCCATGCCTTCCTTCATATGGATACAGTTCATCGTAAACAGATCATCCGGCAGTACCGCAGAAGTCACATTCTTTTTCATGATGATCTGTTCGAGATCACTCTGTTCGTAACTGAAGTCCAGCGTACTGTAGATCGAGCCGACAGTATATAACGGCCACTGTACATCCAGCAGGGTCGGATTGAACACAAACGTACCCGCAAATGCCTGCGCCTCAAATTCCACTTCAATATATACACCGATTTCCAGATACAGACTTCCCATACCTGAGGAGGTTCTGCCATTGGAGGCTGAATATCTGTAGTAGTAATACAGGTAGCCCCACAGCTGCACATAACCGCCGACTTCCGCACTGATTCCCACACTTGCAAGTTTTGTGGTGAAAATACCTACCGCAAAAGTGAATTTCACACCTGCGCGGATTCCGATCGTACCGACCGCATATGCACTGAACTCATACTTTTCCTCAACCAGATCAATCGTGTCTGAGGTGACCTTGCCTGAGGCAACCGACAGTGTATAGACATACTTCTTCGCATTCTCATACCAGTAGGTGATACCCAGCGTCACATTCATCATGCCCGAGATCACAAACTCCAGTTTCATTTCCACTGCGAAGATCAGAAGAATCCGGACTTCATGGCCCCACATCTTCTTACTGTAGATTTCACACCAGTCCGCATCATCCTCAAGCAGGGCGGCATACTGTTCACCAAGAGACTTTGCGATGGAGATTTCTCTTCCGTTATCCATCTGTTCCTCTTCCAGCAGGTCCTCAAGATGGGTCGTGATATCCGCATTGTCCGTTACGTACTTTGTGCCGGTATCCATCAGTTTTTTCAGTTCTTTGGCAGCTTCCGTACAGAACTTTTCTGTCTTCTGACGCTTTGTCAGATTCCTGTCGGACGTGTTGTTTTCATCGTCCTCTTCGGCTTCCTTTGTCTTGAAGTTCGCATTGAAGTCAAACCCTGTATATTCATACAGTTCCGCCGAAGCTGTCAGCTGATAGTCCGCAATATACGGGAAGATCCACTTCCATTTCCAGATTGCCTTTCCTTTGACACTCAGGTCAATCCGTACTTCCTGTTCAAATTCTGTCGTGACAAGAATTTCGATATCCGCATTGTCATTGACATGAATCTTTACCTTAAAATCAAGTTCCAGTGCCAGTCTGACACCGCTGACGTTGGCAAAATGTTCCAGCCTGGTACTGAGGTTTGCCCTGACCTTTGTCAGTTCCACCTCAACCTTTTTTCCCGCTTTGCCTGTGGCTTCCAGAAGGATATTGGATGAGGATACCATCGACATCGTCACATCTGTTCCAAATGCGGCTTTCATTTCCTTCTGAAGCTGCTGGTAGGAATCGGTTGCCATGGTCATTGCGGCAATCTCATCCGCAACTTCATTCACAAACCCGCTTGTTACGGCCTGCTGTTCAATGTCTTTTTCAAAATGCTCTGTATCGACATCCTCCAGAATGGTTTCGCCACTGACCGGTTCCTTCTGATAGACGTCCATACAGTCCATAATGCTTTCGGTATCCTCTGCAAGGCAGGAAAGTGTATATATGCCGTTTTCAACCTGAACGGTCTGAATCTCATAGATGACAGCCTCGTTATTCTCATCCGCCCACATGATAAAGTCACCGGCATCGACAGTCGTATCCTGATCCAGTCCCAGTTCCTGATCATGTTCACCGGTACCGTCATATGTCAGTTTTTCAACCGGTATCTGCAGGATATACGCATTGTCCATATCCTCCATCCGGATTTCCTGGATATCATTGTTGTTTTTGACATACAGCGTATCCGGTGTTCCCATGACATCCTCAACTGCAGCGCCGCGGTAATACACCGTATCCCCTTCAACTGCGGTAACCTCAAGGAAGCTGATGTCCTGTTGGCAGAATGTGTCTTCTTTCCCATTCAGAGTCGGAATCACATTCCCTTCATAGATCGCGATCTGATCCCCGGCTTTCAGTTCAGAGGAATACCTGAAACTGCCTGATGTATCACTGCCTGTCTCATTGCCTTCTTCACCTGCTGTCATCACGGCAATATCAATCGTTGACTGCTGTTCCCCGTTCACGACAAGATCGGTGATATCGTTTCGACTGATATAACGGATCTGATCATTCAGTGAGAAATTCATGACTTCCGGCATTTCAAACTGAATGTCATATTCTGTAATGGTCGGATCATAGCCGGTAAAACACAGGCGTTCATCCTGAAGGACAACACGGTAGTCCGCGCCTTCTTCCCAGCCGTTTTCCGGTCTGATCACATAGGCACCGGTAGCATTCTCTGAGTATTCAAACTGTTCCGATTCCTCGATGGATGATACGTTTTTGACAATCACCCCGTTTTTCACAATCTCATCACTGATCTCAGCCTGGTTCCCTGCGCAGACGGAAACGGTAAAGGAATCCGCTTTACCCGCCTCCACGACAGCACGTGCATACGTGTCATAGCGGTGTACTTCCAGATCCTTTGTGTCCTGATAGGAAGCATACAGGGCTATGTTTCCGGTAAGTAAATCGTCATCCTGCACATACCTCGTACGGTTTTTGTCATAGCACCAGCCGATGAATACTGCATCCTCCTTTACCATATCCGGCAGGAAATCCAGTTTCGTACCGGCTGGATAGACTCTGTTTTCATCAAATGCGTCCACATTGAAAACACCGCCGTCCCTGATGTATGTAATACCGTACGCAGATTCCTGAAAGGCAAACCGGAATGTGAGGGTATCCGCATATGTTCCGGCATACACTGGCTGTGCATCCGTATCCACCTGCACATAAAGGTTCTGTGTCCCATCCTGATGGAAGGTTCCGATGACACCGTCTGTAACGGTGTCCCCCTGTTCTGTTTTTGAAAGAGAATATGGAATCGCATCATCGCCGTTGATCAGCTGATACTGATTCCCGGAGGATACAGACAGGTCAACTCTGTCGTCCGCATAGAAACCACCGGTATGTACGGAAACGGATGTCTGTTTTCCTCCCTGTACCTCCATGTTGTCAGGGATGGTAAAGGTGTAGTATCTTTCAATCCATCGTGCATAAAGGACCGTGGACTCCTGAATGTTCAATACCGTATATGCATTTCCCGTACAATCCGGATGATCATACCATCCGCTGAATTCATATCCCGGTTTTTCCATCTGTGTCACTTCAGGCAGTACAACGTGGCTGCCGGACTCATATTCCCCTGAAACATCTCCTTCCAGAATCGTTCCACCGGTCGGATTGAGATCCAGAACATACAGCTGTGCCTGTTTCGATTCACTGATCTGTTCCGCTTTGACATTGACAGGTACAATTCCAACACACAACAATACGGCAAGTAAAGCCGTCACTATCCGTTTCCATATATGCATACAGATTCCCTCATTTACGCTAATCTGAGTAAATAGTATGAAAATGAACAGGATATTTGGATCAAATCAACCAAACCGCAGTTTTCCACGACTGAGACGCAGATCGGCACGTTGACACACCAATATGACAGATGGTATTTTTAGCCTGTAAATGTAACAGAATCGAGAAATTGTACCATGACTGAAAAGCTGATCTGCATGATAGTAAATACAACAACCATGAGTGTCGCCACGGTGATTCTTTTTGTGCGTCTGAGTGAGTTCCGCTTTGACAGAAAAAAGTCCATCTGGGCTGTCAGTCTGTTTACGGCACTTACCACTTCTTTCATCATGATCACTGCAGGTCTGAATGACTGCAACAAGAATACAACCCTTGTTCTGCTTGCCGGAACACTGCCAAGCATGATCTTCTTCTGGTTTGTGTCAAAGTACCGTGGTGTGCGTTTCTTTACCACCTACTGTATTGCGGATGTTTCGATTGCACTGGTGGACTTCTTTTTCTATCTGTTTACCCTGTGGGCATTCGACGGCAATTTTACAGTCACCTGGGTTCTGAGAAGCTCGGCGATGGTGCTGTGGAGTATTGTGCTGTATTATTTTGTCGGAAACAGGTATCGCAGAGCACTGGAGCTGATTCAGAAAGGATGGTTTCTGATGATGTCATGTGTGGTTGGCATGTATGTTGTCATGAGCATGGTGTCCACCTATCCGACTCCGATTGCACAGCGTCCTGCGGATCTTCCTCTTTCGATGATCATCATTGCCATGATGGCACTGACCATTATCATTGTCATCCGTTCCATATACAATGCCCTGGAGGTTCAGGAACATGAACAGCAGACACAGTATCTTCATGCCCAGCTTTCCATGGCGGAAAACCAGTATGCGCTGATATCCGAAAACATCGATCAGATCCGCAAACAGAGGCATGACCTCAAATATCATCTCAATGTCATGAAGGGACTGATTGAAATGCATGACTACGATGAACTGCAGCGGTATCTGGACAGCTTTCAGTCAGAGAAGATCCTTTCCGATCAGGTTCTTCCGGTATATACCAGAAACCAGGCTGTCAATATTCTGGCAGGTTATTATGCAGGACGTGCGGAAGAGGAAGGCATCCGCACCGTGTTTTCAATCTCTCTTCCCTCTTCTCTTTCCATCAGCCGTGCCCATCTGACGGTGCTGCTTGGAAACCTGTGGCAGAATGCACTGGAAGCCTGTCAGGAACTCCCAAAGGAATCGGATCGTTTCATTGAGACTTCCATAGCACTGAAACAGAACCGGTTCATGATTCATTCCGTCAACAGCGCATCCGGATTACAGAAGGATGAAAACGGAAAACTGATCTCAACAAAAGGGCCGGATCGAGGAAGAGGGCTTGCGTCCATGGAAAACATTGTCAGGTTGTATGATGGATTCTATGAATATGATTCTGATCAGAACACATTCACGTTTTCCGCTGTCCTTCCTTTAAAACAGGGAGGTGAGCAGTAATGTGGCGGATTGCAGTATGCGATGACAACATCGATGAGATTCTGAAACTGGAGGACCTGTTGAAACGCTTTGAACAGGAGTCCGGAGCGGTCATATCCATACACACTTTTCATAACGGAAGAGAACTCATTTCCGCATATGAGGATCAGGGACAGCGTTTTGATCTGTATCTGTTGGATATTCTGATGGATGGATCTGACGGCATCCGTACCGCTGCCAGACTGCGGCGGATTGGAATGAGTGGACCGGTTGTGTTCTGTACGACAACACGGGATTATGCGGTGGAAAGCTATGATGTGGATGCGGACGGATATCTGATCAAACCGGTGATCTATGATAAACTGCAGTCATTATTGAAACGTCTGTTGAAAACACAGGAGGGACCGCGTATTGCACTTCGGGTTCCGGGCGGGATCCGGTATGTGTCATCTTCTCATATCCTCTATTTTGAAAGCAGAGACCATATGACATATGTCGTGCTGGATACACATGAAAGAATCCGCTGCAGCAACAGTCTGACTGCCATTGAACAGTCTTTGAAAACAGATCAGAGATTCTACCGCTGTCACAAGGCATACCTCATCAACATGGATCACATCATTGAAGTCAAAGACACATTCATCCTTTCTGACGGACAGCGGGTACCGTACAGAATACGTGAGAAAAAGAAGATCACGGATGATTACTACCGGTATTTCCTGAAACGCAATCTCAATACACAGATCTGAAAAGGATAACAGAATTTCTCCGTTATCCTTTTTTCACTCATGTCTGTCCATTTTTCCAACCAGTGCAGTCACCGGTTCATACAGCACACCTGCCAGCACAAAGATCAGCCAGGAGGAACCCCATTGATGGAATACAAAACTGTATACCAGATAGCCTGCCGTAACCACGGACCAGTAGATTCCGCTGATCGGCTCCGCACGCTTTCTGCTTTCCTTCTTTTCAATCGAGCAGTCCTCTTCCTGAAGCAGTGCATCAAAGCTTCCTTTGATCATGGTTACACTGATGATCTGTCTGACACCGATGGATACGACTGCCAACAGAATTCCGACCGCTGTGGTCACCGCAAAGTCAGACTGAAACAGAAACGATGCGCACACAACCGGTATGACGGAAAGAATACAGAGCACAACACCCATGGATATCCCTTTCTGGTATTCCACCATGTATCGGCTTTTTCTCTCCATGATTCTTTCCATACAGCCTTTTTCAAGCTCAAACGGTTCCTTTTCCATGAAACGGTACGGTACTTCTTTCAGGCCGGATGTCATAAACATGTATACCGCGCCGGCAACACATGCAAATAGAATGATCATTCCAGACAGCACTGCCGTCTGTTCCCGCAGGTAGGAACGTCCTGTGCCTGCCATACCTGTCAGAACGATCAGTGCAGCCGGTGATAGCACACACAACATCACCGCATTGGCAATCTTCTTTGCCTTGAGGCTTCGGATATTCAGAAAATCCATTGCCTCTTCCCTTGTCAGAATTCTCAGTTGTGTCATATGCGCAGGTTCCTCATATTCCTGTTCCTGTGTCGCAAGGGTTTCTCCTTTTAACAGCCAGTCGGTTGTGACTTCAAACAGTTCCGACATCTGAATGATTCTTTCCAGGTCCGGTGTGGACTGGTTCATTTCCCACTTCGATACCGCCTGACGGGACACACCAAGTCGGTATGCCAGTTCCTCCTGTGACCATCCTCTCTTCTTTCTTTCATCTGTAATTCTTTCCGCAAGATTCATCATCATTTCCTCATTTCTCTGACATGTTTATCATACAGGAATTCCGTTTTCGGCACTACCATGTTGTGTTTGCAGAGTGTCAACCAGCCGTTGCGGCCTTGACATTTCAGGTTTCATGGCAATAATAGACAATACGTATGGATAAAAAAAGTATGAGCAATCGAAATATGACAGAAGGATCCATTGTCAGAGGGCTGATTCTGTTTGCGCTGCCGATGATTGCGGGAAATCTGTTACAGCAGGTATACAACCTGGCGGATACACTGATCGTGGGCAGGCTGATTGGATCTGATGCTCTGGCAGCTGTTGGATCCGCATATACACTGATGGTATTTCTGACATCGGTGATCATCGGATTATGTATGGGAAGCGGCGCGTTATTCTCACAGGACAATGGGGAAGGAAACGATAGGTTATTGAAGAAGGATATCATGCATTCGTTTGTACTGATCGCATCCGTGACTGCGATCATGTGTATGATCATCTATCCCTGCATGAATGGAATTCTGCTTGTATTACAGACGCCGGCTGAACTGATGGGAATGATGAGGGAATATGTTTCCGTCATCTTTGCGGGCATGGGGTTTGTATTCCTGTACAACTTCTTTTCCTATCTGTTCCGCTCTTTTGGAAATTCCATGGTACCTCTGTTGTATCTTGCGGTCTCTTCTATCGCCAATATCATCCTGGATCTCTGGTTTGTGGCGGGACTGCACATGGGTGTTGCCGGTGCGGCGTGGGCTACCGTCATTGCCCAGGGAATGTCCGCTTTCGGGATCATGATCCATGCCTGGCGGAAACTTGAAATCCTGCATTTTACAAAACATGATCTGAAATTGGATGGATGCCGGATGAAACGGATCATTATCAATGATGTCAGTACAGCAATCCAGCAGTCCGTCATGAACTTCGGTATTCTGATGATTCAGGGGCTTGTCAACAGCTTTGGAACAGTGATCATGGCAGCTTTTGCGGCAGCGGTCAAAATCGATACCATTGCGTATATGCCTGCCCAGGAATTCGGAAATGCCTATTCCCTGTTTATTTCACAGAACTATGGTGCAGGAAAGAAAGACAGAATCCGCAAAGGTACGAAGACTGCATTTGTATTATCCGCTCTGTTCTGTTGTCTGATTTCGGTTTTCATCTTTCTGTCGGCGGAAAATCTGATGGGAATCTTTGTCAACAGCAGTGAAGTGAATGTCATCATGGAAGGCGCAAAGTACCTCAGAATTGAAGGTGCGATGTATGTCGGTATCGGAATTCTGTTTCTCTGGTATGGCTATTTCAGGGCCGTGAACAGACCACAGATCTCATTACTGTTGACAATCATATCTCTTGGCACACGGGTTGTCCTGTCCTATACGCTGGCACCGCATACTTCATTTGGTGTTCTGGCAATCTGGACTTCCATTCCGATCGGATGGATTCTTGCGGATCTTTGCGGATATCTTCTCTATCGAAAACATGTACTTTAACAAAGAGGTTACAGGCCTCTTTTTTAAGTATGACCTGTTTTACCCGCCCTTTTCAGTAACCGTTTACATTTCAATCTGTTTCTCATGTATTTGATCCACATATAACACAGACAGGACATACAGAAACACGGACAGATGATATGATGATTTCAGAAAGGACACATATATGATATGAGAAAGAAATTCTTATCATTTCTGACGGCATCTGCGCTTCTGTTCGTATTCTCACCGATCAATGCGCAGAATCCGCCGTCAACCGACATCGTGATTCTTTACGAAAACGATGTACACTGCAATGTGGATGGTTATGCCAAAATCAAGGCACTGAAAACAGCCATCGCTGATTCCGGAAAGCAGGTCGGTGTCGTATCTGCCGGAGACTTTATACAGGGCGGCAGCCTTGGTTCCTTCTCTCAGGGCAGTTATATCATTGATCTGATGAATATGGTCGGCTATGACGCCGTCACACCGGGTAACCATGAGTTTGATTACAGGCTTCCACGCTTAAGAGAACTTGCCGGGATGCTGAATTGTGATCTCACAAGTTCCAACTTCGGATTGAAGACAGAAACTGAACCGGAATTTGCGCCTTATATTGTCAAGGACTATGACAATACCAAGATTGCCTATATCGGTGTCACTACGCCATATACCCTCTCTTCCGCCTCCCCGGATCAGTTCAAGGATTCCGAAGGAAACTATATCTACACCTTCCATGAAGATGATCTGTATCAGACCGTACAGAACACCATCGACGGGCTTCCGGATGATGTTGACTATGTCATTGGTCTTACACACCTGGGAGAGGACAGCCCGGAAGATCCATACAGTGTACAGAATCTGATTGCCCATACAACAGGCTTTGACGCCGTGATTGATGGTCACTCCCATACGGTGGATCCGGGAACAAAGATGAAAGATGCCGATGGTAATATGGTCACCTGTACATCCACCGGTACAAAGCTTGCCAATATCGGTCAGATGACAATCGGAACAGACGGAACGATCACAACAGAACTGATTGACACAAACACTCTGACAGATACCGATGCGGCAATTGCATCGAAAATCGAACAGATGAAGAGTGAATACAGCACCCTTGGAAACCGTGAAATTGCGGAAACACCGTTTGATCTGGTGATCAATGATACGGAAGGAAAGCGGATCATCCGTACAACCGAAACAAACCTCGGTGACCTGTGTGCAGACGCATACCGCCTTGTGACGGGTTCGGACATCGGTCTGATGAACGGCGGCGGTATCCGTGCAGGCATTTCCGCAGGAACGATCACATACAACGATATCTTTACCGTATTCCCGTTTGGCAATGAGGTTGCCGTACTGGAACTGGATGGACAGACCATTGCGGATATTCTGGAATTCTCTGTCAGAAAGTATCCTGAGGAAAACGGCGGCTTCATGCATGTTTCAGGTCTGACATATACAATGGATGTCACGGTTGACTCCCCTTGTGTTTCCGATGACCGCGGCAACTTTGTCAGCGTCGGTACCGGCACAAAAAGAGTATCCGACATTCAGGTTCTCAACAGCAGTACAGGTAAGTATGAACCGCTGGATCTGACACGCAGATACAGTGTTGCCTCCCAGAGTTTCTTCCTGCTGAGCCAGGGTGACGGCTATACGATGGTAAGCAAAGGCAGGGTACTGAACAACAACGGCATGATGGATGTCGAGCTGCTGGAGAAGTACATCACGGAAAATCTTGGCGGTGTGATTCCGGACACATATCAGATCTCCGCTGACAGAGTCAGGGTCGTAACCGAACACGCTGTCATTCCAGTTCCGGAACAGAAACCAAGCCCTCAGACATCCGTACAGTAATCACATCAGGGAATTCATGCATGTCATGAGTTCCTTTTTCTGTCTGAAATATGACATATATTCCACAAAAAACACGATATTTTACAAAAGTGTGGTATCATGTTCACCGTCTTCCAATTGTCAACCTGACAATGTGGTAAGCGGAAAAGGGGATTTTTATGTTAGAAAAGCTTTTCAAGCTCTCTGATCACGGCACAAATGTCCGTACAGAACTGATGGCCGGACTTACAACATTCATGACCATGGTTTACATCCTGGCTCTGAATCCGGCAATCCTGAGCGCATCCGGTATGGATGCAGGTGCGATCCTGACTGCCACTGCAGTCGCTTCCGCAATTGCCTGCTTCGCAATGGCTGCTTTCTCAAACACACCATTCGCATTATCTGCAGGACTGGGATTGAATGCGTACTTCGCATATACAATCTGCGGATCCATGGGATATGACTGGCACGTCGCATTAACCGCGGTATTCATCGAAGGTCTGATCTTCATTGTGATGTCCGTCACAAACATCCGTGAGGCAATCTTCAACTCCATTCCAAAACAGCTGAAAATCGCTGTTTCCGTCGGTATCGGTTTCTTCATCACATTCATCGGTCTGCAGAATGCCGGCATCATTGTCGGCGGTGCAACCCTTGTGGAACTGTTTTCCTTCTCCGGTTCATTAAAGGCCGGCACATTCAGCACATCCGGTATCTGTGCCCTTCTGACACTGATCGGTGTACTGATCACGGTATTCATGTTAATCAAAGGTGTCAAGGGATACATGCTGTATGGCATTCTCATCACATGGCTGCTTGGCATTGTATGCCAGCTGGCAGGAATTTATGTACCGGACAACACAACATATTTCTCTGTGATTCCGACTGCTTTCTTCTCCATGCCGCAGTCCATCTCTTCCACATTCCTGAAGTTTGACTTCAGCTTCATCACACAGCATTTCCTGGATTTTGTTGTCATGATGTTTGCATTCCTGTTCGTTGATATCTTCGATACACTGGGAACGGTCATCGGCTGTGCATCCAAGGCAAACATGCTGGATGAGGAAGGCAAGCTGCCTGGAATCAAGGGTGTACTGCTTGCGGACGCTGTCGGTACAACACTCGGTGCCTGCCTTGGTACTTCCACAATCACAACATTCGTTGAGTCCTCCTCCGGTATTGCGGAAGGCGGACGTACAGGTCTGACATCCGTAACGGTTGGAATTCTGTTCCTTGTCTCTCTGTTCCTGTCACCGTTATTCCTGACGGTGCCGTCCTTTGCGACAGCACCGGCTCTGATCGTTGTCGGTTTCCTGATGATTCAGCAGGTCGGTGAGATTGACTGGAGCGACATGATTGAAGCAGTACCTTGTTTCATGTGCATCTTCATGATGGGTCTAGCCTACAGCATCTCCGATGGTATCGCATTCGGTGTCGTCACATATGTCATTCTCCATGTTCTGACTGGCAGAACACAGAATGTATCCAAGCTGATGTATGTGCTTGCAGTACTGTTCGTACTCAAATACATTTTCATCTGATTGGCTTCAACCGGGATTGTTTCCCGGTTTTTTTATACGTAAAAAAGGCATGGTGATTCCCATGCCCTAATCATACATTCCTGTCAGAACCATGTTTTCGACAAACGGGAAGGCCTCCCGCATGTTCTGTACCCTTGCGATGATCGCATCCGTACTGTCATACACCTTCTGCAAAGCAGGATTGTCAATCACAATCAGCTTCGCCCCTGCCGCATCGGCACAGCGGATACCGGAAGCGGAATCCTCAAGTACCAGTGTATGGTCCAGAGCACCAAGCTGGAAGAACGCCTCGATGAACATCTCTGTCTTATCGGAATATCTGCCGTTATCATAGATGATCTCATCCGGGTTGATCCACCAGTCCAGATGGAATGTCTCCACAAAGAAATCAATGTTTTCCTTAATGGAGGCACTGGCAATCGTAAATGGAATCCGGTTGTCCAGCAGATAGTCAAACAGCTCCACTGCTCCATCGCACAGATGCGGTCCTCCTTCTGTCTGAATGACAAGATCCCGGTACATCTGTTCTTTACGGATGGAATACAGTTCACATTCCTTCCGGCTCAGTTTTCCATTCGATAACCTGCGGAAGATCTCCACATTCGGGACACCGGCACATGTCTGTTCCATTTCCCGCATGTCCATGTGTTCTCCGCATATCTCCATCTTCAGAGCATCAAAAGCCTTCAGATGATATTCACTGTCAAAAAACAGTGTTCCGTTAAAATCAAACACAACACCGTTCAACATGATCACACCAGCATATATGGATAGTCATCCACCTGTTTCTTCAGCATTGCACACAGTGCACGCACGATGATTTCATGGTCTCTTCCCTCATGCAGGCCGGAGACAACAATCGTATGTGTCCATTCCCCTTTGACACGGATCGGAAATGCACCGCCTGTCGGACAGTGATTCTCATCAAACTTCCGTTCCTTCTTTTCCGCAAGATCCCTGACACCGGCATACAGGCTGGAATGCCCGCAGGCAAGTGCACTGTTCCGTTTGCCATGCATGAATCCAAGGTTGCGTTCACCCGTTCCCGCCTGCATGATCCGGATCACTTCCAGGCCGGTTTTCTCATCAAAGATGCTCAAAGCAATATTCCGGTCGTAATTCTTCTGTAATGCAATAATCTGCTGTGCCAGTTTCAGGGCATCCTGAGAGTCAAAGGCATCATACTGCAGGAGTTCCTCCTGCGTTTCAAGCAAAGACACAGCCTGGGCATCCATAACAGTTCCTGCAGCGATCGTATCCAGAAGCTGTGCACAGTGCAGGGAAACCGACAGCGGTACAACGTCACTTTCCTGTTTTCCCTCCTGCATCAGTTTCACAAAATGATCAATCTGCCCGTACATGTCATCCACGATATACGGTGCCTCAATGGTGTACCCTGTTTCGTTGACGGACTGTACTTCCGCTTTTACCGGCCGGTGGAAATCCGGAATGACAATTCTGCCCTTTGTGCCGGTAATGACGGCTGTCTTTTCCTTTTTTCTGTCAAATGCACATTCCAGTACGGCAGTGCAGTGAGCATTACACAGGTGTGCTTCCGTATATACATCAATACCATCCCGGCATACAGCCTTGAGATCCTGTAGCTTCCATCCTGTTCCCCCATACTGTTCAATCCATCCGGCATTGTAGATACCTTCATCCAGCAGGGCACCACCACCGTTTGGATTGGTGTAGTACAGATCCTTTCGTGAAAGATCCGCCAGCGAACAGAGGCAGGTCTTTATGCATGTGACTTCACCGATGACACCTTCCGTCACAATCTCTCTGATTTTTTCATACAGCGGCACAAACCTTGTTTTCAGAGCTTCCATGCACAGAACCCCTGTTTCCTTCTGTACCTCAATGACGCGCTGTACTTCCGATGCATTCAGGCACAGCGGCTTTTCACACAGTACCGGTTTTCCTTCTTTCAGGCAGGCAAGGATCCATTCCAGATGATGTGCATGCGGTGTGGCAATATATACCGCATCCACGTCCGGATCATTGACGATGTGTTCAAAACCGGCATACGCCTTCGGATTTCCGTATGCCTTTGCGAACGCATCCGCTTTTTCCTGTGTGCGGCAGCTGATCGCATACAGTGTGCTGTCGGGCTGGGACTGCAGGGCAGCCGCAAACCGTTTTGCAATTCTGCCTGCACCGATGATTCCCCATCTGATCATAAGACAAATTCTCCTTCGAAAAGAAAATCCTTATTTGGAATTCTCATAATAAGGATGCTTTTCTATATACTCTTCATATGCGAGTGTGATGATATTCGCAGTTAAAATGAACTTTAAAGGGTGGTCTTCAAAATGCATGTTGTTTGGAATGTACATGATGCGGTCAAACATCGCATCCTCTTTCATCTCCGTATTACCGGTAATCATCCAGATCTTCGGTACACGCAGCACATTGCGGTTTTCACGATTGACAAAGATCCGGTCAAAGAACCTGCCACTGTTGGAGAAAATAATGAAAAGATCATCATCATTGGCATGTAGAACGGCTTCAATCTGCAGGGAATAGATTGCCGGAGCAAGAATGACCTTGCCGGCCAGACACAATTCCTCCTGCAGCTGCAATGCCGGCAGATATGCCTGCATACTTCCCATGACATATACCTTGGAATGGGTGGCGATATCCTTTGCCAGTTCATGTACCTTGGCATAATCCATGGTTCTGTGCAGTTCCGTAACAACCTGTGAAATCTCAAGCAGGTATTCCTCACTGTTGCCGCGGCGGCGTGGATTCATGAGAATATCATGCCAGTGATCACTGGAGTAGTTCAGTTCCTCCATCAGCTCATTGTAATCCTCATACCCGATCTTACGACAGAATCTGGAGATTGTGGATTTGGACACCATACAGGCATCCGCCAGATTCTGAATACTGATCCCGCGTATGACACTCAGATAACGTAATATATGAAACGCAATAATATAATCTACTGAATCAGGTGCTTCGTGGTTGATCTGTTCTAATAAAATAAATACCAGTCTGTTCATATATTCATTAGTCTTTCTAAAGTTCGTTGATCCTATTGTACGCCTTTTCCAAAAATAAAAAAAGGCCGTATGAAAACGGTCTCACAAATAAAGAAGGAAATTTCGTGATATTTACGATGTACACTACCATTATGCACGACAGATTGAAAAATTGATGAAATTTCCAGTTTTCGCAACACAGAAATCTGTTCCATAAAAAGAAAAGAGCTTTACG
>JBJEFE010000082.1:0-25879 GCA_051873755.1 Bulleidia sp. | reverse complement strand
ATCCCCGCCTGAATCAGAGATTACAGACGGGGTATTCTTGCCTATATAATAAAAGATGAACAGCTGTTATGTCAGTTGACAGAAAGCAGAACATGGATGGGTGAGACCACCCATGTTTTTTAACGGTTGAAGAAAAGAGTGACGATGAGAACGACAATGCCAATCAAAGAAAGGGCATACCCTTTTGATCGGGACTGTTTCCCGATCAGATGGATGACGGTACCGGAAAAGGATATGACAACCGGCAGGGCAATCGCAGACAGTTTCGGCATGGTGTTGGTTATCTGACCGTCTACACCGATCTGCACGGCAGGGGTGTCAGGAAGAAGAAACCATGAGATGACTGCCAGGATGAGGGTGATGATGACCAGGATGATATCGGGGATCTTTTTGAGCATTCTGTATTCTCCTTTTACATGAATATCCGTGATGTCATCATATCACAGGCATGTATGATTTTTTCACATCCTTTCCAATCGGTTTCCATAGTATAATTGAGAAGGATACATATCTCTCTTATAAATAAGAAGGAAGGAAATATCAATATGCATTATGATGTCGCAATTATCGGTGCAGGACCCGGTGGGATTTACTCTGCGTACGAACTTGTCAAACAGGCACCGGATCTGAAAATCTGTCTGTATGACAGCGGTCATTCTCTGGATCACAGAAAGTGTCCGATTGACGGAAAGAAGGTTAAGACCTGTATCAACTGTAAGTCATGTTCCATCATGAACGGATTTGGAGGTGCCGGAGCGTTCTCTGACGGCAAGTATAATATCACCAATGACTTCGGTGGAACGCTGTATGAGTACATCGGTTACGAAAGAGCACTGGAACTGATGAATTACGTGGATGCCATCAATATGGAACACGGTGGTCAGAACTGCCGGAAATATTCCACTGCCGGTACAAAACTCAAAAAGATCTGTATGATCAATAAGCTGAAACTCCTGGATGCACAGGTCAGACATCTTGGAACGGATGTCAACTACATTGTATTGGAGAAACTGTACAATGAGCTGAAGGATCATATCACCATTCACTTTGACACCTATGTGGATGAGATTGAAAAGACAGAAACGGGATATGCGGTTTCTTTCGGGGATCAGAAGGATACATGCGATAAACTGATTGTTTCGGTGGGACGTTCCGGATCCAAATGGATGGAAAAGGTATGTCAGAATCTGGATATTCCGACATCCTCATCCAGAGTGGATATCGGTGTTCGTGTGGAACTGCCGGCTGTGATTTTCTCCGATATCACGGATGAACTGTATGAATCCAAGATTGTGTACCGTACGGAAAAGTGGGAGGACAATGTCCGTACATTCTGTATGAACCCGTATGGGATTGTCGTTAACGAGAACACCAACGGCATTATTACCGTTAACGGTCATTCCTATGAGGATCCGGCATTGCGTACCGAAAACACCAACTTTGCACTGCTTGTGTCAAAGAATTTCTCGGAACCGTTCAAGGATTCCAACGGCTATGGTGAATCCATTGCCAGACTTTCCAACATGCTTGGCGGTGGTGTTATTGTGCAGAGATTCGGAGACCTGGAAAGAGGAAGACGTTCCACCCCGAAACGGATGGCGGAAGGCATTGTCAGACCGACACTGAACGCTACGCCGGGTGATCTTTCCCTGGTACTTCCAAAGCGGATTCTTGACTCGATCATTGAAATGATTCATGCCCTGGACAAGATCGCACCGGGTACGGCAAATGACGACACACTTCTGTATGGCGTGGAGGTCAAATTCTACAACATGCAGGTGGAAGTGGATCATAATCTGATGACAAAACATGACGGTCTGTTTATCATCGGAGACGGATCCGGAATTACGCATTCCCTGTCCCATGCCTCTGCCAGCGGCGTCTATGTCGCACGGTATATCACAGGCACACTGTAAGTCATAAACTGCGTATGGCAATGATGCGCAGTTTTCTGTTTCGATGGATAAATAAGCGGTTTGTGTTATATGATTATGTTATTATTCTGACGGGAGATATTTGAATGGATATTTTTGAGACACTGCATAATGAGAAATTCTTCAATCCTCTGACCGGTGTAAATAAGCGGATTTATTTTGCCTGTATCACCGAGCTGATTGAGTATTCCAAAACCGTACCGGTGCTGTATGAAACGGAAGTGCGCAACACACTGGACATCTATCTGGCCAACCAGCGTTACCATGTGGAAAGTGAAGCGGATGAGGAGGAATATGATGAACGTGATTCTCTGAAGATCATCCGCAAGTTCAGAAACTGCGGATGGCTGTCGAAACCGGAACTGGGCAGAAACGGGGAATACATTACAAACATCACATCCAACTGCCGCAGAGTCATTGATTTTCTCAACCGCATGTCCAACCGTAAAAGTGATGCGGCCATCTCCAACAGAATTCTGTCCATGTATGAGATCCTGCAGGGAACCTACCGCAAAAACTCTGTCCGCAGGGATCGTCCGTATTCATCGGTACTTGTACCGTTGATGGAGGATGAGGCGGAACTCAAAAACGAGGTGCTTGACCTCAAAGACAGCATTTCCATCATTCTGACACAGATTACGGAGATCAGCGATCTTTCCGGTATGGGCAATTATCTGCTTGCGGATGCCTTCCTTGAGAAGTTTTTCAATGACTACTTCTATATGAAAAACAAGGGCATGATTCCGTCACTGTTAAAGGGTATTGCGGACAATCTTCGCAGATTCAGAAATGATGAGCTGTTTGACAAGGCGGTTGCGGAATACTGTCAGAGGCAGGAAGCGGAAGAGAGTGAGACAGGAGATCTGCTCAAACAGTACATTGATGAGATGTATTACTACATCACGGTGGAATATCCGGATCAGATGGAAGCCATCGATTCCCGCATCAATAAATACTACCAGCTGGCAAATCTGAAAATCAGACTTCTGACATCCAATGGGTATAACCTGCCTTCTTCTATCGATGAGATTCTGACAAAGCTGAAGGAAAGCGATCCAATCGAAAAAGAGAAACGGATTGAACAGATCCGATCCTGCATTGAAATCGATTCACAGAAATACATTTCAAGGAAGTCCTATCAGAAGAAAAAGAGACAGATCGGCGATGTTGAGAATGTGATTGACATTGAGGATCTGAGTGAAGAGGAAAAGGATATGGTGACTCTGGAGCTGATGGAAGCTTCAAGGAATCCGTATTCTCTGGAGAGAACCAATGACTACTTTGACCGGCTGTTTGAAACAACACAGCTGCCGTTTGTAAAGAGCCGCAATATCATGACCAAAGAGGAAGCACTCATGTTCGTATCCGCATTCATCTATTCCCAGCAGGAGGAATTCAATTACGAAGCGGACAGTGAGGAACACTATGAAACAATACCGGTTGGTGAAATGACCGAGATCACAGTAAGGAGAAAAGACAGATGACGGATTATGATTTCCTGGGAAAACTGAAAGATGACGAACTGATGAAATTCAAGCGCTGTATCCGGAAACTGCTGGATACAACATTTATCGTCAAAGACAGAGAACCTGTACTGTATGACTATCTGACCTATTCCTCCAACCGTGTGGATGTTTCAGATTATCTGAAGATGATGGGCTATGACATTGTCGTGGATGATGAGTTCGGATATGCGATGCTCATACAGAACGAAGATGATATGGATACGGTTGGCTTAAAGAGAATCAACCATGTCAGTTTCTCAAACAATGAGGTACTGACGTTACTGGTGCTGTGGATGCTGTTTCTGGAGAGATTCGGAAAAGCGGAAGAGACGTATGTGGAATATGGAGATATTGTGGATATGCAGAAACAGTACGGTATTGCCATGTCTCCAAATGAGATGAAAAATGCCATGCGTACATTCAAACGCTACAGTCTGATCAACTTCAACGAGTCGGAAATCAGTGAGACCACGGTTGTAAAACTGTATCCGACCCTGCAGTTTGCGATGAACCATGAGCAGTTTCAGGCGGTTGTGAAAGAGATGTGTTCCAGCCTGAAGGAAATGGAAACAGAGGATGAGGAAATGGAGGAGACGGAATGAATCAGATACTGATGACAAATGCATATCTGCTTAACTGGTATGGTTTTGTGGATAAGACCATTCCGATCGGTTCCGGTCTTTCTCTGATCACCGGTGAAAATGAATGCGGTAAATCCACAATCCTTGACGCCATCAAATATGCTTTTACCGGCGATACCGATTTCAACAAGGCAACCAGTGCCACAAGGGTAGGTACCGGAAAACGTACACTGGCTTCGTATACCAGATGCCTGATTGACCCGGATTCCAGAAAATACGCAAGACCCGCATCGGTGTATCCGAATGTGTATACGCATATTGCTTTGGAATACCACAATGAACTGGTCAACCGTGATTTTGTGCTGGGTGTTGTGATTGAGACAAATTCAAGTGACAGTGTAGACCATTACTGGTATGCACTGGATCGTAAGACATTGAAGGACGTCTCATTCTTCAATGAGAAGGATGGGAAAAGAATTGTGCTCAGCGCAAAGCAGTTCCGTGAGAAAAACAGAGTGGAACTGATGAATAAAACCAATGGTATTGTCAAATTCATGAATATGACCGGTCTGAAGCTTCAACAGGATGGAATCAGTAAATATCAGAGAAAACTGAAGAACATCATGACCTATAATCCGGAAGCCAAAATCCAGCAGTTCATCAAGGACTCTGTTCTTGAGGAAAAAAGCATCAATCTGAATAAACTGAAAGATGCCAAACTCAGTATCGATGACATCACAAAGACATTTGAAAGCATTGAAAATGAGATCATGCAGTTGACGGAAATTCTCGATGCATTCACAGAATACGGAAAACTGTGTTTCAGACTGACCAAGGAGGACGCAAAACGTCTGTACAGGGATGTGCGGAATGCACAGAAGATGATTGAAACCAACCGGCAGAAACTGCAGAATAACCTCTTTGAGATCCGCAGAATCACAGAACTTCTCAAACAGGAAATCAGGGAGAAGGAAGAAAAGGAAATTGAACTGCGGAATGCCAACAGGCAGATGGACCGTATGGATGGAACCAGGGCACTGCAGGATGAAAAGGAAAAACTGCAGATGTTACAGATCCGCGGGAAGGAAATCGATGAGAAGGCGGAGAATCTCAGAGTTCTTTCAGAACGTATTCAGGAGTATCTGGAACAGATCGGCAGTGAGATGAAGATGCCGGATCTCTGTGATGTGTCGGTTACCGCTTCGGTAAGAAATACGGAACTTTCCGCGTTCCGTTCAACACTGGCGGATCACACGAAAGATCTCAACCGCCAGGTGTATGATAACGAACACGCACTTCGTGAGGTACAGGATGAGATGAACCGTGTGGATGAGGTCATCCGCACATGTCAGAGGAATCTGCCGGATTACAGCAGAGTCACGGATCAGCTTGGACTGATGAATGAAATCAATCAGAAATTCAAAGAGATGCAGATTCCTTCCGAGGCAAGATTCTCCGCATCCTATGTTCTGGAAGTCAAAGATGAGGCATGGCGGAATTCCATTGAAACATTCCTCGGCATTCACCGCTACAGTATTCTTGTGGAGCCGCAGTATTTTGATATTGCCAACCAGGTGATGAATGACTCCAGATACAGGTATGTTGAACTGGTCAATACAAAGCTGTTGAACAGAAGAGATCAGTTTGAAGTTGTAGAGGATTCCCTTCTTCATCAGCTTGAAATCCGCAATGAGACCGCAAGGAAATACTTTACCTACTGGCTGGGAAGAATTCATGCGGTGGATCTGGATCAGGTGCCGGAGTATGAAAATGCCATCTCCAAAGAAGGCAAGATTTCAAGAAACATGTCCGTATCCTTTCTGAATTTCAGAAAACTCAAGTCCTATTGTCTTGGTCAGGATGCGATTGCACTGAATCTTGACAGAGCACAGAAGGAAAGAAAAGAGCTGGAAAAACAGGAAAAGGAACTTCTGATCATAAAGAATGATCTGGATCTGAAACACAGAAGAGCAGAGACGATGACTGCACTTGTACAGAAGGAATATGATCTGGATATCCCGCAGAAACGAAGGGAAAACAGACTGGAAATCCGGGAGTGCAAAGACAGAATTCACCAGCTGGATGAGGCTCTGAAAAACAACAGTGAATATTTCCTGCTTTCGGAACGGATCGGAATGCTGGAGGAAAGACTCAAGGCTCTTGGAACACTGATCAATGACAAAATGGCTCAGGAACAGAAGCTGAAGACGGAAAGCGATGTACTGGAAAAAGAGATCAGTGAAAAAGAAGGTGTATTGTCTGAAAAACAGAAGAAACTGGATGAGCTTACGGATACCCACCCGCTGGAAGTGAAAGAGGCAAAAGAGGAATACGATGGTTTCGCTGCCGGTACAAGAAAGACCGGTGATGTGATTCTTCCGGTTTCGTACGATCGTATCATATCCGACAGGAATGCATGTGAGCGCACCATTACCAACCGTCAGACCGCATACAATACCGGAAGACGTGTGGATGAGACACTGCCTGTTGGATTGGATTGTGAAGCCGTATACCGCAGAAGGCAGAATCGTTTACAGGTGGACAACCTGGAGGAAATCAAGGCCAAACTGGCTGAGCAGACAAAGAAGTACGAACAGATTTTCAAGAATGAATTTGTTCTGAAAATCAAGACAAACATTGAAAATGCCCAGCAGGATATCCGTGATATCAACCGTCAGCTGAAACATCTGCAGTTTTCGACAACCTATCAGTTTGAAGTGAAGTTGATGACCGGTACAAGTGATTACGCAAGGATTCTTGAATATGCGGAATATCTGAAGAAGACAAACCGGATTCATGAGGATCAGATGATACTTTCGACTGTTGCGGATTATGATGAGAAGGAAGCGGAAAGACGGGAGAAGGAAATCAAAGAGGTCGTCAACCGGATTATTGCGGTCGATAATGATCAGGCACTGAATGAATATGCGGATTACCGCAACTATATGGATTATGAGGTGCTCGTCACAAATGAGGAGATTACCAACGGCCGACTGTCAAGACTTGCCGGATACAATTCCGGTGCCGGTACCCAGATTCCATATACGATCATTCTTTCTGCAGCTCTGTCCATTATCTACAATGCACGACAGAATTCCACACGGCTTGTATTCATCGATGAACCGTTTGAAAAGATGAGTGATAAAAACATCCGGGTCATGCTTGATTTCTTCCGTTCCCAGCATTTCCAGGTGATCTTCTGCGCGCCTCCGAACAAACTGGATTCCATCGGAAAACAGTGTGATGCGATCATACCGGTACGTAAGATCCACAAGAGCAACATGACCCTGGGAGCTGTCAGATTCAATGAACAGGTATGAGGTCAGAATTGTCAGTACCCTGCTGAAAAAGCACGACAGACGTGTTTCAACGCATAAGGACCTGCTCATCAACCGCAGAATCGATCTTCCGATCACAAAGGTGCTTCGGAAGTATGGGGATTATGATGTGGATATGCATGAGAAGGAACTTGTCAATCAGGCAGTGGAGAATCTCAGTCAGAAAGGATTCATCACATATACCTGTCTTCCCTTCAGCAGTGATTATGAGAAACTGTATCTGAATATCGATACAATTGAGCAGCTCAAACAGTATGCGGATACTGCCCTTGGCATCACACCCAGAACATTTGCGGCACAGCGGCTGAAAGAAGTCATGAAACGGTATGAGGGAAAAGGGGACCTTGTGTCCTATGATCTTGGACTGCTGGAATACATGATTGATCACAGCAGCGCACAACTGGATGAGCAGAAGGAGGAGGATCTTCTCAAAGCCCTGGATTTTCTGGAAAACAACACGGAATTCCTGTATACAAGAGAGGCGTCCATTCTGATTTATGGAGATTCCAAGTATCTGGAGACGATGCGCAGATCTCAGATTCTCTCTGTTCTGTATCAGTATTATGAAAGCAGAAATGAAGAGGTGTTTGAGGAGGAGAACCTGCTGGAACGGTTTCATGTATACGATACCGATCAACAGATCTGTCTCAAAGGGCCTGTGATCCTGGAGTTTGAACATCAGACAATGGACATATCCGGATTGAGCGGCGGGATCTCCGTCTCCATGAAGGACATGGAGTCACTGAAATCCATTCATGTGCAATCCGAAACCATCATGACGGTTGAAAACAGAACGCCTTTTCTGAGAATGGATCACAGACAGTGTCTTGTGTACCTTGGTGGTTTTGCCGCAAAGCATCAGACTGCGTTCATACAGAAGATGGCAGCGGATAATCCGGACAGGAAATTCATGCACTTCGGGGATATTGATGCGGGCGGTTTCTGGATTCACAGAAAACTGTGTGAACAGACTGGTGTTACTTTTGACATGTATCACATGGGAAAATGTGATCTTCAGAATCCGTTGTATGAGAAGTGTCTGAAACCATTAACGGAATCAGATCGAACCAGGCTGTTAAAACTGAGAGAAATGCCGGAATACGGAGAGTGCATTGAATACATGCTTGAAAACAATATCAAGCTGGAACAGGAAATCATCAGTCTGATCCTGTACCAGAAGTGAAGCAGAGTCTGTTTCTCTGCTTTTTTCATGTGTGGATGGATTGTGATAAATGTCATATTGATTTTGTGATGAACGGCACATGGCCTGTAAAAAGATAACTGGTAGAATGCACTTGTAAACAGGAAAGATGTCAACGGCCTGATCACATGAAACCTGCAGACATTTCATGTGATACTGCTCAGCAGGTAACCGTTGCGACTGTTACTGTTGCGTTCATTTCCTTCAGCGGACGAAAACCCCTTTCCTGACGCTGAAAGATGGAACCGAATCTTTGACCGGTTCCTGCCTGACTGTAGTAAACAGGTCTGGACAGCCTGAAGACTGCAGTTTTTTTATGCTCTTTACGATATTACACAACAGCTGTCAACAGGAAACACTGGAAAAATATAAACGCTTACACCTGGAAATCACATATATCAGAAATATCAATAAACCGCATAAATAAGCCAGATGTAAAAAATGACATAAAATGTAATAAATATCATAATGCGTGAACACAACCGATACGTCTTCAATCTGTTCACAAAAAATCCAGGGTGTTTTATATTGTCACTGTCAGAAAACAAAGATACATATCCGGCCGGTAAGTGATTTGGGTTCTACAGAATACAAAACAGATTTAAGGAGAAAAGAAATGAAAAAGTATAACGTATGTATCGTTGGCGGCGGAAGCACATACACACTCGGCTTCCTGAAGTCATTCGCACGTATGCAGGAAGAATTCCCGCTGAACAGACTCGTATTATTTGACATCGATGAGGAAAGACAGAAGCCGATCGGACAGTATGGCGATATCATGTTCGCTGAAAGATATCCGGAACTGGACTTTGAATATACAACAGATCCAAAGACAGCGTATGAAAACATGGACTTCATCTTCATGCAGATGAGAGCGGGCGGTCTGGCAATGCGTCAGAAGGATGAACACATTCCTCTGAGCTTCGGCAAGATCGGTCAGGAAACATGCGGTGCCGGCGGTATGTCCTATGGTCTGCGTTCCTGTGTCGCAATGGTTAAAGCCATTCATCAGATCCGTCAGTACTCTCCGGATGCCTGGATCCTCAACTACTCCAATCCTGCTGCGATTGTCGCTGAATGCCTGAGAAGAGAATTCCCTGGCGACAACAGAATTCTGAATATCTGCGATCAGCCTGAAAACGTTGTACGTTCCACAAGCAGACTGCTTGGTGTCAACTGGGAAGATCTCGATCCGGTATACTTCGGTCTGAATCACTATGGCTGGTTTACACACATCTATGACAGAAAGACAGGCGAAGACCTGCTTCCAAAGGTACGTCAGATCGTTAAGGAAAAGGGCTTCCTCCCGCAGGATGCGGAACAGCGTGACAAGTCCTGGCTGGATACATACGGATTTGTTCAGACAATGCTGGAAGACTTCCCGGATTATCTGCCGAACACATATGACGGTTACTACCTGTATCCGGAATACAAGGCAAGCCATCTGAACCCTGACTATACACGTGCGGATGAAGTCATTGACGGACGTGAAAAGAGAGTTTTCACAGAATGTGAAGATGTCATCAGAGAAGGAAAACTCGGAGACAAGTTCCATGCGATCTCCGATGCACATGCGGAAATGATGATCAAGGTCGCTGAAGCCATTGCCTTCAACACACTGGGAAGATTCATTCTCATCGTTGAAAACAACGGAGTAATCGCAAACATGCAGGATGACGCAATGGTTGAAGTCGTATGTGAACTCGGTATCAACGGTCCGCGTCCGATGAGTGTCGGCAATATCGGTCAGTTCTATCTCGGTCTGCTTGTACAGCAGGTATCCTGTGAAAAGCTGCTGGTTGATGCATACTATGAACACTCCTATCAGAAGGCACTTGAAGCATTCACGCTGAACCGTCTTGTCAATGATGCCAAGGAAGCACGAAAGATTCTGGATGCTCTGATTGAAGCAAACGGTGATATGTGGCCTGAACTCAAATAAGAATCTGACCGGAGTATCACCATATGAAAAAGAACAAGATCATGAACTTCTTCTCCGATCTGGGAAGAAGTCTGATGATGCCGATTGCGGCTCTGGCTGCCTGCGGTATCGTCCTGGGTTTATCATCTGCTCTTATGAAGCCTCAGGTACAGGCTGCTGTACCGTTCCTGGCTTCCACATTACCGCTGTTTGTACTGACGGTATTGAACAAGGTATCAGGTATCGTATTCACACTGATGCCGGTACTGTTCGCAATTTCCATCGCACTTGGACTTGCAAGGGAAGACAAAGGTGTTGCCGCATTTGCCGGTTTCCTTGGGTACTATTCCTTCCTTGTGGCAAGCAGTCTGATGATCAATTCCGGATTCATGGATTTCAGTGCGCTGAAGATTTCCAACATCCTGGGTGTTGAAACCGTCGACATGGGTGCCACTGCCGGTATCATTGCCGGTCTGGTAACCGCATGGCTGCATAACAGATACCACAAGGTACAGTTCCCTGCCGCAATCTCCTTCTATGGCGGTAAGAGATTCGTCGCTCTGGTTGTCATCGTTACGATGGCAGGCATCGGTCTTGTCATGCCGATGATCTGGGAGCCGATCTCTGTTGGTATCAACGGACTTGGTAATGTGATTCACGCTCTGGGTTCCGTCGGTGTCTTCATCTTCGGATTCCTGGAAAGACTGCTCATTCCGACAGGTCTCCATCATGTCCTGAACTCCATCTTCAGAACAACACCTCTTGGTGGTGTGTATGAAGGTGTGGAAGGATGTCTGAATATCTTCCTGCAGTATGTGGATAAGGTTCCGCTTGCGGATCTGCGTCCGTTCACACAGTTCCTTGGACAGGGTAAGATGCCGTTCATGATGTTCGGTCTTCCGGCTGCCGCTCTTGCGATTTACCAGACATCTCCTGAAAACAAGAAGGAGAAGGTCAAGGCTCTGATGATCGCAGGTGTTGCCGCAAGCTTTGTCTCAGGTATTACAGAACCTCTGGAATTCTCATTCATGTTCATCGCACCTGTACTGTTTGTCTTCCACGCAGTCATGGGTGGTATCTCCTTCATGTTGATGAGCGTCCTTGGCGTCATCGTCGGTAATACCGGCGGTGGTATCATTGACTTCTTCATCTGGGGTGTCTTCCAGCCTGGTTCCAACTGGTACTGGATCATCGTGGTCGGTGTATTCTACGCAGTCATCTACTACTTTGTATTCAAATGGTACCTGTCAAAGAATCATATCTCCATCGATGTGGCTGAAGATGATGATACGGCTTCCGTATCCACATCCGGTGGTCAGTATACGGATCTTGCCGTAAAGATCATCGACGGTCTTGGCGGATTCGACAATATCGTTACCGTAAACAACTGCATTTCCAGACTCAGAGTGGATGTGAAAGACATGAGCAGGGTCAATGAGGATGTCCTCAAGAAGACCGGTTCAATGGGTATCGTCAAACCAAGTGATACACATATTCAGGTCATTTACGGTCCGAAGGTCGAAGGCATTGCGGACGCGGTACGTGATGTTCTGAAGTACTGATGCAGGGAAAAGGCAGGAAGCACTGACGGATCTTATCAGTCTTCCTGCTTTCCGTTGCATATATGCAGATATTCAATGATGATCTGTGTCACAAGCATGGAATTCATCTTTGTGCGCAGATTGACATCCTGAATCTTGACTTCACCGGTACAGATACAGATGTCTTCCGGCCCGATCAGATCCGGATCCACCGGACTGGAGCTGATCCATACGATCGTGACATTGCGGTTATGGCACTCTGTGATGATCGGATCATAGACAGACTTCTCGGCATAGTTGGCATAGACGAACAGAAGGGCATGTTCCGGGAAGGAACGGGAAAGCGGAATCAGAAAATCAAACCAGTCGATCATGATGCAGCGGATATCCATTGTCGTTAACATCGAATACAGATACCTTGCCGGGATGGACGACATGTTTCTGCCATAGATGTAAATTGACTCACGCTCACGGATCAGACGGCAGATATTCTCAAACATATCCGCCTGCAGCGTTGCCATGAAATCCTGCAGAAGGACAAAGTTATGATGTACCGTATTCCACGGACCTTCGATTGTGTGAAGGCTGTTCTCCGCTGCACGCAGTGAAAACTTCAGGTCATTGTATCCGCGGTAGCCCAGCTTCTGTGCAAAGCGGACAATACTGGCATTGGAAACGTACAGTGTTTCACAGATGTCATTGAGGGAAATATAGGACAGACGTCCGGCATTCTCTCTCAGATAATCCGCAATGGCTTTCTCCGTTGGTGTGAATGTACTGTCATCCATTGTCATCAGGTTGTGAGGTGTGACAGTCTCATCCGTATCCGTTTTCTGTGTTCCCCTCTGATAGGATACGAAATATTCAATTGCCTGTGACAGTACAAAAAACGTGCAGAGACGTGATGTGATATCCGCACCGAGGCTGTGTCTGTTCTTCGCAAAAAAGCGCAGGTTGTAGTTGGAAATCTCAGCCAGATCATTGTTTTCAATGGATGAGATGGAGATGACGATCATGCCGTGCATGCGTGCTTCTCTGGCAACGTTGAGCGTATTGCCGAAGTTGCCCGAACTGGAGATGAAGATGAAGATACTGTCTTCCGCAGCGGTCTGAATCAGATGCCGGGTCATGTTGGAGGAATTGGAAAGATAGACATTCCGGAAACCGGACAGAAACAGAACACTTTCCAGATACCGTACCGTAATATCGGTAATACCTCCCGGTTCATGCAGGTAGATCGGCACGCCGCGTGAGAGATGCTTTGCGATAAAGATCAGATTGTCTGTGTTCAACAGGCCGGTGGTACCTTCCAGATCGGTAATGATGTCACTGCATATATGATGAAAAATCTGATGGGATGAAGGAAGCACAACATCCTCCTCCTGCTGTTTCTTCAGGAAACTGCGAAGATAGTATTTCAGTTCCGGATAGCCTGAAAAGCCGAGCTTCCGGCAGAAACGCAGAATGGTGGAGGTGGAGTAGTGTGTCTGTTCCGCAAAGGTCTGTATGGACATACTGCAGATCTGTTCCACGTGGTCATGCACAAAACGCAGTATCTCCAGCTCCTTTGGTGTCAGAGAATGTAACGGAATATCCAGATTCAGCTTCACAATCAAACCTCTTTTCCATACTATTATATACGAACAACACACACGGAGGAAAAATCATGTTGTTTTTCAAGAAAAAGAAAGAACCGAAGGAACTGAAATGTTTCCTGAGCGGTGAACTGATCGCAATTGACAAAGTCAATGATCAGGTGTTCTCTCAGAAAATGATGGGAGACGGCATTGCGGTCATACCTTCCGACAACAGTATTTACGCACCGGCAGACGCACAGGTGACAGCCATCTTTGATTCAACGGAACATGCGATCGGATTTACCCTTGATAACGGGATGGAAATCCTGATTCACTGCGGCCTTGACACGGTGGCACTGACTGAAAAGGTGTTCAGCTGTCTTGTAAAGAAAGGTGATCGGGTCAGACAGGGACAGAAGGTCATTACCTTTGATCACGACAAACTGAAGGCACTGAATTACGATGATGTGACAATGCTTGTGGTGCTGAACCCGGGCAATGCAAAAAACATTGTCTTCGCACCGGAAGGCAGTGTGACAGCCAATGATTCTGTTGTCGCAACATACGAATAATCATTTCTGACATAACGGTTTTCTTCAAAAACAGGCGGATTTCATGAATCCGTCTGTTTTGGTTTACTGTCTTGTGGAATAGGTTGTAAAGGCAAAGTCATCGTAACGGTGTCTGGAAAAGGAATATTCAAACGGTTTTCCATTATCCAGGTATGCGGTCTGTTCAATTTCCAGTACCGGTTCAATATCCTTGAGGTGCAGGATTTTATGGTCCAGGTCATTGGAGATATCGGCACGTGTGATCTTCTTCGCACTTGCGATTTTCAGATGCAGAACATTTTCAATGTAGTGGTAAATGGAACCTTTCACTACTTCACGGTTGATTCCCGGTATCGTTGCTGTACTCATGTATGTTTTCTCAATCACATATGGCACACTGTTTACCGATCTGACGCGGATGATTTCATACACAGGATCATCGACACGGATTTCCAGTGCCTGCGCAATCTTTTTTGACGCAAACATCAGCTGAAAGGAAAGTACCTTTGTTGAGGCTTTCCCACCTGTAGACTGCGTCAGTCCCTGCAGGGACTGTTCGTTGATGGTCAGCACGTTTTTAGACTCCGCATTGGACATTACAAAACTGCCAAGACCGCGTTTTCTTCGGATCATGCCTTCATCCACAAGCAGATCCAGTGCTTTCTTCATTGTCATTCTGCTGCAGTCAAATTCTCTGCATAATGCCAGTTCATCCGGTATCTTTTCATTCTTTGCCCATGTTCCATCCAGAATCCGCTGTTTCAGTTCTGTATAAATGGAGCGGTATTTGTACTGATTTTCCATTGGTTTTTCCTTTGTGTGCATTGTATATCGGAACAGAGGATATGTCTAGTTATATGTCCAGTCATCATGCATGCAAATGAAATAAATGTCTGGTCAAAGGAAGGACCCACTCCTATAATCACAATTGCAGGGAGGACAGAAGTCATATGTCACAAATGATCACTTTTCCGGAAAATTTCATGTGGGGTGCCGCTGCAAGCGGACCGCAGAGTGAAGGGGAATTCAGGAAACCGCATCGGAACATCATGGATTACTGGTTTGATACCATGCCGGAGGATTTCTTCAACGGTGTCGGTCCGATTACCGCAAGTGATTTCTATCATCATTACGCTGAAGATCTGAGAATGATGAAGGAAATCGGAATGAACTCATTCAGAACTTCCATTCAATGGTCCAGACTGATAAAGGACCTGGAAACAGGGGAAGTCGATGAAGACGCAGTCAATTTCTACAACTGTGTGATTGATGAGGCAAAGAGAAACGGAATTGAACTGATTCTCAATCTTCACCACTTCGATCTTCCGATTGAACTGCTGGAAACATACGGCGGATGGGAAAGCAAACATGTCGTTGATCTGTTTGTGCTGTTCGCAAAGCAGGTGTTTACTCTGTTTGGAGACCGTGTGCATTACTTCACAACATTCAATGAACCGATGGTCATTCCGGAAGCCGGATACATGTACGGTTTCCACTATCCAAAGCTGAAGGGTGAAGGCAAAAGAGCCATGCAGGTGGTGTACAACCTGAATCTTGCCAGCGCAAAGGTCATGAGTCTGTACCATGAAATGGGATTACCTGGAAAGATCGGTGTCATCATGAATCTGACACCGGCATATCCGGAAACAGACAGTGAAGAGGACAGAAAAGCCGCACAGATTGCGGATGCGGTATTCAACCGTTCCTTCCTGGATCCGGCAGTGAAATCACAGTTTCCTGAAGAGCTTGTACAGCTGCTGGAAAAGGACGGTGTGATGTGGGATTCCACAATTGAGGAGATGGAGGTCATTCATTCCACAAAAGCGGACTTCATCGGGGTCAACTACTACCATCCGAAAAGAGTCAGAGCACAGAGACATCCGGAACAGTTTACACAGTGGATGCCGGATCTGTACTTTGAGGAATACCAGGATCCGACAAAGCGGATCAATCCGTACAGAGGATGGGAAATCTGTCCAAAGGCCATCTATGATATTGCGGTAAACCTGAAGGAAAACTATGGCAATGTGCCGTGGATGATTTCCGAAAACGGAATGGGTGTTGAAAATGAAGAACAGTTTGCGGATGCCAACGGATATATCCATGATGATTACCGCATTGATTTCTACAAGGAACATCTGTACTGGCTTCACAGGGCAATGGAGGAAGGCAGTGCCTGCTTTGGATATCACACATGGACATCCGTAGACTGCTGGTCATGGAACAATGCCTATAAGAACAGATACGGATTTATTGCTGTGGATCTGATGAGCCAGAAACGCACAATCAAAAAATCCGGTTACTGGTACAGAACAGTCAGTGAAAACAACGGTTTCGTGTATGAGATTCCGGATGAAGCAGAGGACGCATAAGATATGCATGATCAATGACGGTCCAAGTCATGGATCCATCATTCCCAACGGATCGGTTGTACAGCCGTATCTGAATGTCCGTGTTTCCACACTCAATGAGGACAGCGGACTTCCTGTGTGGTTGATGATGCGGGACAGATGACATGGGATGTTAATGAGGAAAGCTTCGGAGCGCCTGTTGTTCTGGACGGCAGTCTTTCCGTGCCGGCACAGGGAAAGAACATTCTGCTGGAAAAGGGCAATACGGCATTTGTTAAAGCAGGGACAGGAAAGATCTGTCTGCAGGGATGCGCGAGATTCGTCTTCGCAGGAGTCTGAATGGTTTCCATGAGAGACTGTGGCATATCCATAACGGATACTGCAGTCTTTTTTGTGGTTCTGAAATACTGTGATGTTTTCCTTAAAAAACAGGATTGAAACTGATTTTTCACCAATATATCATGGTTCTGTGATCACAACAGTCTCTTTTCCTTCTTGACTCTGCCCTTAAGTGGAGAGCTTACAATGCGGAAGGAAAGAGAGGATAACAATATGCATGAACAGGTGATATCCGTAAGGAACCTGACAAAGTCATTTGGACAACGCACGGTTGTCAAAGGACTTTCCTTTGATGTGCAGGCAGGACAGGTGTTTGGACTGCTTGGACATAACGGTGCGGGAAAAAGCACCACCATTGATATTCTGCTTGGATTGAAACAGCCGGATGAGGGAGAGGCGTATATTCTTGGAATGAAGGCATCCGAAAACAGAAAACATGTATTCACCCATATCGGTGTTCAGCTTCAGAGTACCGGTTATCATCCGACGATGAGAGTGGATGAGGTATGCAGGGAATACGCAGCCCTGTATGAACATCCTGCAGATTACAGGGAACTGCTGGCACAGTTTCATCTGAACCATGTGGTACACAGTACGATTACAAAACTGTCCGGAGGGGAAAAACAGAAGCTGTCGGTTGTTCTGGCACTGATCGGAAATCCGCAGATCGTATTTCTGGATGAACTGACAACCGGACTGGATGTGGTATCCAGGAGAGAGGTATGGAAGACACTGCTGAAACTGAAACAGACAGGGCTGACAGTTTTACTGACAACCCATTACATGGAGGAGGCGGAAGCACTGTGTGACCGGTTGTGTCTGATCCGCAATGGCACAAAGGCAGCGGAAGGAACGGTACAGGAAATCATTGCACTTTCCGGGAAATCGAATCTGGAGGAAGCGTATCTGTATTACATGGAACAGGAGGATCTGTCGGTATGAAGAGATTTCTGAGTATGTACGCGGTTGAACAGAAACAGTTTTTCAGATCTTTGGATGTCATCATCTTCAACCTGTGTATGCCGGCGGTCACATTGTTTGTGATTGCGATGATTGCGGGAAACGGAGGGGAAATGCATGACGGGCTGACAATGCTGGAAAGCAGTTATGCGTCTTTGACAACCGTCGGGATCTGCTGTAATGCCTTTATGAGTATTCCGATTACGATCGTACAGAACAGAGAGGCAGGGATTCTGAGAAGGATGTACTGCAGTCCGTGTTCCGCTGTAAGGATTCTTGCCTGTGATGTGATCAGCTGTGCGGTCATGGCTGTACTTTCAACACTGATTGTGACGGTATTGGCAGTTGTGGCATTTGGGTATCGGATGGCAGGCAGTATTCTGCTGTTTGGGGGAATGTGGTTTCTGACCATGTGTGCGATGTTTTCCATCGGACTGCTTGCGGCAGGATTATGCAGGACGGTGAAGTCAATGAATATCGTCACAAGTGTTCTGTACTTTCCGAGTCTGTTATTTTCAGGTGCGATGATACCGACAGAACTGTTTCCGGAAGGAATGCGTCTGATCACAAAGTGGATGCCGCTTGGAGTCGGGGTAGATGCGTTGAAACACATATCAGCGGGTATGTATGAGGGACTGGCTGTGCAGGTGGTTGTATTGAGTATGATCTGTGTTGTGTGTGCACTGATCACGGTAAAGACATTCAGATGGGAGTGAGTGATATGGAAATGAAGCGGAAACATCCTTCCTGCGGGGAAAACATGAAGACATACCGCATCGGCATGTTTGCGGCAATGAATCATGTCAGTGTCAAAACACTGCGGTTTTATGAGGAAAAAGGACTGTTGAAACCACATGTTGTAGATCCGGAAAGCGGGTACCGGTACTATGTGCTTTCACAGATGACACAGTTACAGAAAATCAATGCATTGAAGGCATCCGGACTGACACTGGATGAGATTGCGGTGGTACTTCATGGTGCGGATCAGAAAGAAATCCTGATGAAAAAGAGAGCACAGATTTTAAGAGACATTGCAAAGCTGACGGAACAGATGGCGTGCATTGACGGTTATCTTGCAAGTGGAAAGGATCTGCTGGAAGGAATCGTCAGTGTGCGGGATATACCGGAAACGGTTATTGCATACATGGATCAGGTGATTGACAGCTATGACTGTCTGTTTGATGAGATGCCTGCGATGGGTGCTTTGATGGAACAGGCGGGATGTATCTGTCAGGAACCGGATTACTGCTTTACCTTATACAGGGAACCCGGTTATCAGGATGAAAACATCCATGTACAGATCTGTCAGGCGGTAACGGAAACGAAGATGGATTATGAAGACTTATGTTTTCAGACGCTGCCGGCAGTCCACGTGGCGTGCAGTTATCACAAAGGGTCATATGCATCACTGCACCGGACATATGCGGGACTTCTTGCATGGATTGAAAACAACGGATATGAGATTGACGGTGAAATCCGAGAATCGTATATCGATGGCGTATGGAATCAGGAAGACGAAATCCGATGGCTGACGGAAATCCAGATTCCGATCAGGAGGAAAAATGGATGGAACCAATCAGAATCACAGGATTGAAACAGAACAATCTGAAGAATGTATCTCTTACGATTCCTAAAAACAGAATCGTTGTATTTACGGGTGTCTCAGGTTCAGGCAAGTCGAGTATCGTGTTTGACACGATTGCGGCGGAAAGCCAGAGACAGATGAATGAGACATACAATGCGTGGGTCAGAGGCAGACTGCCGAAGTATGAAAAACCGAATGTGGAAAGCATTGAAAACCTGAATCCTTCAGTGATCATCGATCAGTCACGGCTGGGTGGAAATGCAAGATCTACCGTCGGTACGATTTCGGATATGTATTCGCTTTTGAGACTGCTGTATTCCAGAATCGGAACACCGCATATCGGACCGGCTTCGTTCTTCTCCTTCAACAATCCCAACGGCATGTGTCCGACCTGTGCCGGAATCGGAAAGATACTGGATCTGGATATGACACGGCTGATCGACGCAGACAGATCATTTGATGAGGGATGTTTTCTGTTGCCGGCATTCAAACAGGGCAATTACTACTGGAAGGTATACCGGCATCCGGAATACTTCAGGCCGGATGTGCCGTGGAAGGAATTGAATGAAGCAGAACAGAACTTCCTGCTGTATGGAAATCCGGTAAAAGGGGAGCCAAGAGTGGAGAAGAAGGTAGAAGGTGTATACAACCAGTTCAAACGTCTTGTGCTGATGAAAGGACCGGATGAACAGACGGATAACACGATGAAGAAGATCAGTCGATACACATATGAGTGTGAATGCCCGGACTGTCAGGGAAAGAGACTGAACGCAGACGCATTATCGGTAAAGATCAATGGATATACCATTTATGACATGTGTCAGATGGAATTCTCTGATCTGAGAAAGGTACTGGATGACATCCATGATCCAAGGGCAGTATCGGTTCTGGATCAGCTGAAGGCTGCACTGGATCGGATGATTGAGATCGGGCTTCCGTATCTGTTCATGAACCGGGAAAGTGCAACGCTTTCCGGCGGTGAGGCCCAAAGACTCAAGCTTGTACGGTATATGGGAAGTTCATTGTGCGGTATGATCTACATCTTTGATGAACCGAGTACAGGCATGCATCCAAGGGATGTGCACCGTATGACGAAACTTCTGAGAAACCTGCGTGATAAAGGAAATACCGTACTTGTAGTGGAACACGACAAAGACATCATCTCCATTGCGGATGAGGTCATTGACATCGGACCTCTGGCAGGTAAAAACGGCGGCCAGGTACTGTTTCAGGGAAGCTATGAAAACCTTCTGATCAGCGGCACAAAAACAGGCGAGGCATTATCGAAAGTCATACCGGTCAGACAGAAGGTGCGGAAGCCAAAAGGGTACCTTCCGATCCGGAATGCCTGTCTGCATAACCTCAAACATGTGGATGTGGATATTCCGCTTGGCATCCTGACTGTTGTGACAGGTGTTGCCGGAAGCGGGAAATCATCATTGATCCGGGATGTGTTCGTAAAGGAGTATGCGGATCAGGTAGTACTGATTGATCAGAGTGCGATCACCGCAACCGGCAGATCTACCGTATGCACATTCCTTGGCTTCTTTGATGAGATCCGCAGGGTGTTTGCTAAAAGCAATGATGTGGATGCGGGACTGTTTACCTTTAACGGCAAAGGTGCCTGTCCTCACTGTAAAGGCAGAGGGTATATCACAACCGAGCTTGTGTTCATGGATCCTGTCACGACGGTATGTGAATACTGCAACGGCACACGGTATTCGGATGAGGCACTGCAGCATACATACAGGGGAAAAACAATCGTGGATGTGCTGAACATGAGTGTGGAGGAGGCAGTTCCTTTCTTTACGGACAACCGAAAGATCACCAGGATGCTTGCGGCACTGATGGAAGTGGGACTTCCATACATTTCATTGGGACAGCCGTTATCCACATTCTCAGGCGGTGAACGACAGAGAGTCAAACTGGCGCAGAACATTCATAAAAAAGGAAACATCTATATTCTGGATGAACCGACCACCGGTCTGCATGGATCTGATATTGAAAAGGTCATGGCAATCCTGGAAAGCATTGTGGATCGCGGTAATACGGTAATTGTCATCGAACACAATACCGATGTCATGAAACTGGCTGACTACATCATTGATATTGGACCGGACGGCGGTACAAAAGGTGGACAGATTGTATTTGCCGGTAAACCGGAACAGATGATGGAAGAAGCGGATACCATTACGGCAGAGTATCTGAGAAAACAGGGAAGATAACAACAGGGGCTGTAACGAATGAAGGGGTTTGAACTCATACAGGAGTTCCAATCCCTTTTTTGCGTTCCAGTCCCTATTCAGTTTCGATAAACTGGCTGATACTCCTATGACTGAAGTCAGGGTCCTGGCTGTCAGATCGTGGTATTCGGATCCTGCGGGATGTGAATTTTTTCTGAAAATGATGGAGAAAGAACAATGCCAAAAGGAACGGTATCACACTCGAGCAGAGGGATGTGCTTCATGAAGGGAATTGCGGCTGTGCAGTTTTCTATTGACAGAAACAGATGATTGGAAGCGATGCATTGATTGATATATTCGAAACAGTAGAAGTCATCAGAGGTTCTGATTCTGGCTTCCGGTGTCTATTGATGAATGAGCTTGATCAGATTCTTTGTTCCATCGGAATACTGTGTATTCCGACAACAGATGGTCTGGTGATTCAGGTCCTTAAGACTGATTGCGTCCCTTTCTGAAAATGCATGTGTGAATGGAACAGATATGCAGATCCTTTCATAAGAAAGTGTGTATACAGTGTAATGATCAAACAGCATTTCCGTATCAAGCGGATAACCGATCAGATCGACGCGGTCAAACGGGTTTGTTTCTTCGTTGATGATGACGGGATCCTCCAAAGGGACAATTTCAAACGTGACATTCTGCCTGTTTTTAAGATACTGAAAAAATCTGGCACCCAGCAGTGATACAGGCAACAACAGCGTTGTTCCGATCCTGATGTGAAGGGGAGTCTGATGTGGTGTATCAAGCCGGATTGTCTGAACTGCACGGTTGAGTTTACCTATAATGTCCTCTATCTGCGGCAGAAAACGTTTCCCCGCCTCGGTCAGAGTCACGCCTCTGTTTGTACGTCTGAATAATGCTGTCCCAAGGTGTCCTTCAAGTTCGTTGATTTGAGACATGATGGTTGGAACGGAATAGGATCTTTCCTTTGCGGCTTTTGAAAAGCTTCCTGCATATGCAACGGCAATGAATGTCAATAGGATTTCTTCATTCATAAAATCACCTCAGTATTAAGAATATCATAAAACCGTATTACGAAATTCCAAATGCCCGTGTTTTCATTGGGACATAAAATAAAGATACAGGCAACAGCTGTCCTGTCATGATTGTATTCCGGAATATGACAAGCAGAAATCGAAAAGGAGGTTTTTATGAAGTTATTTCGATTGAAAAACTGCGCTGCGGTAATTGCGGCGGCAGTCGTATCCGGTGTCTGTATGACACCTGTATTTGCGGCAGAATATCATGAACCGGTCACGGTGAATGATATTACCAATGATGCATTCTTTGAATAGGTAGGAGATGGAAAGGTTCTTCCGATGCCTGATGGTGGATTTTTGTATGGATCATGCATCGTAACAGATCTGAATCATCCGGATCTGATTCTTGGTATTTATGACAGTGCACTTGACCCTGAAGCTGTCAGTGTTGAGGAGGCAAAGCAGATTGCCAGCGGAGAAAAGACATTTGTCAGTCATATGGGAAGAAGTGCAAGCCCTTCAACATCTCTGTATATCGTATCAGCCAATACCACATATCGATCTGATACATTTTCCGGTTCGGGATGGAGATTCAGTAACTATTATTTCCTGCCGATGAATGGAACAGGTGACTATCTGTTGTGGACGAGTTTTGTTGACAGTGGAAGAGTCGGATGCTTTGCGGATGCCTATTCTACGATGAACGGGACTCTTGCCGGTATGGAGCTTCCTGTTAATGCCGCAAAATACTATAAAAACCCGGATGGACAGCAGTATTTTACATATAATCCGATCAAAGGTACCTATTATGTAGTCTCAAATCCGGTTTGATCCGGAAAAAACAACGGAAAGGAGGACGTGCCATGAAAAAGATGTCAGTCATTATGGCTTCAGTCGCGGGAGTATGTGCGATCGGTTTATCAACTGTATTTGTACATGGCAATGATCAGCCTGTGCCTGTAAGCAAAGAAGAAATTCTTGAAACTTCAAAAGTCACTGATGAAGAGATTGCCAGATTGGCAGAACTTGGAATCAACTATGACGAAATCGTTGATGAGGCGGAAAAAGAAACAGAAACCATTGACAGAACCTATGGGAATGGACAGAAGGTTCTGTTCCTGTCAGATGGATCCTGGGTCAGTGGAGACATGACCGGTTATGATAAGAGCGGTCTGAAAATCTCTGCATACAATTCTGACACGGATCCGAATGCGGTCAGCTGGGATGAAGGTATGGAGTTGACAACACTCCAGAACATCCGTTCACGTGTTGATTACGCACTTGGTCTGAAATAACATCCCGTATCATCAGGTACCTTTGTGTATATGTCGAAGGCTGTGAGTATGCTTTATTCACGGCCTTTTTCCGCTGTGTCTACGATACGCAGATATGCATGAAAACAGATGTACAGTAAGATGATTGCGGAGGAAATGATATGAATGCATATGTTACAGGAAATACGATACGGACAATCTGCGAGAAAAGAAAACTGACACAGAGTGAACTTGCACGACGTCTTTGTGTATCGGATAAGACAATCTCAAAATGGGAAACAGGAAAGGGATTACCGGATATCAGTATGCTGGAACCACTGGCAGAGGCTCTGCATATTTCTGTTACCGAACTGATTTCCGGCATGCCTGTGGTAAACAGAAACAGGGCAGCCAATCTGATGAAAAGTGTTGTGCATGTATGTCCGGTATGCGGGAATGTGCAGATCGGAACAGGAGAAGCGGGTGTACAGTGTCATGGCATACAGCTGCCGTCACTGATCGGAGAACCTGTGGATTCAGAACATTCATGTTCCATCAGGTGTGTGGAGGATGAATACCATATTCAGATGACACATGAGATGACACGCAGCCATTCCATTTCATTCATTGCGGGCATCGGGCAGGATCGGATTCAGCTGGTACACCTGTATCCGGAAGGCAGTTGTGAAACACGGATGAAACGTGATGGTATCAGGAGGATTGTGTTTTACTGTACGCGGGATGGACTGTTTGAAATTCCTGTGAGCGGAAGACTTTGAAATTGTTGCGGGGCAGAGTACAATCAGAGGAGGAATGAGGAGAGAAAAATGGAAAACTTTGTACACAACATTCCAACGGAATTAAGGTTTGGAAAAGATGTGATTTCCGGTCTTCCGGAAGTGCTGGAACGATATGGCAGGAATGTGCTGCTTGTGTATGGCGGCGGCTCAATCCGCAGAATCGGACTGTATGACAGGATCGTGGAACTGCTGAAGGACTTCAATGTAGTTGAATGCGGCGGGATTGAACCGAATCCGAGAATTGAGTCTGTGGAAAGAGGTTCTTTGCTTTGTAAGGAAAATGATATTGATGTGGTACTTGCGGCAGGAGGCGGCAGTACGATTGATGCGGCGAAGGCAATCTGTGTCGGCGCGTATTATGAAGGTGATGATTACTGGCAGATTGTTGTGGAAAAGGGTGTGAAACGGAAAGCTCTGCCGCTTGTGGATATTCTGACACTGTCCGCAACAGGATCTGAGTTTGATGGAGGCGGTGTGATCTCCAACCTGAAGACAAATGAGAAGATGGGAAATTCGTTCTGTCATCCGTCTGTGTCTTTCTGTGATCCGCAGTATACATATTCGGTCAGTGCCTATCAGACAGCCGCAGGCTCCATTGACATCATGTCCCATGTACTGGAAGGCTACTTCAGCACAACAGACAATGTGGACATGAGTGACGGTATTGCGGAAGTGATACTGAAAACAGTGATCCGCAATCTTCCGACTGCTTTACAGAACCCGGAAGATTATGAAGCCAGAGGAAATCTGATGATGGCTTCCTCTGTGGCGTGTTCCGGTATTCCGGAATATGGAAAGCAGTATTCGGGATGGGCCTGCCATGCCATGGAACATGAACTCAGTGCCTGGTATGATATTACCCATGGTGTCGGTCTTGCTATTCTGACACCACGGTGGATGCGTTATATCCTTGCAAAGGATCCATCCACAACACCGCGGTTTGTCCGCTTTGCGAAACATGTGTTCGGTCTGGACGGCGATGATGACCATGCGCTGGCATTATCCGGTATTGATGCTCTGGAACAGTTCTTTACGGAAAGTGGTGTTCCGATGTGTCTGTCTGATCTTCAGATTGATGATGCACACTTTGCGGAAATGGCAGCCCATATCAACCGCAGCGGCAGATTACTGCATGCATATGTTCCTTTGGATCATGCGGATATCATCAATATCTACAAAATGTGCCTGTAAACAAAAGACATCACACCCTTATGCGGAT
>JBJEFE010000081.1:0-5546 GCA_051873755.1 Bulleidia sp. | reverse complement strand
GTGATTATTTCCGGTGAGCTCCTGTAATACATTGGGACTTTTTCAGCAGGCTCGGCCCATCCTGCTTTTTCTGTACCTTTTTTAACTCTGTTTTTATACAAACTGGTAACGGAATTCATTTTTATTCTTTATCCTTTTATAATCGGGAATGACAAAGGGAGGATTGAATATCCATGGAAAATCCATTAAAGAAAATTGTGACTGCCCAGAAAGAAGGCAGAGCTGTCGGCATTTACTCCTGCTGCAGCGCAAATGAATATGTCATTAAAGCTGCACTGTTAAGAGGAAAAGAAGACAATTCCTGTGTTCTGATTGAAAGCACAGCCAACCAGTGCGACCAGTATGGCGGTTATACAGGCATGAAACCGGCAGATTTCAAGGCATTCGTTGAAAAGCTGGCAGATGAGATCGGTTTTGACAAGTCAAGACTGTTCCTTGGCGGCGACCACCTGGGACCTCTGACATTTGCGTCCAAGCCGGAAGCTGAAGCCATGAAGGAATCCGAGGAACTGATCAGATGCTATGTGGCTGCGGGCTTCACAAAGATTCATATTGATACAAGCATGAAGGTTGCGGATGATGATCCGGATACACGTTTAAGCGATGAAGTGATTGCCAGAAGAGGTGCACAGCTTGCACGTGTTGCGGAAGATACATTCGCAGAACTTCTCAAGACCAATCCTGACGCTGTTGAACCTGTATACATTGTCGGAAGTGAAGTTCCGATTCCTGGCGGACAGCAGGGCGGTGCAGCCGCTGACTGTGTTCAGGTCACAAAGCCGGAAGACTTCAAAGCAACACTGAAGACATTTGAGGAAGCATTCAGATCCAACGGTCTTGACCATGCATGGAACAACGTCATCGGTATTGTCGTACAGCCGGGTGTTGAGGAAAAGGATGCCGGATGTACGGAATATGACCGTTCCAAGGCGGTTGAATTATGCGCATCCATCAGAGAATATGACAACATCGTATTCGAAGGACATTCCACAGACTACCAGACAAAGATCAAGCTGAGAGAACTCGTCGAAGACGGTGTTGCAATTCTGAAAGTCGGCCCTGGTCTGACATTTGCGATGAGAGAAGCGCTGTTCGCTCTTGCATATGCCGAAAAGGAACTGTACGGTGATGAAGGAAGTCACTTCATGGAAGTACTTGACAGGGCAATGCTTGCGGAACCGAAGTACTGGAAGAAGCACTACGTCGGAACAGAAAAGGAAATCGCACTGAAGAGAAAGTATTCCTTCTCTGACAGATGCCGTTACTACATGCCGGAAAAGGAAGTTTCCGATGCACGCAATACAATGATCAACAACCTCAAGGGCGGTGTTCCGCTGAACCTGCTCAGCCAGTTCATGCCGCGCCAGTATACAAAGGTAAGGGAAGGCGTTCTGGCAAATGAACCGGAAGCACTGATCGTCGATCATATCTGCGATACCATCAACGAATATCTGTACGCTACACATCAGAACGAATTATTCTGATTCCCTCCCTGGGATGGACACATGTCCATCCTTTTTCTTTTCACATCAGAAAAAGGAACTGTCATTTCTGACAGCTCCGCATTGCCTGATATCCGATCAGTACTGTCCAGACATATGCACATGTCTTAGGTATCATCAGCATTCCCATCAATGGAATCGTATCCGCAAACAGGACAACCGGCAGATAACAGCCAAAGCTGATGATAATCGTCAATGCAAGATGTCTGAATGGCATATCGTTTCTTTCCTTTACCTTCTTTGTAAAAAGCACAACAATGACAATGCCAAGAATGGTAAACGGAATATTTCTTACAATTCCCCAAAACAACGGCGGATTGGCACTGGTCCATGCATTCTGTGGAAACAGACAAAGTACAACTCTGCATAATGCAAGCAGTACAATCAGCCCGTCCATTGCCCGATTGTTTTTCTCATCATATCTTTCGCGATACACACCATACAGCAGAACGTAGAACAGTGTCATCGTTACAGATGTGATCATCTTACCGATGCCAAGGGCTGCCGGATAATCCGAAAGCCCTGTTGTACATAAGGCAATGGTACGTGGAATCAGATGGAACGCATCCCCACACCCAAGTACCACAGCCATCCAGCCATACAGCGTATACTGCTTTTCATGGCTCTAACGGATCATCACAATACAAGGAGTGATGACCATACACAGATAAACAATGTCAACACATGTTTCAAATATCGCCCGTTTTATCGTAATCTCCCGTACAGTATTCTTTCCAGAATCAGTCTGAATGTATGCAGATCAGCTCTTTTCTGTGTCAGACCGATCAGAATGTTATCCTTGACAAAAGATATGAATGAAGCACGATCAATGTGTGAAAACAGCCTTTGATCGACATCTGTATCTCGGCGTAATGCCTCATCCAGATCCTGTTCCATCTGTACAAACCATGCATTCATCACAGACTTTGCCTCTTCCCTGTTGGACGTGGATATTGCCATGGCATGCATGGACAGGAAATCCGGATATGGTTTTGCATGCCGAACAGCACTGTCATACAGCCGTTCAACATATTCACAGAAACATGTACAGTTTTCCATTTCCTGACTTCCTGAAAAGATCTCTTCCCATATACTCTGTACCGTCTGGATCAGAAGATCATTCTTATCGTGGAAATAATTGTATATCGTACCTGTTGCGATATTTGCGGCAGCTGCCGTATTTCGGATATTCAGTGACAGAATGCCTGACTGTCGAACGATATCCCTGCCTGTTTTCAGTATTTCTTCCCTGCTTGTTGCGGACTGATTCATAACTATCCTCAATGTGAACAATGTTCATTATAGTAGTCATATACCTTCACACAACCAGGAAAAATGATTAATGAACAATTATCAGAAATATTCAGGAAAACCTAATTTTGAATTTGATAAAATTTTTCTACTCTCCTTTAATTGATAATCTAACTATTGTTTCAATGTCTTCTTTATTAATGACATTACGACTCGCTAATTTTTCAATCTTATCATGAAATTCATTAACTTCATGATCACCACAACCTAAATCTTGAACTGTATAAGCTAGACCAATTTCATCAACAAAATCCTGTAATGCTTTCCCACCAGCCAAAGCAATTTCATCACATGTTTTATCTGTTGGATCAATCTCCATTACATTTAATGCAAATGCTTTTAATGTTTGGGCAAAATCTTTATGACAAACCATTAAATATTTAGGCCAGGTAATCGTGATTCCCTGTGCATAAGTAATCCCTAAAGTGTCATCAATCAATCCACCTAATGGACCACCTAACCATGGTGCATTTTTACCACGTCCTAAGATACGATTACAAGTAATCGCACTTGCCCACATTAAGTTTGCTCGAGCATTATAATCGTATAAATCTTCTTTTAAAGTTCTTAAAGAACTGATAACCGTTTTACAAATTGTTTCAACAAACCCATCTTGAATATAAGTCGCTTCACGATCAACCAAGTATTGTTCCATTGCTTGAACAATGATTGTCATTCCATGATAAGCTGTCAATTCAAACGGACAGCTATACGTTAGTTCTGGATCGAGAATACTAAATGTTGGATATGTTTTTATAAAACTTCCAATACTACCATGTTCACCTGTTTCTAAGTTTTCAATTTCACTATTACCATCCATTTCACTACCACTTCCAGCAACCGTTACAATTGTTCCTATAGGTAAACAATTTAAATGATCATAAGATATTTTCCCTTGCAAAACTTCCCATATATCAATATCATTACTAGCACCAACAGCAATTGATTTAGCCATATCAATACAGCAACCACCACCAATACCAATAATCAAATTTACCTGATTATTTTTAGCTAATTCAATTCCCTGATATAAAACCGATAATGATGGAACTGTAACACCACCTAACTCATAATAATCAATTCTATTTTCTTTAAATTGAGTAGTAATTGTTTCATAAAGTCCATTATTATAAATACTTTTACCACCATAAACCATCAATACTTTGTTACCATAATTTAAAACTTCTTTTGATAAATCATTGATAACTCCTTTTCCAAAAATAATTTTGGTAGGATTTTGATAAACAAAATTTAACATTACCATTTCCTCCTTTGCTATTTCACTTGACTACAAAATAACATAATAGAGAGATTTTAAAATACCGCTTTTAAAAATCCTCAAACGCTTTTTACAAATCCTTTTTCGCTTTTGCTATAAATTGTAAATGAAATTTAATTCTCATATAATAATAGTGAGGTGAAAATAAATGTTACTAAGAGAACAAATGAAAAATTTTCACTTTTCTAATAGTGAAACAGTGATTATTGATTATATTCTAGAAAAAAATGAGCTGATTAAAAATTATTCTATCAAAATGATTGCCAATGAAACTTATACGTCACCGTCTACAATGATTAGAATTTCTAAAAAATTAGGTTTTTCGGGTTGGAATGAATTCAAAGATGCTTTTATTGAAGAAACTGAGTATTTAAGAAGTCATTTTAAAAATATCGACGCTAATTTTCCCTTTACTGACCAGGATACAATTATGAATATTGCAAGTAAAATTGCTAACCTGCATTTAGAAAGTGTCAATGACACTCTATCACTCATTCATCATGATAATCTGCAAAAAGCTGTTCAGATTTTAAGACGCTCTCATAATATCCATGTTTTTGCTATCGCTAATTTAAACTATGCCGGAGAAGAATTTGTTTTTAAATTAAATAGGATTCATAAGAAGGCTCAAATCGATCCCATTCAAGATAATATGTTTCAAAATGCTTTAATGGCTACCAGTGATGAATGTGCTATTTGTCTTTCTTATTCTGGAGAAACTCCAACATTATTAAAAACAGTTCGTTTTTTAAAACGTAAACAAGTCCCAATTATTGCTATTACGAGTTTGGGCAATAATAGTTTATCAAAAATAGCAGATGTTACCCTAAATGTTACGACTAGAGAAAAATCCTTTTCTAAAATTGGTAGCTTTACATCATTAGCTTCAATTAATATTATTTTGGATATCTTATATAGTTGTTTATTTTCTTTAAATTATCAGGCAAATCTTGATTATAAATTTAAAATCGCTCAGGAAATTGAAACAAATCGAATTATCGATAATGAAATCATTTCCGAAAAGCCAAGAGAGGTTTAAAACCAGAGAATATCACTCTGGTTTTAATCTATTTATTTTAAATACTGATCCATAATTCTTGCTGCCTGCTTTAAAATATCAGTGCAACATCGATTATGATTTTTTGTTATATTCCAAAATATCATGACATCGAATGGTTCCAACTTTTTCCTTAAAATCCATAATCAAACATTTACCACAGGCATAGGTATCTAATTTAGACTTAGGATTGCTTAATTATCCGTCACATGTTTCTAATTTCGAACAAATCATTGTCATTATAACTGGAATACAGCATATATCTTCTAATCCAGCTATTCCACGTCCAAATCCTTCAGCCAAAGAAAAAAGCATTTTTTCAGAGCCTGCTGAAAATGCCTCTGATTTTTCATAGGTAAAAGAGGTATATGAAAAGTGGAAGAGACAACCTGCAGTG
>JBJEFE010000080.1:0-5744 GCA_051873755.1 Bulleidia sp. | reverse complement strand
TCACTCAAGGTTAAAGCTTCAATATTTCTAAAATGAAGAACATAATCAGTTATGGTGAATTTCAACGAGTATTTAGGTGAAATCAATGCATTGTTTTCATCCTTATCAAAGTCGTTACATATGAAGATGTACTTTTCTGAGTTCATTCCATTGATATTAGATACAAGATGATTCGCTGCGTTAACCGATCCATAATCCTGTTTTGTAACAACAATCACTTTTTCAGCCTGTGCAAGAAGATTTACTTTATCCTCATTGAAATCCGAATCCGCATCTACAAGAATAAAGTCATAATCCTCACTCTTCTTTGCAGAACTGATAATCCTTGAAAATACGGAATAATCCAAGCCTAAAGACACCAGTGCCGCTTTAAACGGTGGAAGATAACTGAACAATTCTTTCCGAATAGTATATTTCAGTATCGAATATGCATCTTCTTCATTTCGGGCTAATTTCGTATAAACCTCATTCGAAGCTATTGGAGAACATTTATCCAGCATATGTTCAAAAAGCTGAAGATTCGAGGCATTCATATACAATACTCTCTTGTGATTTTTAGCCAGATAACCGCCTACCGCCATCGCAACTGTTGTTTTCCCGGTTCCACCGTTAGCGGAATAAAACAGCACAACTCTACATTCTTTTTTCTCATTGACAGTCTGATTTAAGACATCCGAACATTTTGCAGTAATCTCTGTAAATATTTCCCTGATACTTGAATATTTGAAGACTCTCTCAACTGTCAACTCTGCAGTCTGTTCTTCTTCGGTCTGTTCACACATCACAAAGATGTGTGCGATGTTATGCCTTTGGAATCCCATGTTATACAGATTTTCCGAAATAATCAGAATATCAATGGTTTGTGGTGATATAAACAATTCTTCCAGATACGTTTGATTTGTAATAATCTCCATATCCAATTTATCGAAGTATTCTTCAATAAACTTCAATTGCAGAGGATAAATATAGTTTGTATCTGTATCTGCGATTACTAATCTTGGTTTTCCCATAATATTTACCCTTTTACTATCTGAAAGTCGCTGTCTGCAAGTCGAATCACATCTCCAACCTCAATCTTTACAGGTTTGTTTGGAGATAATCTGACTTTGTTAACATAAGTGCCATTCGCGCTCTGAAGATCCGTAATATAGTAAGAACCGTGCGTATGATTAATCCTGCAGTGTCTTCTGCTGATCATCTTATTGAACGACACAACCCCATCACATACATCTGCTTTTTTACCGATGAAGTATTCATTTTTATCTATTCGCAATTCCGTTTTCACCGGAGCATTGATCGCAACCATTTTTATTGAGGAAACCGTTGTTTCTGTACGCTTCAAAAGTTCTGTCCTATGCTCTGTGACTGTACGCTTATCTCCTTTGATGTGACTGTGAATATCATCAAAACTTAATAATGCATTTGAGAGGTCAGATGATAATTTCTGTACTTTAGCTGAACTGAACGGCAATTGAGAAATTGCACGAATCAGAGCTGTTCGAAATTCACTTTCAAAATCAGAATATGATTCAAAAATTCTTACATTCAAAGGTAAATAAATAAGTCTGATTTTCAAAGTAGTTGGATCCACATAAATATGATCGAATGAAATATCTATGTTCTGACAGGAAAGGAAGCCGTTCTGTTTGACTTCAATCATGTCAGACAACATATTTGCAGTAATAACAAGAAAACTGTCAGGATCAAGTGATGGGATCAATGAGGAAAGGGGTTTGTATTCACTTGTCAGATAATACAATTGAACCTGCCCGTTATACAGCATTTTCATACATCTGACAAAGCAGCTGTCAGTCTGGCTTTGCAGTACCTTATACTCTGTCGAGGAGAATATCTGATTTTCTCCAAGAACATAGGAAAAGTTCTCACCGCATACCAGCTCACTGATCCGCTTTTTTTCAATGAGTGTGTTCATAACATCATCCTTCCATTATCATCACTGTCTCCTGACAGTTTACGGGTTTTGTCCTGGATCCCCTGTTTGAGGAGATCCGGTCATAATTCCTTATTATTTCTTGATTTTCAGCTTTCTCTTTCTGAACAGCTGAATAGAGTAAGGTACACCACCTGCGACTACCGCAGTTCCACCAATAGAACCATAGAACAGCGGCTTATTTGCATACCAGCGTACAAATGCATTTGTAGATACGGTTACACTGCCTGTGAAATCATACAGACCGTTTGTTGTGAAGGAATCACTTGCTGTATCTGTTACATTTCCTGCAATATCCGTTACGATCAGTTCCACTGTCTGTGTGTTGTTCATTTCACCGATTGTAAATGCACCTGTGTAATTGAATTCCTTACCGGCAAAATCTGTAATTGTATCAATTGATTCACCGTTCAGCAGAACATCAATCTTCTTCAGACCGCCCACATCAACGACTGTATACTTAACATCCAGGGACTGTGCGTTAACGATTTCCTGATCCATGTTCACAATGTTACGGATTTCAGGAGCTGTCGTATCAACAACGAAGTTGATTGTATCCAGAACCTGGTTTCCTTCTGCGTCAATGGAATTATCCGGAACGCTTGAAGATTCATTTGTTTCGGAATCCAGAGAAGCATATGCGGAAGACAGAGAAATCTTATAGACACCGTCTTTTGCAAAGTTATCCCTGCTGATAACGTATCTGTACTGATACCAACCACTTTCACCAATCGCCGCATTAGCATTGACTTCAGGTGTTGTTGTATACTTCGCATCAATCTTTTCACCATCTCTTGTGATCATGATGTTCAAAGAGTCAGTGAGAATCTGGTTTGCATTGTATTCAGTAATGATCAGATCGTTTGTGATCGCTGCTGTATTGTTGCCTTCAATCTTCAGATACTGACCGCCGTCTTTAATCAGAGAAATGAGATAATCATCATATTCATAGACGGAACCGAATCTGTTGATTGTGAACTTCATTGTGGATTCTACAGTGTGTCTTGCCTTATCTGTCATTTCAACCTTTAACAGATAAATACCATCATTATCGACTTCTTCCGGAATTGTGAATGTACCGGATCCGCCCTTATCCTGATCTGCAGCTGTGATGAACTGACTTGTGACATCTTCAACATTGTTGAATCTTGTTCTTGTTAATGTAATTGTCTTGTTCTCAAAGTTCTGGTCTTCGTAGTTAAACGCGATATTTGCTTCACCCTTGTAAGCACCACCTTCTTCAGTTCTTGGAGTTCCGTTGATACTGAATGTAGGAGCCTGGATGTCCGTATCAATTGTCATCTGTTTGGATGTATATGTTTCCATCTTATTGGAAGACTTATCCGTGTAGTTGATTGTTACGAAATAATCACCATCACCAGTCAGTGTGAATGTTCCGACATGCACATCTGTGCTTTCATTCTTCCATACCGGTGTAACAGGTACTGCAGCACCATCTCTGGTTACTTCAACCTGTACGTCATCTGAATAGAAGTTTGCTTCATTGATTGTAATCGTCGCATCAATGTTTCCATTGTAGTAGGAAATATCACCTACTGTATTTGTTGCATCGTTATACGCTACCTGTGCATTTGGTGCAATGTTGTCCACAACAATACGCTTTGTTTCCTGATGAGACTTGCTTTCATTACCTGCTCTGTCAGTTGCGGTAAATTCAACCGTACCATTGAACTGATTGTCATTACCAAGTACCATCTTAGGAATTTCGAAAGATGTTGTAGCTGTCTTTCTATCTGTTGAATATGTAATTGCGTCTGCACTGATCTTCTGTTCCTTCAGTTCAGCATTGACTCCGCTGACATCCTTTGCATTGGCATAACTGTAAAGGAATGAATGTGTTTCAGATGTAGGGTCATCCGCAGTCAGAGTAACTGTCATCTTTGCATTGTAGAAACCGAATGTCAGAGATTCCAGTACTGTATCAAGTACGCTTGTGCTGTAGGAAACAGTCAGATTTTCCGGAACAGTCTTATCGACTGTGAAATAATCCGGAGCGTAATCATCAGCTTCGTTTGTAGCAAGGTCAGTATATGCAACGTCAAATGTGTAGTTAGCATCACCAGGATATGTCACAACAATCGCATGAACATCTCCAGTCGTATCAACCTTCCATTCAGATTCCTTTACAACAGAATTCAGTTCCAGAGCCTTTCCGCTAACATCCTTTGCAGTGATCATCAGATTTACTTCATTTGCGTTGAAGTTATGCTCTGTTACTGTAATGGTTGCTGTCTGAGTGTCATCAAAGTACTGACGATCGTGGTTTTCCGTATCCTTCAGTGTCTGAATGACATTTTCATTATCATACTTGACATTGATAACCGGCTTGACTGTATCGATTGTCATTTCGTTGGATACGTAGGAAGAAACATTTTCTGTGAAGTTATCAGATCTGTCCTTATAGGACACTCTGACAATATAATGACCATCTTCAGAAATTGTGAACTTACCGATGTGTTCATCCTTGGATACTTCTGTCCAGGATGGGGTAATTTCCTTGGCTGCTTCATCGTTTCTGGATACAGTCACCACAACATCCTCCGCAAAGAAGTTTGCTTCGTTGACTGTCAGAGTCGCATTGATCTTTCCATTGTAATAAGACTTCGTACCAACAACACGGCTTGGTGTATTGTATTCAATCTTTACTTCCGGAGCGATTGTATCAACAACAATGATTCTGCCATCTTCAGTAACCTTGTCACTGTTATTTGCAAACTTGTCTGTTGCGTATGCGGCAATGCTTCCTCTTAACTGTTTGTATTCGTTATCAGGAAGTGTAATCACAGCTGTAAACTTACTGAGATCCTGCGTATCCTCTACTGCAGCAACCTTTGTTTCCGCTGTATCAGTCGGTCTGTTTGTTTTACTTGTTTCTGCTTCCTGTGTGTAGTTCCATGAGAAGTAATCCACACCGGATGCGGAATCATATGATGTCAGACGGATCTGTACATCAGGGTTGTAGAAGAATAACAGTTTATCCAGGAATTCCCTAATCGGATTTGTGATCAGTTCAATTTCAACTGCCGTCGGTCCTGTGTGATCGATGATAAGTTCATCATGTGCAAACTGTTCTGCCTGCCAGTTACTGCGATCTGTGTAATCGATTGCCAGATTGTAGATTCCATCTGGATAACCGCTGTATTCAAATGTATAGACGTCATCACCTTCATAATTCCAACTGTTGGACTTCAGAATTTTTTCTAACATCTGTGCAGTGAAAGAGAGATTATCCGTTTTGATATTTTTCATCGTACCGGAAAGTTTGACATCAATCGGACGGAAGTTATGTTCTTTTACTGTAAAGACGGTTTTCTGATTGTCGCCTTCATGTACATAATCAATCCTGACTTCCGGAGCAATCGTATCGATTGTCAGAATCGGTGATGTATAATCCGTAATTGCATGACCGGATCTGTCAGAGTATGTGATTGTTACAACATAATCACCATCACCGGACAGTTTGAACGATCCAACATGTCTGTCTTCTTCCGGTTCTGTCCAGTCAGGCTGAATTCTTACAGCTGCTGCTCCATCTTTGGATACTGAAACAATAGCATCTTCCGGATAGAAGTTTGCTTCTGTAATATCGAATGTCAGTGGAACATCACCACTAAAGAAGAACTGTGATTCATCAGATTCATTCTGTTCATAATCACCAAATATGACCCTTCCACCAAACACAGGATCAATTGTATCAATGACGAAAATATGTCCATCATCTGTCAAAGTATCACTCTCATTTCCTGCAAAATCAAATACAGTGAATGACATG
>JBJEFE010000079.1:0-5795 GCA_051873755.1 Bulleidia sp. | reverse complement strand
CATCCCCGCCTGAATCAGAGATTACAGACGGGGTATTCTTGCCTACATAATAAAAGCGTGGCTGTTTCCAGGTCACGCTTTCTTCCGGTCATGATCCAAACCGGATCACCTGTTGACTGACATCCACAACCGCTGTGACGCCAAGAGGTATGATGCATCTTGGCTGGGCATGTCCGATATTCAGATTGCCCACAACCGGCAGGTTCGGGTTGTCAATAACTTCCTTCAGGATCTGATGGTATTCCTCCATGTACTTTTCATTCATCGGTTTTCCAACCAGCACACCGGATATGACATCAAAGATCCCTGTGTTCTTCAGTGCAAGCAGTGCTTTGCGGTATTTCTGTTCTGACATCTGTTCCTCACTGGTCTCAAGCAGAAGGATCTTCCCCTGCCATTCCTCTTTCTCTGGAAACAGTCCGTATTTTTCACACAGTACCGGCATATCCGCATACCGTTCTCCGTCAAACATGTCATATATCGTATCGATACAGCCGCCAAGAATCTCACCGGTAAACACAGGACTGCCCTGCAGTAATACAAAGCCATGGTTGATATGGGATTTCAACGGGACACCAATCTGGTCAATCCCAAAACTCTCCCTCTCCTCATACCAGACATCCGACGGTCTGATTTCCCGGATTGTACCGGTGTGGATCAGTTCTGTGAAGTAGTGTTTTGAATACGGCAGGAAATCCCTGGAAAGCTCGCAGATATCAGGCAGGAATGACTGTCCGTAGAAGGTGTTCAGACCGACTTTGTGAAACATGAAATGATTGACGGTCGAATCGGAAAATCCCAGGAACACCTTGTCTGATACCGCATGTGCCAGTTCATCATGATCAAACAGATACGGGAGAAGACGATAGGTGTCATCCCCTCCGATGGCACACAGGATCATATCAATCTCCGGATCCTTACATGCCGCAAGCAGATCGGAAGCACGGTCTTCCGGATGATTTTCGACATACTCCATGCCTTTCATTGCATTTGGCATGAACGTCACATGTACGCCAGAATCCTGTAATCTTCGGATTCCGTGCTCCACTTCATGTTGTACAAAGCTTTCTCCCAGCAGCCCTCTGGACAGACTGACAACTGCGATGTTTCTGATCATATGTACCTCCGTTTTCCGGCATCGTATCACAGAATCACTTCTTTGTCACTCCTTCAGGAAGCTGCCCGGCAGGGATATCATACAGCCTGGACAGGGCAATCAGATTGGATGTGGAAGGATCTGACGTACCGTTTTCCCATTTGGATACAGCCTGGCGGGATACACCGATGCTTTCCGCCACAAACTCCTGTGTCATCTGTTTTTCCATTCGTGCATTCTTCAGTGTTTCTCCCAGTGTAACGCGAACATCCTTTGTCTTTTCTCTTTGATCCGACTGCCTCAGATACTTTAACAGTGCTCTGATCAGAAGAACCACAAGCACTGCCGTTACAGAAACACGGATGATGGTAAAAATACCCGACAATACTACCACAGGTATATTGAACAACATAACTGTTCCTCCTTTTCTGCCCTGATTGTAGTATACACCGTTGTGTTGCGGCCACCACGTATCCGTCAACTCCGGGTTGCACGCACAAAAAAAACAGGATCTCTCCTGTTTCATCAGTACATTTTCCAGCCGACTTCCGCTTCCACACGGTCCATGTATGTTTTCTGAATGGCATGGAACAGTTCCCTGTCCTTCATACCGACAGGTCTGCCGTTGAGTGTATCCGCCGCCACACACAGCTTTGTGGTGGAACATACGATGACCTCATCCGCATCATATACCTCATCCATGGTCACATCTCTGACTTCTGTCGGAATATTCAGCTGTTCCGCAATCTCAAAGATATGCTTTCTGGAAATGGAAGGCAAAATCAGTTCATTGAGCACCGGTGCGATCAGTGTTCCGTTTTTCAGAATCAGAAGAGAACTGTGTGCACACTCTGTCAGCTGATTTCCTCTATGCATGACGGTTTCCCCACAACCTTCCTCTTTTGCCTGCTGGGCAGCCATGACATTTGGAATCAGATTGACGGTTTTGATATTGCAGTGGAAGAATCGCGTATCCTGGCATTCCGAAAGTTTCATTGCCTGCTCATGGTTGAACGGCTTTGCGGCATTGACCATGACAAGCAGTGTCGGTTTGATACTCTGATCCGGAAATTCATGACTTCTGGCACAGCTGCCTCTGCTGGACTGCCAGTAGATGACAACCGGGCCATCGGTTTCCGCCGCATCGACACACTTCTGAATGATGTCTGTCAGTTCTTCTCTAGTATATGGGAAATCAATGCGCATCATTTCACAGCTTCTGTAAAAACGGTCCAGATGGTCGTCCATCGCAAACAGTCTGTGGTTGTTCGCAAATGTGACGTCATAGACACCATCTCCGAAAAACAGGGCACGATCCAGCATCGGGATACGGATATCCTCGATCGGACCCATGACTCCGTTATAATATCCAATATTTATCATAAACATACCTCCGGATATTTACGCACCATTTTATACCCATATGATGCATAAGAAAACAGAAAAAAGGAAAGATGACGTGCATCCTTCCTTACGGTATTACTGATGATCCTTGGACAGTGCTGCTGTAATAATGGCCATGGAATAAACTTCGATGGCATTGCAGCCGCGGGACAGGTCGTTGATCGGCGCATTGAGTCCGAGAAGAATCGGACCGTATGCCTCAAAGTTACCGAGTCTCTGTGCAATCTTGTATCCGATATTTCCGGCATTGATATCCGGGAAGATGAATGTGTTGGCGTGACCTGCAACCCTGGAGTCCGGGCACTTCGTGCGTGCAACTCTTGGGGATACAGCCGCATCAAACTGGATTTCTCCTTCAATCGGAAGTTCAGGATAGGCTGCCTTTGCCCTGTCTGCGGCATTTCTCATCTTAGTAACATCTTCGCCCTTGCCGGATCCGAGTGTGGAATAGCTCAGGAAGGCAACCTTTGGATCAATACCGAACAGCTTTGCGCACTCTGCGACTTCACCGCAGATTTCAACCAGCTGGTCTTCTGTCGGATGAATGTTAATGGCACAGTCGCCCATCGCCAGTACTTCATTATCACCTGTGGCAGATGGTCGTACAAGGATGAAGCAGGAAGAGACAACAGAGTTTCCAGGCTTTGTCTTAATCAGCTGTAATGCAGGACGTACTGTCTCGGCAGTGGAATAGGAAGCACCACCCAGCAGACAGTCCGCAATTCCCATCTGAACAAGCATGGTACCGAAATAATTCGGCTTCTTCAGAATTTCTCTTGCTTCTTCAGGGGTAACGCCCTTGCTTTTTCTCAGTTCAACAAATGCATTGACCATGTCATCTGTCTTATCGTAATTCTCGGGATCGTAAATCAGAGCGCCGCGGATATTATAACCGGATTCCTCCGCAGCTGCCATGATTCTGTCCTGGTTGCCGATCAGAATCGGAAACAGGAAGTTGCTGGCAAGCAGTCGGGAAGAAGCTTCCAGAATTCTTGGATCCTCACCGTCTGTCAGAACAATTGTCTTCGGATTCTTTTTCAGCCTATCAATCATATGACCAAAACCGTACATGAAACACCTCCTATAATAACGTAGTTATGCGTATCAGTCGTTTCCATTGTATACCAATTATTCTGAAATTCAATTTCGTGAAAACGTTATCATTAAAACGATACCGGTTACCCGGTACCGTCATGATTCAGTCAATCGCAATCACCTGTACAGCGACACATTCAGGGCCGCCCTGGCTGATAAATGCCGGTGTCAGAGGGAACAGTTCCACTCTGACATCACCGAATACATCTTCCAGTTTTGCCTTGATCTGCAGTGCTAGTGATTCATTATGGGCGTGGGATACATAGAAACGGAATGTATGGTCTACACCTTCCTGTTTCAGATCATCAATGATGGAGGAAATGACTTTCTTTGTTGTACGGCATACCGCAAACTTGTCCAGTCCCTGCCCCTGTGGACCGCGTTTCATAATCGGAATCAGTTTCAGAAGTCCGCCCAGTGCACCGGCCATACTGTTGAGTCTGCCGCCCCGTACAAGGAATCCGAAATCAAACGGAATCAGATAGGAAACTTCTGTTTCCCTTGCCTTTTCCAGAACCTGCAGGATTTCAGAAATGGTTTTGCCTTCCTTTACCATCTCAACCGCTCTGTTGATCATGCAGCGGTGGGGACCGCACAATGTACGTGAATCAAACACATGTACCTTTTCCGGTTCCACGCACTGATCCATTGCCAGAAGTGCGGACTGGTATGTACCGGAAAGACCGGAAGACATGGCAATATCCAGAACCTCTCCCTGCTGTACAAGGGCATCATATGTATCGATCTTTTCTCCAAGTGATGGCTGGGATGTCTTCGGAACATGCTTTTCCGAAATCATTTCAAGAAGCTGATTGTCCGTAATCTCTTCCAGATCACGGTAGGAACGGTCATTGATCGTCACATGGAGCGGTACAATACTGACGCCGATGTCCTTTCCCTCCTCAGGTGTATACATTGTGGATGTATCTGAAACTAACTGTATCATATTATTTATAACCTCACGAATTCAGAATAGTATAAGTAATACACAATGTCAATACACATGGTATTAAAAACCATGTTGAATGTTAATCGAATCAATGTTATATTGTTTTCATGACAAGATTTGTATTTCCAAGATGGGAGGAACTCCCAGATATTGATCTGTACATGGATCAGCTTCTGACATATCTGACAGAACGTCTTTCCTGCCTGTATTTTGCGGATGAGAAGTTTGTAACAAACTCCATGATCAACAACTACGTCAAGGCAGGCCTGGTACACCGTCCGATCCGCAAACACTACACAAGAAAACATATTGCGTACTTTCTCGTCGTTACCATTCTGAAGCGCTGTTATTCCATGTCACAGATTGATGAGATGATTCAGATTCAGACACATATGAAAAACAGCAGTTTTTCAATTGCCTACGACCTGTTTATCACAAGATTTGAGGAATCACTGAATGCCGTATTTGATACAGATACGGATGAAGATCCTCCATTCCAGATCACCAGGGATGAACAGCTTCTGATGGACCATGTCATTCAGTGCATCATCCATAAGATTCATACCGAATATCTGCTTTCACAGACAGATCATCACAAGCTGAACATCCAGGAATAATACAACACAGTACACAACTGATTTCCATGAAAACAAAATCCTCCGATGGCCTGATTCAGCCATGGGAGGATTGTTTCTGTCTGTTCTTCAAAGCTGCATACCACAGGCCCTGAAGGTTCCTCAATACTTTTTCATCAACAGATTGAAAATGACAATTCCTGCGATGATCTGAAACAGCAGATATCCGCTGAGATAGAGAACAATCATGCGGGAATGATCAATGATTTCCAATGCGCCCAGAATTCCGAAAACCATCATGGAGATACAGATGACCACCAGTCCCAGATTGTACGTATATCTTCCGGCTCTGTCTCTGATTTTTGTTTTCAGTTCGTCATTCTGTTCAATCTGTTCATTGTCCAGTCGTTCCTGATACCGTTCTCTGTTTTCCGGAGCATTCCAGTAAACGTATCTGCCTGTCATCACCATGCCGGGAATGATGCCTGCCCCGGCAAATCCCCATAAAATGCCCTCCAGCTTTGTTTCAATCACTAACGCAGCGATCAGACATCCTGCACCGAAAAGTATATAGAGTATTCGTGCAATCAGATTACTTTTTTTCATTTTCCTCTCCTCTTTCGTGAATTACCCCACCTGAACCTACGGCTATAGGTGGGGCTTCTAAGACTACGCA
>JBJEFE010000078.1:0-5879 GCA_051873755.1 Bulleidia sp. | reverse complement strand
GCTTTACGCCCTTTTCCATTACTTCTTGAGTCTTTCCTCGTCGTCTTCAATCTCCGCTTCCAGAGAATCGATTTCTCTTAAACGGTTGCGGTATTCGATTTCCGCATCTTCCTTCATGCCAGGATTTGTGGCAATCTTAATCCGGTATTCCGCATCTTCCAGCTTCTTCTTCAGAGAATCAAGCTGCTTTTTCTTTGTTTCAAGTTCAGAGGAGATTCTGGAAACCGCAAAGTTCTTCTTAACGGACCAGAAGCTTTCCTTGACTTCCGTGAATTCATCCCACAGAGGGTTGTTTGTATCACGTCCGGAATATCCGGCTGCCTTCCACTCCTTGTCGAGTGCCTTCATTCTGTCTGTCGCTGCTCTGCCGTAGTCCTTCTTCTCAACAATGGCACGTGCTTCTTCAATCAGCTTCTTCTTTGTTTCAATGGATTCAGCCCACTGTGCTTTTCTTGCATTGAAGAACGCTTCCTTTTCCTTACGGAATGCATTTCTGACACCGTTGAATTCCTTCCACAGTGCATCATCATCCTCTTTGTTTGTTCTGCCTGTCTGTTTCCATTCCCTGAAGATGGCTTCGAGCTGATCGGTTGTCTGCTTGAAGTTCTTACTTCCTTCAACAGCTTCCTTTGCACGGGCAACGAGTTCTTCCTTCTTTGCCTTGTTTGCCTTCATGGCCTCATCACGGTTGGCATTGTATTCCTGCTGCTTTGCGCGCAGTTCTCTGTCAATGCTGTTGAGGGCACTTCTGCACTTCTTATCGATTTCAGCACCTGCAGTTCCAAGGGAAAGCAGTTCATTTCTGAGTTCTCTGAGCTGAGCACGTGCATCGACGAACTTCTCCGCATTTCTGAGTTCCTCAGCCCTGGCAACGATTTCCTCCTTCTTTGCGGCAGCTTCCTTGCGTGCCTCAATTCTCGGTGCGAATTCCGCTTCAGCCTTTTCGAAACGTTCCTTCAGTTCCGCTTCCTTCGGTGTGTTGAAGTCAGGGAGCTTTGTCCATTCATCCCTGACGGATGTTATTGCCTCTTCGCTGAAATCATCACCGTTGACCATGTCTTCCAGTTTACGGCAGAGTTCTCTTCTGCTTTCGATGGAATCACGAAGCACATTCAGTGCCTCTTCTTTATATTCTGTGCCATACTCTGTTTCTCCGCCTTCTTCTGCAGAATGTTCCCAGACAAACATCGTATAGTCACCATTCACTTCAATGCCAAACCAGCGGCCGTGTCCGTCGTTGACACCTTCACGTGCCTCGACTGGATTTCCGGCTTCATCCTTGGCTCCGTACAGGATTTCGACTGTCTTTCCGTCGAATGACTTCTGTGCTCTGAGTCTTGTTTTCGCTAATCTGTCATTAAATTCAGGTTTCTTCATACATTTACCCCACAATTCAAATTACTTCAACTATTTTACAACACTTTGGTTGTGTTTTCTTCATTTTTTTCATTTTCGTGCATTGTTTTTGTTTGTGGAAATGAAAAAACAATGCAAACCTGGACATTGTCTAAAAAAATCACAGCCGGAAATACCCGGCTGTGTGTGGATTACTCGGTACGAAGTGCCTTGACCGGATCGCTCTTTGCGGCTTTCCGTGACGGCAGGATTCCGCCGATCATTGTCAGAACCACACTGAGTGCGATCAGAATGAAGGCAGCCTGTACCGGCAGTATCGCATTGACTTCGGTATTGCCTGCCACTGTGTGGATCAGCCAGTTGCCCGGCACAAGCAGAATCAGTGTGATGCCGATGCCGATGACACCCGCAAGCAGACCTGTGATGAATGTCTCCGCATTGAATACATTGGATACATTTCTCTTTGAAGCACCGATGGCTCTGAGAATACCGATCTCCTTCTGTCGTTCGTAAACGGAAATATAGGTGATGATACCAATCATGATCGAGGATACGACAAGGGAGATCGCCACAAAGGCAATCAGCACATACGTAATCGTATTGACGATATCGGTTACCGAACTCATCAGGGTCGCAACCGTATCCACATACAGAATCACCTTATCATCTTCTCCTCTGTTTTCCATATCCGTGTTGTATGCGGAAATGATATTCTTGACTTCCTGTTTGGATTCAAAATCATTCGGATAGATCACAATGGATGTCGGATCTGAAAGGTCCGCATATCCAAAGCTGCTCAGATTTCCCTCATAGGTGGTCGATGTGTTTGTCATCATTGAGGAAAAGGCGCGTTTCAGCTCTTCCACATCCATATTCATCCGGAAGGCATTCTGCAGTGCATCTCCGTTAAAACGGAACGCATTCTGCATCGAGGCAGCCAGGGAATTTCCGATGGAGGCGGACAGCTGATTCATGACGGATGACATCTGATCCGCCATCTGTGTACCAAGTACATTCATCGCATTGTCCATAACTCTGTTCATCGCACCATTGACATCCAGCATCTCCATCACATCATTGAGGATGATCGTCTCTGCCGCATCGCCTTCCATCCATTCATTGAACTGTTTCCGGATTTCTTCCGTATCAACCGTATGGCCATACCCTGCAGTCAGTGCATCCACCACTTTCCGGATATCCTCATCCGTCAATGTGATATCGACGGTCTCCAGTGCGGAAGTGATGATGTCCTGTGCCTGTTGGGACTGCAGGAACTGTTCATAGGCAGCCATCATATCCTCTGCATTTTCATACCGGGAAGGATCAAAGGCCTGCGCCAGCTGTGACGATATATCATTCATCAGATTCTGCAGATCCCCTCTGCTCAGTTTTTCCTGCAGGATTTCATTCAGCGTATCCTTGAGAATCTGAGTTCCGCTCCCCTCCGTCATGTATTTCAGGAAGGCCTGTGACTCCTGTATCAGAAGTGTATTCTGATCTGTAAAGCTGTCAACCAGATCCTGGATGATGACGGTCAGATCGATGTTGTCGGTTTTGAATTCCACGCCGTCTAATATTTTCTGTATGTCCTGATCGGACAGCTGCACATTCATGTTGTTCATCGCACCGGCAAGATCGGATCGGGAAAGATTCAGACTGATTTTTGAAGGATCGAAGGAGAAAGCACTGTTGAAGGCGGAGGTATCAACGGTAAACAGATCCTGCATTGAGAAACTGTCTGTTTCCGTTTTGCCAAACGGTTCTCCTGTCAGTACGTTGATATCCTTTGACGCCATCTGTGTCCTGACAAGATCACTGGTTTCCGCTGTTTTGACCACATGTTCGATCAGATCCGGTGAATAGCAGATTCCGGTTGTCAGTACACCGGTTTTCTCAGGATCATTGGACTGTACGACACCGACAATCTTCAGAGGTTCACTGTTGTCATACACTTCCTGCATATAGGCATCATCCTCACGCATATCCGTGAAAACGTTCAGATTCTCATCCTTTTTATAACAGTCGGATGCGTTGATCAGACGCACATCCGCATCCAGGAAGTCGCTGTAATTCCATGTGCCGGTTTCACTCTCCATTGTTTCGGCAGAACCGGAAGACATGTTCTGTACCATCGTTTCAAATTCACTGTAATCCTTCATACCAAGGGAATACAGTGTCATATCCGATACCGTACCGCGGTCTGACAGCACAACAACCGCCTCATTGTATGACTGCGGCCAGCGTCCTGCCTTGACATCATATGCATTTTCATACAGGGAACGCTTTGCCGGAAGTGCGGTGTACGCCGTTGTCTGCATCATCATGGAATAGATGGAAGCACTCGGCATCAGTCCGCTGGATGTCAACAGGGCATTGGGATTGACCTGATGGATACTGCCGTTGTTTTCAATAAACAGCTGCGGTGTCACATCATAGGTATATTCCACGGTTCTTGTGAAATCCTCAATCCCACTCTTACCTGAATCAAAGTATGCCTTCAATGATCCAAGATCATTTTCCGACATCGTATTCACCATGCCGGAAACCACACTGACTTCTTTGACTTCACCATTTCCTGTTGAATCCCCGTGCGGTCCTCCCTCCTGCATGAGGTTTGACATGTTCATGGTATTGGATGTGATCTGAAGCGGATATTCAGACAGGGCGTCCTCCTCAATCTGATGGACATAGGCATTGACACCTGTACTCAATGACAGAATCAGGGCAATACCGATGATGCCGATGGAACCGGCAAAGGAGACAAGCAGTGTTCTTGTTTTCTTTGTCAGAAGGTTGTTAAAGGAAAGAGACAGTGCTGTCAGAAATGACATCGAAGCCTTTCCCATATTTTCATGGCGGATCGGCTGATCCGTTGCCTTAACCTCAAACGGATTTGTGTCATCGGTGATCTTTCCGTCTTTCAGAGAAACGATTCTTGTGGCGTACTGTTTTGCCAGTTCCGGATTATGGGTGACCATGACAACCAGTCTGTCACGGGCAACCTCCTTGAGCAGATCCATCACCTGAATACTTGTTTCAGAATCAAGTGCTCCTGTCGGTTCATCTGCCAACAGGATATCCGGATCGTTGACAAGGGCTCTGGCAAGAGCCACTCTCTGCATCTGACCGCCGGACATCTGGTTTGGTTTTTTATGAATCTGTTCGCCCAGTCCAACAGCTTTCAGTGCTTCAACAGCACGCTGTTTTCTCTCACTTTTGGAAATTCCCGAAATCGTCAGTGCCAGTTCGACATTGGAAAGCACGGTCTGATGGGGAATGAGATTGTAGGATTGGAACACAAATCCGATGGTGTGGTTGCGGTAGGAATCCCAGTCCGCATCCCTGTATTTTTTTGTGGAAATCCCGTTGATGATCAGATCACCGGAATCATAGCGGTCCAGACCGCCAATGATATTCAGAAGTGTTGTCTTACCGGAACCGGACGGTCCCAGAATCGCCACAAACTCATTATCACGCAGATTCAGAGAAACGTGATTCAATGCTTTCTGAACCAGATCTCCCGTTCTGTATTCCTTACATATATCCCGTATCTGCAGCATATTGAAATTCTCCCTTTCTACTGCAAAAATAGTATTGCATGAACATGGTTCTGTCTATCGACAAACCTTCACAAATGAATAGGAGTAGAGAACATGACAAATACATATCTGTTTACCGCTGATGTGGACAGCACACTGCGCGGACACAACGGACCTATGCCAGGAGAGAAAACACTGGCAGCGCTGGAGGAGATGCACCAGCGGGGATGGCTGATCGGCATTGAATCCGGACGCCCGCTCTGGCAGGAGATGGAGGACCACCACAGACAGTGGAACCTGTCATTCCAGTTTGATTTCATCATCGGGATGAACGGCGGTGAACTCCACGATTACAGTGACAACACGGTTGAAACATTCAATCCTTTAAGCTGTGAGGATCTCAAGCGGATTGTGGAAGGTGTTCTTCCTTTCGGTGTCAATCCGTTTATCTACCGGCAGGGATACATGTTTTCCCTGCGCAGAGATCATGAGCTGGAAGCCTCATCCCTGCGTCACAGTTCCCGCTTTGAAATCTGTCAGGATGTCTGTGAGATCTGGTCACAGCCGACAGCCAAACTGCTTGTCAGAACCGATCATATGGAAAACCGCGAGGAATTCATCGCGTATTGTCAGAAACACCTGACATCCGACAGAGTGACCTGTTTCATGACAACGCCGGTCATGCTGGAATTCCAGTCTCCGCACAATTCCAAAGCCACAGCTTTGGATCTGTTCTGTCAGCGTCATGGGATTTCCCGTGATCATATTTATGCCTTCGGTGATTCTGAAAACGATATCCCGATGCTGGAGTATGCAGGACACGGCATTGCGGTGGGAAATGCGATGGACGTGGTAAAACAGATGGCGGATGATATCACATACGGTGTCGATGAGGACGGTGTCGGCAGGTATCTGTTCGAACATGTATTGTGAATTACCCCACCTGAACCTACGGCTATAGGTGGGGCTTCTAAGACTACGCAT
>JBJEFE010000077.1:0-6109 GCA_051873755.1 Bulleidia sp. | reverse complement strand
TCCATTGATCACATCTACCTGGTTACCGGGTATACGGATCTTCGTAAAGCAGCGGCTGGATGCAGTGCCATCGTAAGCGTCAAATAGACAGGTGGTAGAAAAAGTTCCTCCCTATGTGATTACACACGAAAGGAGGAGCTTTTTCGATCACCTGTAAGTTCTGGAAATGACTTAAAAACATGACATTTTAACAAAGGTATGGATTTGTAAAGGATTTTGATCAACTGATGTATTCCAGCAGAAGCTTTATGCAAAATGTAATGACATTATGTTGAGATCAACCGAATATTTAAATATATGATATTTGGATGGAGGTGTTCAAAGTGACAACAACAAGTCTGAATATCAGAACAGATCAGGACATGAAAGATCAGGCAGAAGAGATTTTCAATGAACTCGGGCTGAAAATGACAACTGCTGTTCGCAAACATGGAATACCTTTTGAACTGAAATTGGATGTACCGAATGAAACAACAGCAGCTGCCATTGCTGAAGGCAGAAAGATGATGTATGATCTTTCGGCTCCAGGATATTCCAGTATGGATGCACTGAAGAAAGCGCTTGATGTTTGAAGTATGATGTGCAGTTTACCAATCCGTTTAAGAAGGAACGGAAGTTTACAGAAAAGTAAAACAAAAATCTGGATAAACTGTTTGAGATAATCGAAGTTCTGGCTGATAGTGGTGCGCCGGACGCGAAATACAGAGATTACGATCTGACAGGCAACTTCAAAGGAACTCGGGAGTGTCATGTAGAGACGGACTGGCTGCTGATTTATGAGATTCGGGGGATGCTCTTGTTTGAATGCTGTATCGGCTTGGAACGCATTCTGAGTTGTTCAGAAAGTAACTTCGTCTGAATAAAGTACGAATCGTCTGGAATCGCTGCTGGTGAAACCGGAACAGACTGTTTCATGCTATCATCACTCATAATACTCAAAAAACCGAATCATTCTGTAAAAAACAGGCTTAAAAGCAGTGGAGACTGATCATTACCAGTTCTGTTTTCTTTTGGTTTATTGGCTATGTATATATAACTGAGATTTATCATCGTGTTTTTCACAGATCATAGATCTGACAGTTAAAGCAATACATCAATAAGAAGAGAATGACTGGATATGAACAATTTCAATGATATTCATTTCGTGATCCTGATCATTGGAAATTTACTTTCTGTTACTTATGCTAAACTGTTTGTTGTAATCCAGGAGGAATGTACCATATGAACCTGATCGTAAAACATTTCAAAGAACTGACAACGGAACAGCTGTATGCAATCTGTAAACTGAGAGTAGATGTATTTGTCGTAGAGCAGAACTGTGCGTATCAGGAGATTGATGAAGCAGATCGATATTCATATCATGTTTGGCTTGAAGATGAAAAACATCAGATCATTGCCTATGCAAGGGTCATTCCTGCAGGTATAACCTTTCCAACGGTATCCATTGGAAGGGTAATCGCTGTACAGAGGAGAAAAGGCTATGGTACACAGATTGTCAATCATGCCATTGCTGTGGCAAAGAAACAATATGATCCGGATGTGATTACCATTGAAGCACAGGTTTATGCAAAAGGCTTATATGAAAAGTGTGGTTTTATACAGACATCAGTTCCATTTCTTGAGGATGGTATCCCACATGTACAGATGCAGTTAACACTGTAACAGTTCAAAAGGTGATTATGCCAAGGAAAATACAGTGATTCTTTCATATCAGGAATATATACATTGCATCCATCATATTTCAAAACCGGAATCTGGAGTTTCATTGTATCTGCATTTGTGAAAATCCATGATCTTTTGTCTTCTGATTACAGTTTGATTTTCGAACTGTTTCTTTCGAGAAACTCAAATTCTGCTGGTGATTGTGTTGTCCACAGATCCTGAACATTCATTTTGTGACGTTCTAATACATGTCGGCATTCTTCATTTTTCATATTTTTGAAATCGGATTTGAATTTTGTTGAGAGATTTACTTTTTGTCAGTTCAACAATCGATCTGATGTCTGTACATCTCACAATCTCATCCTCAAGATTTTTCACCTGCAGTAAAAAGATGATATTCGCATTTCTGCAATAGCGTTTTATATGATTATATTCTTTTTCAGGATATGCAGATTTGTCGTGACGTCAGTATCAAATACGAGAACCACATTGGTTCCGGGTTTCAATGCGACAAGAAAGGATTTTGGAATGAGTGATTGAATGACGTTCAGTTTTCTTGCCTTTCCCGGCAGTATTCTGCACGGAGGAACCTTCAGGGCATCGATCATTTTCAGATCATCTTCTCCCTCGCAATAATAAATACACGGCTTATTCATCGCGCCACCCCAATTCCAGCTCATCCAACGGTGAATCATCAGGTATCGAATGAAACACATCATTCTCATATGCACAGCGTACAGAATCCGTATTTCTTTTCAGAATATCAGATGCTGAAATGGCTGTCGTACGATATTCACTGTTCTGATATTCTTTTCGCAAAAACATGAAACTGTGTTTTGGAAGATTCAGATCAAGCATGTCTGTATTGTGTGTTGTGAAAATCAGCTGACCGTGATCCGGGATTCTGTCGAGCATCAATCCGAATATTCTCTTTTCAATATCACTCTGAATACATGAAAAATGTTCATCACAATAATAAAATGCATTTGTTCTGCTTAACATTGATGCCAGAAATACTGCCACATCAATCCCTTCAGCTGTACCACTTGAAAACATATCTCTGTTTAACAGTTTTCCTTCCTGAATGATGACAGCCTGATTTTTTCTGCGGATAATATACGTATCTTTGAGATCTCTGGAAACACTGACATCTTTCAATGTCGGATCCAGTGTACTGATGACAGCACGCAAGGTTTTGACAAAGACATTTTCATCAAGTTTGGAATTATCCATTGAAGATTCGATTTCCGGATATGCAAAACGGTAATTGACCGGGCCAACCGTTTTTCTGAAAGGATTCATGCCTGCATAGGTATCAATTGGATGTCTGACCAGCTTTTCAACACACATTTCATAGGAATCCATTTTATCGATTTCCGTTGCCCAGTACATCGTATCAGCTTCAGAAGTTTCTGCGTTCAACGTTACCTTCACTCTGTGCAGGATCAGACCGGTATTGACAAAATCAATTGTAAATGAACCGACACTTCCGATGACCATATCAAAAAGCACAGCCACATTACCAGTATTCAGGTATGTCGCAATTTTAAATAATGCTTTTCCAAGGGAGGTTTTACCTGTTGCGTTTGCTCCCATCAGAATCACAGCCTTTTTGTAACGAAAGCGTTCACGACCCTGCAGATATTCGTTTTGTATCAGAGAATTCGCAATCTTCTTTGGATAGGTAAAACTGATTTCAAACTGATCAAATCCATAGATCCCATCAAGCTTCAGATTCAGTACAATCATATGATTCATCTCATAACTTCGTATATTACGATATAATGATACGATGCAATGCACTTAAAATCAAGTATGATCAACTGATCTGCTTTTTATCCAATTTGAATTTCTTTCACATTATTTTCAGGTTCCTTTATGCTGCATCAGAATATACACCTGTATTCCCAATTGACTGTTGTCACCATTTATGCCATATTAGCCATCAATTCATTTTACTTTCAATGTCTGACCTCTTATAATGTATGCGTCATCGAACATACGTGAGTAAATAAAGTATTTTACCGTATGTAAAAGATGATCAGAACAGGAGACATTGCATGGTTGAAACGAAAAGACAGCCTGTGGTCAATGATGATGTCATTGATCTGAAAGAACTGTTGATCGCATTAAAGAACAGATGGAAACTGATCACTCTGATTACAATACTGACAACACTGATATCCGGTGTTTATACATTCTTTTTTACAACACCGATGTACAGTGCAAAAGCGACGATATACACACAGAGCTCTGATGGTTCAACTGTCAGTGAACTGATGCAGGGATTACAGCTTGGTACACAGCTGGCACCTGACTATGAGGTGTTCTTCAAAAGCAGACCTGTTGTACAACAGGTGATCAAAGCTGAAAAGCTTGATATTACCGTTGAGGAACTCAATCAGAGAGTCACTGTTACAAACCCGACAGATACTCATATGATTGTTGTATCGGTTACTGACAGTGATCCACAGCGTGCAGCGGATATAGCCAATGCCTATGTGGAATATGGCATTGATGCCATCCGTGAGGTTGTTGTAAAGGAACCGCATGTAGTGGAAAGTGCCATTGCCAATGATATTAAGGTTTCTCCAAGCAATACAAAGAATATACTGATGGGAATGCTTGTGGGACTTGTATTATCCGGCGGGTATGTGATTGCACGTACCCTTGTGGATGACAGACTCAACAGCAACGATAAGATTGAACGTGTTCTTGGTTATCACGTACTGGCAAGCTTCAGAGAAGACAGCTCTTTGAAGATTGTGCGGGATGACAGGAAGAAAGGAAAACACGCATGAGTGAGATACTGAAGGTCAATGTACAGGGCGTATCCGGCAGTATACTGGATTCACTGCAGACACTGCGTACCAACATCCTTTACAGCAACGATACCGATGTTGTTGTATTTACTTCCACAACACCGGGTGAAGGCAAATCCGTACTGTCATTCCATACAGCTGTTTCCTTTGCCTCTCTGGAAAAGAAAACACTGTTTATTGACTGTGATATGCGCAAGAGTCATATCCGCAGATACTTCCTTTCACAACAATCCGATCAGCTTACCGGCTTATCGGAATACCTGACAAAACAGAGTACACAGCTGATGTATAAAACAGACTTTCCAAACCTGGATGTCATTCCATGTGGAAAGTGTCCGCCTGACCCTTCGGCTGTATTAAGCAGTGAAGGCTTTGCGGAAGTGATTGAAAAGGCGAGAAAAGACTATGATATGGTCATCATCGATACACCGCCTGTTACGGTTGCCGGGGATGCCTGTATTGTGGGCAGATTATCAGATGGCATTGTATACATTGTCAAAGACAACCATGTAAAGAGCCAGGAAGGCAGGCACAGTATTGAACTGCTGGAAAGAAATGAATGCAGAATACTGGGTATTGTATCCAACATGGTTCCAAAGACAAATTCATCATCATATTATTACGGGAATTACGGTTATTATGAAAATCAGTAAGATACTATGTATGTGTGCGGCACTGTTTATGTGTGCCTGCACCCCAAAAACAGCTTCCTCCACAACATCAGACAAACAGGCTGAGGATGACTACCACACCTATGTTGTGGATGGGCAGGAATATACCTATAACTCACACCTGATGAACTTCCTGATCACAGGTGTGGATAACTACGATACGGAAGAAAAGGGACAGGCGGACTTTATTCTGCTGTTAAGCTTTGATCGTGAAAATCACAACTACAGGGTATTACAGCTGGACCGCAACTCGATGGTAGACATTAAAATGTTTGATCTGGAAGGCAATTTCCTTGGCTGGGATAAAAACTATCTGTGTCTGGCATACAGAAACGGCACAGGTGAAAAACAGTCTACACTGTATATGAAGGATGCCGTATCCAGACTCCTGCATAACATTCCGATCAACTATTATCTGACAATGTCACTCTCTGACCTGCCATCCATTCAGAATGTGGTAGGGGACATGGATGTAACTGTTGTGGATGATCTGCTTGTCAATGTCGATCCATCCTGGACCATGGGTACCACCATTACGATCACAGCGGATAACGTGGAACGTTATATCCGGTATCGTGATATTACCGTGGATGGCTCCAACGAAATGCGTATGGCAAGACACAGGGAATACCTGACAACATATCTGAATAAACTGAAGGGACTGGCATCCGGTGACTTCAATTCCGTCCTTACCAGAGTGTCTTCCATTGCGGAATCCATGTACTCCAATATTCAGGTGTCTGAAATCAGTGATATCCTGGATATGGTCATGAACTATGAATTTGATGATATTCATACACTGCAAGGTGAAGTGGTACAGGGAGAAGTCAGAGATGAGTTTGAAATTGACTATGATGTACTTCCACAGGAAATTGTGGACCTGTATTACGTCAAAAAGTAAACGGCATATATCTTATTCGAATGGGAAATAAAGTGTTTCCCATTAATTGAGTA
>JBJEFE010000076.1:0-28882 GCA_051873755.1 Bulleidia sp. | reverse complement strand
GGAGAGTCCCTTTATACTTGGCGGTATAAACTCTCCTCTGTTCACCAGAACAATTATATATTATTCGTAATTACCGGCTTTGTCAATGACGGTTCACAACCTTTACAGCTCACTTATCATAAAGCACTGCTTTCTGTTGATCTTCATGGATTTACATGTCCTCAGTGTGGAAATACACATTTACATTATCACGGCACTTATAAACGTCTGCGCGCAGTACCGTTTTGACTGTCTTATGATCACCGGTCCTGTTTTCCGCAAAGACATGCATGTCCGCGCTTTTCATACTTTGCCCGGTACAGTGCCTGATCTGCTGTACTGATCGCTTCCATTTTTTCCTCAATGTGATGGCAGATGACCGTTCCGCATGATACCCCTGCATGGATATTCATGGATTTCATTTGCTCCGCAAACTGATGACAGATATCATCACACTTAGCCAGTGCATCCTGACACGAATTCACATGCCGCAGTACAAGCAGGAATTCATCACCGCCATACCGACACTGAATATCTCCGACTCTTGTATTCTTCTGCAGTACTTCCGCAAATTCCTTCAGAACCTGATCTCCTCTGTCATGTCCGCATGTATCATTGATCTGTTTAAGTCCATCCAGATCAAACAGACAGAATGCACACGGCATATCCTCTCTATGCATGGTGGACAATGCCCTGTCCAGCCCCCTGCGGTTCAACAGTCCTGTCAGGACATCGTGTGTTGCCTCATCCAGTAAACGCATCTCTTTTTTTGAGAAGGCTGCGATATCCACAAGATGCTGAACACGACGGCGCAGATCGGATACAGGATGTCTTTTGCACAGGAAATCATCCGTTCCCGCAAGTACCGCCAGATTCTGACATCCCGCGTATCCCGGAATGGTTGCCAGTACCGGAATCTGCCAGCTGATCGGAACTCTGCGGATCACATCCATGATCTTCTTAGCACCGTGATCCGGAAGATTCATACTCAGAATCATTACCGCGATGTTTTCACATCCTGTTTCCTCAATCACCTTCAGCGCTTCCTTTGCATCATGAGCGGAAATGACATGATATGTGCTTTCAAACGTATCGTGAATGATCCTGCAGTATTCCGCATCCTCATCCACCGCAATCAGCACCTTTCTCTCATCCTGTTCCGTTTCCGACTGCACATCCGATCCTTTCTGATTCCGGATCAATTCCTCATACTCTTTCACCGGCATCGGACGGGCAAAATAATATCCCTGTGCCATATCACAGCCGATACGGTTCAGACGTGTTTCCTGTTCCTGTGTTTCCACACCTTCCGCAACCACCTTCAGATGCATGCGGTGCGCCATTGTCACAATATCGTTGAGGATACTGATTTCCTCCGGTTTCTGCAGTTCACTTTGAATGAACTTCATATCCAGCTTCAGAATATCCACGGACATCGCCGACAACATGTTCAATGACGAATATCCGCTTCCAAAGTCATCCATTTCGATAATAAACCCATGCTCGCGCAGTTCACGCACTGTTGTGATGATACGGTCTGTATCCTCCGCATAGGCGCTTTCCGTGATTTCCAGATGCAGATCAGAAGGTCGGATGCCGTATTCATGAATCAGATCCGTGAACATTTCCACCGGATCATTCTGATACAGATCCGCGCGGGACACATTGACGGACACCGGATATACCGGAAGCCCACTGTCTTTCCACTCCTTCAGTTTTTCGCAGACACTCCGCCACACATACATATCCATCTTACCGATGAATCCGTTTTTCTCAAACAGCGGAATGAATTCACCCGGGGAGATAAAACCAAGTTCCGGATGAATCCAGCGGATCAGTGCTTCCGCACCGCAGATCCTTCTTTGACGGATGTCGTATTTTGGCTGCAGGTATACCTGAAACTGCTTTTCATTCAACGCGGTTACCATGGAATCCGTCAGTTTCTTTTCCCTCAGCAGTGCCGCACGCAGGGCATCGTCATATATCGCATAATCACGGTTGTACTTCCCCTTGATGCTTTCCGCCGCCAACATGGCACGGTCGCACATCTGTTCCACAGATACTCTGCGGTCCGATATCATGTATATTCCCCAGCGCATCATCACGGTTTTCAACAGAGAAGAATCCCTGTTTTCCTTAAAGGAACGGATAATTTCCTCATTTTCGTGTTTACATTCCATGCTCTGCAGGCAAAGGAAACGATCCGAACTGAATCTGCCGCAGATACCTCTTTCACCTGCCAGTACCCGGATCAGTTCCGCTGTTTCCTGCAGTAAAAGATCTCCCTGTCTGACTCCAAACACGTCATTGACAAGTTTGAAGTTTTCGATGTTTGAACAGATAATGCAGTAATCCTCATCCGGATGTTCCATCAGGAATTCCGCTGCTTTTGTATAAAAGTATTCTTTACTGAAAAGGCCTGTCAGCCTGTCATATTTAAACTGATTGACGACAGCGGAGGTTTCACGCAGCTTAATGAGATTGGCCATACGATGCAGGATGACCTGCGCTCTGTATGGTTTCGGCACAAAGTCCGTTGCGCCATGTGACAACGTGAAAACCTCATCTTCCTCGCCGTCGTTCTGGGTCATGACAATGACAGGGATGCGGCTCAGCTCTTCGTCATGACGGATTGTGTCAAGGAATGCGTACCCGTCCATGACAGGCATGATCACATCCAGAAGAATGATGGAGATACTGTCCTTGTATCTGTTCAGCACCTGCAGTGCCTCTTCACCGTTTTCTGCCTGAATCACCTCATACTGTTCCTCCAGTATGCTTGTCAGGATTTCGCGGTTGACTGCACTGTCTTCCACAACAAGTACTTTTCTCTTCAATGCCATTGTCAGTTCCTTTCATCGATGATGGATATCCCTATCTGCCCTGATGCTTTCCGCCGCATTTCATACGGAAAACCGGCAGCCGTTTTTCATGTCATATCCTCTATACCAGATATTACTATAATTACTTGAAAAATGCGAATGTATTATGCATGATCATAGGATGATTTTCAGAAAACACACGTTACCGGATCTGTCTGTCCTGTTTCCGATGTTACAATGGTTCTGTCATATTACAGGAGGCATGTCATGATCTACACACTCACGCTCAATCCATCCCTGGATTATCTGATTGAATGCTCACAGTTTATGCCAGGCAAAACAAACCGGGCACAGAAGGAATCCATCACACCGGGTGGAAAAGGCATCAACGTCTCGCTTGTTCTGCGTAATCTGAACACCGAAAGCACCGCCCTTGGATTTCTGGCTGGCTTTACTGGAAAACAGATTCAGGAAGCACTTGAAACAACAGGTATTCATACACACATGATCCATGTCAAAAACGGACTGTCACGCATCAATGTCAAACTCAAAAGTGAACAGGAAACCGAAGTCAACGGCATCGGTCCAACGGTTTCCGAACATGAACTTCAGCAGCTGATGGAGTGCCTGGAACAGCTGAACACAGATGATATTCTTGTCATGTCCGGTTCAATCCCACGCGGTGTACCGGCAGATATTTATGCCTCCATCATGAAACAGATGGAAAGAAAACAGATATCGTGTATTGTGGATACCTCCGGACAGACACTGTTGAACACACTCCCGTACCACCCCTTTCTGATCAAGCCAAACCGTCAGGAACTTGAAGAACTGTGTTCCACTACCCTGCATGAGCGGCAGGATATTATTCACAGCGTCCAACATCTTCAGAACCTTGGTGCATGCAACGTCATTGTTTCTCTTGGCGGTGAGGGCGCATATCTGTTCACGGAATCAGGTACCGTTGTGTATTGTCCCGCCCCAAAGGGTGAGGTTGTCAACTCCGTCGGTGCCGGTGATTCACTCGTGGCGGGAATGCTGTACCGTTATACGACCACACATGATCTGAAAGACAGTTTCCTGTACGGTACTGCCTGCGGCAGTGCCAGTGCTTTCCGCTCCGATTTTGTCACAAAACAGGATGCGGATGCCCTGTATGCATTCACTTCAGGTGCCGCTTCCATCATTCATGACTGATGAAGGTCCGGACAGACCGGACCTTTTTTATGTTCTGATCTGTATCCAGGCAGTATAAGACGCGACTTAAAAACCGATGGACATGTTCTGTCCACCGGCTCAACATGCATTGATCAGGAAACCGTATCCGACAAAGAAGGCAGTGCAGATGTTCCGGAAGCGATATTATCTCCGGTATTCGGGTGCTTTGCGGAATATACCGCATCACATCCAAAAACAAGCGTCATGACAAGCGCAATACCGCTCAGAATTCTTGAATCCACCCTGGCAAACCGGCTGTCGAGTTCTGGTGCCACAAGATAGATGGCAATCATACATCCGATTCCAAACAGAATCAGACCTTCCAGACAGATTCTTCCATCCAGATTCAGGAAGTAACCTGTGTAATCCCACCATCTCAGGCCATACATCTTTTCCAGCACATAGCTTGTGGCGAATTCGATCACGCCGGAAAGCACCATGGATCCTGCAAATGTCCATACCGGATGTCTGCGCAGTTTTGACAGAAGGATCAGGGCAATGACCGCCCCTGCACCATAGATTGGAAGATACGGGCCCATCATGGTACCACGATTGACAAACACACCGTCGGTAAGCAGATACAGACACACCTCCCAAATCCAACCGATGATCGCAAATGCGAAGAAGATCAGCACCAGGCTCTGGATGGTATAGGCTCTGACATGATTCTTCTGTCCCGAAAAGTGTTTGCGGGCACGGATATACAGCGGTGAAAGACGATCCGGATAGGCTTTCTTTTCCAGTACTTCCTGATCGTTTTCAATCTGTGCACGAATAGATTCAATTGCCTGGTATGTATTCTTTTTCTTTGCGGAACCGATCCAGATGGAGAAGTTCTCCACAAAGAATTTCTGAATTCCCGTCAGTTCAATACTGTTGTCACGGATGTACATCTGATCCATCTTCACGTCACGGTATGCACGGGCCAGCGCCTCATCATCCGGCTGTTCAAACAGATAGACATCATTCAGTACTTCAATGCCCTCCATCCCCGCTTCGATGCACTGTGCGCGCAGTCTGCGGTAGAACTGGGATACAATGGCAGAATAATACGGATTGGACCAGAAGACACCGGATAAACCGATGGTCAGATAGTCCAGCGCAAACCAGCCTGCCATGGAAAGATCCAGCTGGAACAGTTCCAGTTTATGGCCATCCATCATCTTTCGAGACAATGCCATGGCATCCTTTCCGGAAATGTCCGGATTTTCCGCAAGAATATACGGAACCATGGCATACGAATATGTTTTGATGAAGCCGCCGACAATGGTCAGATACCACAATAACAGCGTCAGTTCATAACGCATGTAGGCAAGTGCCGACTTCACCCACTTATTGACAGAGTCAAAATAGAATACATGCTGGAACGGCACCTTTTCATATGTACCGGCTTCCATGAAGATTCTCGGCATGATCAGACTGACCATGTTTTTGAAGAATGTGATGACAATCAGTTCAAACCCAAGTGCGAGCAGAATCATGAAGAAACCTGCAATCCGCGGATTGTGTACAAAGGATGAAATGGAATCAAACACCACAACCAGGATTTCACCGGACGTGACTGAATTGACCACCTTGGCAAAGATTCCCTGTGTTCTTCCAAGAATTCCCGTATTCTGTGACTCCTGATAACTGTTCAGTGCGTCATCCACATCTTCTCTTGCCTGATCAATGTTGTTCTGATAGATATCATCGATCACAACCCGTATCGTATCATCCGACAGGGACAGAATATTCTCCCCCTTCTCTTCCAGCCCGATTTTCCGGTTGATGTAATCCTTTACCAGATTGTCCCGATCCTGACGGACAAATGCGGATGTACACAACAATGCCAGAAGACATATGGCAGCGCAGATCAGATAGTGTGATTTCAACACTTTTCTCGCTTCACTTTTCAATTCCTTACGATTCATAAAACCTTCTTTCCCGAATATTATACAGATCTTTCCGATTCTTCAGAAACTGACATTTTCAGATATCTGTATTCACTGACGCTTCAGCTTCGTGGATTCATGACTGATGACAGTCGTCTTTTCAAATTCACCGTCGGATTTCACATCATAAACCCGTTCTTTTTTATTCTCAGTGGATAACATGACTGTCTCTCCGGCAGGAATCTCGAAATCGCCGTATACCGTCGATACATAGATCACTTCACGTCCGATATTCTTCATGAATACCGGTGAATATCTGGATGACCACGGATCAAACTGGAATGCATTTCTTGTAAAGCAGAAAAAACGGAAATTGTAATCCAGTTCATAGTCACTGATTTCAATGTAGTCCTGAAACATCCCCTTATGCAGATGATAGGTGATGGTGTGATACCGTTTCTTTCTGCGTTTGAGATCCAGGCTGACAAAGCCGTTGAGAATATCCGCGGAAAAGGTCAGCACAGCACATGTATCGAAATCATCCGGTGTCAGGATCTCTTCCTCCTTTGATTCCCTGCGTCTTTGCGCGGTCGCAATCTTCTCATAGACATCCCGGTCATCCGGCCACAGAAAATCTCGCAGTGCCTGCCGCAGGATTCTCTGGTCAATGGACTGATGCGAGTTGAACCTTGCGGAATAACTGCTGTTTTCGGTATCGATAATCAGCGTGCCCCGTTCTGCCCGCAGTGCCCGAATCGCAGATGTATGAATCCACTGTCCTTCCGGAAACCGGTCATTGCCATAGGCATTTCCCCAGATTCTGTATGTATCCTTATGCTTTTCAAAATACCAGTTTTTCAGTACGTACATACGCTCACTCTACAGCGTAAATCTGCGTCAGAATATCATCTTTGACCGCAGTATTCACGTCTTTGGCCTGTGCGCTGCTTTCTCCCACCCCATAGAAGTAGAACTTGATCTTCGGTTCTGTTCCGGATGGACGGATCGCAAACCAGCTTCCGCCCTTCAGGAAGAAACGCATTGCATTCTGCGGCGGAATATCCTCATATCCATCTGAATAGTCAATCACCTTTTCCACTTCCATACCGGCAACGGATTTCGGCGGATTGGTATGAATCCAATCCATCATACGGGCAATTCTCTTCTGTCCGGCAATACCCTCCAGTACCAGATTCGTACCGATTTCATGGAAATATCCGTATTCCTGATAGATTTCCTGCAGTACCTGCCACAGTGTCCTGCCCTGTTTTCTGTAATAGGCGGCAGCTTCACTGACAAGCATGCCGGCAGAGATACCATCCTTGTCACGGATGTTTTCATCCACCGCATAGCCGACAGACTCCTCATATCCAAACAGATACGTATATCCGTTTTCATGCAGGAACGGAATACGGCCGCAGATATTCTTGAATCCGGTCAGGGATTCAAACATTTTCACACCATATGCCTCGCAGATTCTTGTGGAAAGTGTAGAGGTAACAATGGATTTGACCATGGCACCTTTTTCAGGCAGTGTACCTGCACTTCTGTGCCCCTCCAGAATATATTTCACAAGCAGATAACCGGTCTGATTGCCGTTGAGCGGTACATATTCCCCATCATCATTGCGGATTTCAATCGCAAATCTGTCCGCATCCGGATCCGTTGCCATCAACAGTTCCGCTCCGGTTTCCTTTCCATATTTCTCCGCCAGGGCAAATGCCTTCGGATCTTCCGGGTTCGGATAACCGACGGTGGTGAATTCCGGATCCGGCTGTGTCTGTTCCGGAACGATCATCCACTGCGTAAATCCCCTGTCCCTCAGCATCTGTGCAAACGGAACGGCACCGCATCCATTGAGCGGTGTATATACAAGCGGAATGGAAAGATCGATCTCATCCCCGCCATGAATGGAAAGGCGTTCGATCTCATCCAGATACAGACGGTCATAGCTCTCATCCAGAACCGTGATCATTCCTTCCTGTACCATTGCGTCAAAATCACTGTGACGGATTCCGTTCCAGAGATCCACCGCATTGATACATGCGGTCATCCCGTCCGCAATGGAGGAGGATACCTGACAGCCGTCACTCCAGTACGCTTTGTATCCGTTATAGTCCTTCGGATTATGGGAAGCCGTAATATTGATTCCGGCTGTTGTATGTAAATACCGTACCATGAAGGCAAGCTGCGGCGTCGGACGCAGATCCGGAAATGTATAGACACGAATGCCGTTTGCCGCAAAGATCTCACATGCCAGGGCACAGAATTCTTTTGAGAAGTAACGCGGATCATGGGCGATAACGACACCCTGTTTCTTCGCATCCTCACCACACGCGCAGATATAATCCGCAATGCCCTGGGTTGCCCTGCCTACCGTATACACATTCATACGGTTTGTACCGGCACCTGTCTTCCCTCTTAATCCGGCTGTTCCGAATGCCAGATCCTGGTAGAATCGTTCCTCAATTTCGTTTTCATCGTTTTCAATTTCCAACAGTTCTTCACGCAGCGGATCTCCATCTTCCAGATGAAGCAGCCACTCTCTGTATCTTTCCTGTGCATTCAACATGTTCAAATACCTCCAAATTCCGATCAGCGCATGTAATCCGTGATCTTACCGATGGGCTCCCCATCATCCATCCTTCCGTTTCTCATACTCCAAAACATCCTGTTCAATGTCCGATTCAGCGTTTTCTCATCTTCTTCCTGCATTTCTCCGTTTTCCTCAAACCGGAGTCTGCCGCACTGCATATCCGTTGTCAGTGTCACTTCCGCCGGTGCCAACAGGGAAACAATCTGACCGTATCCCACATCACAACTCTGCCGGTTGATCAGAAACACGGCTGCACTGCAGTGTCCAAGAAGATCATTTCCACAACGCATCAGCCTCTCCAGAAACGATACCGTTTCCTGATTGACTCTGCCGTATACAAGTGAGCTCAACACAATCACACCATCGTATTCAGAAAGAGATTCCAGAATATCATTGATTCCCTCAAAGATGCACTTTCTGCGTTTCATGCATTTCCCGCATGCCGTACAGGCAACGGCACGTTCCTTTTCGATCCGGACAACATCACAGCCCATATCATTTTCAGCACAGATATCCCTGATTTTCTCTGTTGTTTTCTCACCGTATTGTGGATTCTTTTTTTCACCGTTTATCAGAAGGATTTTCATCGCTATTATTATAATCGACCGCAGACGCAAATGTAAATTGCACATTCTGTCAAAAAACAGTTGAATTCTCTGTTAAATCTGTGCTATTGTATTAAAGCACTTGAGTGCTTAGCTCAGTTGGGAGAGCACTTCCTTGACGTGGAAGGGGTCATGGGTTCGAGTCCCTTAGCGCTCACTGTCAGAACTCCTGGTTTACCGGGAGTTTTTCTTTTACCGTCAGAAACCACTCCTGCTGAATACTCTGAAAAATCAGAAATCCGTGGGATCTGATCCCACGGATGTTCTGTCATGATTCCAGTTTTCTGCCGCTGTGGCATGTCAGATAGATCACCTGATGTTCACCGGCAATTTCATTCACAAATTTTCCTGCACATGTCAGTTTCTGATCATCGAGATTGACAAACGGATCATCCAGGACAAGGAACGGTTTTTCCTTTTCATACATCGCATCGATCATTGCCATACGACGACACATACCGATCAGATCCTGATATCCTTCTGACAGGGACTGAATGTTTCTTCCCCTGCCATAGGCACGCAGCGTGATATTCAATCCGGCATCCAGTTCATATCTGTCACTTTTCTCGCCGCTTAACACCGTATAGTAACGGTCAAAGGAAGCTTGAATCGGTTTGAGATATCTGGCATTGAACTGATTTCTCGCTTCTGTCAGTTTCTGGAATGTCTGATCCAGTACATCGTATCTGACTTTCAGTTCCTCATACTGTGCCTGTTTTTCATCCCGTTCACTTTCCAGCTGTTCAAGATGTCCGACTTCCTGCTCATTCTGTTCCACATTCCGTTCAATGGAGCGGATCTGTTCCATGCATTTGTGACTCTGCATCTGCACGGCTCTCAGCTGTTCATGCAGGGATTCCAGATCCTCCGCATTTTCGGCATCCACGGATTCACTCAGATCATGTTCTGATTCAAACACATCCAGCGCATGTTTTTTCTCCAGATATGACTTCTGATCATCCGCACATGCACGGATATGATCACGGATCTCTTCCATATGCGCATGCATGTCACTTCCTGCCGCAAACCCGAATTCACTGCAGAACCTGCGGTATTCATAGCCGTCCGCTCTGACATCACGACATGCCTGTTCATACCGGTCCGCCTTTTCCTGCAATGCGTCATATTCCCTGATATCATTCTGAAGTTTTTCCAGTCTTGCGGAATAGTTCTGTGTTTCGCCATAATACGGAAAAAAGAAATCATCCAGCCGCCTTGCCAGTTTATCCTGCCGCTCCGTCTTTTCATCACACAGGCTTTCCTGATAGCGCTGTTCACGATTGATCCAACCCTCATATCTGTTTCGGATATCATACAGCTGTGCCAGCACCTGTTCATGATTTCCTTCAAAGGCATCCACGAAAGCATACACTTCATCCCGCCTGCCATCCAGCTTCTGCTGTGTTTCCTCGAGAATCTTCTTTGGTGTTCCCGTATTCATTGCGACAAGCAGGATGATCACACTGATCAGACCGATACCGACACCCAACAGTGTCTGATGGCATAAACAGAGAGTCACACCGACAAGAACAAGTACCGCCCCCGCAATAATCAGACGGCCGGCCATCTTTGTCTTCTTCTCTTCTCCCTCTCGTTTTGTCTGAAAAACAGTCTGTTCCTTCTCATATTTCTGCCATTTGTCAATCATGGATGAAATCAGATCCGGGCTGCACTGTTTTCCTTCAAACATCACACGGTCTTCCTTCAGTCTCTTCATTTCAGACTCGGACAGTCTGTTTTCACTGACTTCCTCTTTCAGCAGTTCATATTCCACCACATTGGAAGAGATCAGGGATATCGTATCCTCATCCGGAATCCCCTGAGCAAACACCTTTTGAAACTGGTCCAGCGTCAGACTTTCCTTTGATGTGAATGCCAGGCTTTCCTTTCTTGCCTGATCCGCCTCATATTTCCTTGTCAGCGCAATCATACGATCGGCTTCCTGTTCGGATGGAATCTCACCCGGAAACCATGACCGGCTTTCCTGCAGTGCAACGGAAGCCTGCTTCAGATCATTGACCAGGGATTGATGGATTTTCAGATCTGCCTGATATGTGGCAGCTTTAGCGCTGCGGTCAATTCTTTCATTCAGTTCTGTTTCCTGTTTTTCATAACCTGCACATTCCAGCTGAAGATCGTTCAGCTGTCTGCGCATTGCGGCAAGACTTTCATTCAGATATGGTTTTCTGACGATCTGTGTCTTCAGCTCTTCAATCTGATCCTTCAGCTTTCGACCAAGACCCGTAACTCTGCGTTCGGTAATCCTGTTCATTTCCGCACTCAGGGCTGCGGCAGCCTGTTCATAGTTGCCCATATCCGCGGTTTCCCGGGAAATATTGCCGATCTTTGCGTTGATCTGATCGGTTGCGTAACTGGCACAGTCCTGCTGGGCAATGAACACGGTACGGCAGAAGGAATCCGCATCGATATCAAACAGCTCTTCTCCGATATCGTTGCCATAGTCGACAGACGGCAGATTCGTTGCGGCATCGTACAGCTCAAACGTATCTTCCGAAGCCTTTCTGTGATCAAAGGTACGTATCATACGGTATGTCTTTCCATTGACCTCAAAGGTGATTGAACCACCGTAGGTCCCCTTCTGCCATGGATCCTTCTGTGCACGTTCCCTGTCTCCCACAGCCCTCTTCGTCTCATTTTCAAAGCCGTAGAACATGACACGGATAAAGGACGCAAGCGTGCTCTTGCCCCAACCGTTGTCATGATAAATCACATTCAGTCCCGCATTGAAGTCGTAATCAAAGTCGTGAAGACATCCGAAATTCTCAATATGACAGTGTATCAGCCGCATCAGAAGTCCTCCCCGTTCAATGCATGTATCCCGCATCGTATGATCATTGTTTTCATATTCTCATCCAGATCCGCATCCTTCTGCACAAGGCGTACAAACTCCCCTTTGAGTGATGCGTCTTTCGCATAATCGTCGTAATTCACTTCCAGCCGTGTTTCATCCTTCACTTCCAGATATCTGTATCCCGTTTCCAGCATTGCCTGTAATGCCTGCGGATTCTTTTCACAAAGCACATCCACCTCTCCACACAGTACAATGCGGACAAGATCCTGTGGATCCGCAGTTCCCTTCAATGCTTTGACAGCTTCCTCTTTCATTTCCATTGTGGAGGAACACCGTGAAACATCGACACGCACGACATGAACATGCCTTTGGGCAAACGGCACAAATGTATGGGATACTGTTTTTCCATCTGTTTCCAGAAGTACAAAGCCATGTTCTCCAATCTCATCAAATCCTCTTCCCTCCAGACATCCGCTGTAGCAGTATGTACCGCGGGCGTCCAGTGTACCAGAGGAATATGCATGTATATGGCCAAGTGCCAGATAATCAATATTGTGATTCTTCAGGCGGCTGAGATCAATCAGATCCATACCGGATCCATGTTCCTGAATCATGCCATGAAGAGTGACGATATTCAGATCATCCGGATTCAGTTTCAGACTGTCATACAAGGTATTGGCATTGTCACGGCTCATTTCAATTCCGTTAACCGTCAGTGTTCTTCCGTTTTCCAGACGGTATGCATAAGATGTCCAGTGTTCGCTGTCAAAGCATTTCAGGTTTTCCGGAACGGATTCCATATGTGCAATCAGGGAATCATTGTCATCATGATTGCCGCGAAGATAAAAAAATGTCAGTTCTGGATGATTCCGGATCACATGTTCAATGGTATTCCGCAGTCCTGATGGAATCGATGCCGTATCAAAAAGATCCCCTGCAATCAGGATCATATCGATGCTGTTTTCATCCGCGTAGTCGATCATACGCAGAAAAGAAGCTGTCAGCTCCTGGTTTCTCAATCTTGCCTGATCACCATTCAGATGGGCACTCAGACGGGAGTTCAGATGAAGATCCGAACAATGAATGATTTTCATAAAACACCCCCTTTGTTTGGTACCCATTATTATACAGAAAAACAACACCGTGATTGTGTTGTTTTGATGGGATTGATTCAGATGAAGTACAGATACATGACCATGAAGAAACAGAATGAACCTGCAAGGACAAAGCAGTGAAAGATCTCATGCATGCCAAACGGCTTTCCCTCCAGTTTCCTGCACGGTACGGAATACACAACACCGCCGATGGTGTAGAAGATCCCGCCCAGCAGTGTCCATACAAAGGCACCGGTGGAAAGACTTCCGAGCAATTGCGGAAACACGGTCAGACAGACCCAGCCCATGGCAATATAGATGACACTGGATACCCACTTCGGACAGTTTACCCAGAACAGTTTGAAGATCATTCCGACAATTGCGATACCCCATACCTCCAGCAACAGAAACATGCCCGTTTTATGATCCAGAGCGATCAGAGCGTATGGTGTATATGTACCGGCAATCAGAATGAAGATGCTGAGATGATCAATCTTTTTCAGAAGCCTGCCGAACGGTTCTCTGACATCAAATGTATGATAGGATGTGCTTGCGCCGTACAGCAGTATGGAGCTGGCCGCAAACACCGTAACGCCGATCAGATTCACCATCGGTACCCGATCATATCCACCCTTGATCAACAGAACTGCCATTGCGGCAACAGAGAGTACAAATCCGATAAAGTGTGTCAATGCACTGTATGGATCTCTGACATGAAACTGCTGTGTATGTTCGTAAACAGTCATTTTTACCTCCTTATCGGTTTTTTGTTATCCGATTGTAATATCATTCTATCGGTTATTCAAAAACCTGTCAACAATTATAGATATCCCATTGACGGTTTTATACATTCCCCTTAAAATGAAGTCATGGAAAACACACAGCTGCGCACATGCATTACATCGTTTACGATCCCCTCATTTCATGAGATCCCGGATATCGGCCTTTACCTGGATCAGGTTTCAAAGTATATCAACAGTTATCTTGAAGCCTTTCCGGAAATGAACGTCACGCCGTCCATGATTTCCAACTATGCCAAACAGAAACTGATTTCCCGTGTCAACAAAAAGACATACACACGTGTTCAGATTGCAGCGCTGATTCTGATTGTGCTTCTCAAGAATGTCATATCCATTGAAAACATCCGCCGCCTGCTTGTGGAAATGGAGACAAAGCACCAGCCTATCGAAACCGTGTATGAACAGTTCCGTGTCATTCTTCTTGCGACATGTCGTGATGAAAACATCCCTGATCCGGCTGATCCGGACATTGAGATCCTGTATATCATTGCTGTTGCACTGAACAGAAAAATGATTCTGGAAAAGTACTTCGAACTACACCACGCGTAATCAGATTTTCCAAATGGATTGAACCGGCAGTTGGTGATACGCTGTTATCATGGAAAAACAGCTGATCGAAACAACACTTCAGATAGAAGGAATGGCATGTGCCATGTGCGAATCACATGTACAGGATCTGATCCACAGAAACTTTGATGTCAGAAAGGTAAAGGCGGATCACAGAAAAGGAACGGTTGTAATCACATCCAGGCAGCCGCTGTCACAGCAGAAACTGCAGGAATCTCTTTCCTCCATCGGATATCCGCTTCTTTCTCTTTCAAGCAGACCTGTTCCATCAAAACACTTTCTGTTCTTCTGAAGAATTCAGGCATGGCCATCCCGCCATGCCCTTTTCATTCACTCTGTCTGGATCCGGATTTCTCCTGTTCCTCCATCAATGTCAATGATGTTTTTACCATTGCCGTATACATGGTCATCCTTCATTTCACGTCCGTTCAGCGTGGATGATCCAATTCCAGAGGAGAACTGAATGGTCAGGTCATCCATGGACTGTTCCAGCACAAGTTCCAGTTTTCCGATTCCACAGTCCATTTCACTGTTTCCTGTAATCTTTCCGGACACAAACACGGATCCGACACCCAGATCAAAGTCACAATCTGTCAGAAGCACATCCAGAAAACTGACTTCACCTGTGCCGGCACTGATATCCGCACTGTTGTAAACACTGATCCCGCGCATTTCCGTACTTCCCATACCCATATCCAGATACAGCTCTTCCGTACGGACATCCGCAACGCTCAGCCTGCCTGCTCCGTTTTCAATATCCACCACATGAAATACCGTATCATGCGGAATAACAACCCTGATCCACGCTTCACCGGAAAGGAATACCGAACCGTCATCCACGATTTCCAGTCTGTCACTTCCATCATCCACATCCAGATCGAAATTTGCCTCCACATGGAAGTCATCCCCGTATTCAATCATCACATCCGCAAAACCGGCTTCCACGCGCAGTTCAGACGGCATATGCACAATCTCATAATACGAAGAGGCTGCCTCCACAGTTTCATTCACCACATATTCCTGCGTTCTGTGATTGGGACGCAGCACACTTCTTAATCCCGATGCACAGATCCACGCCGCAATCGCAACGCCTCCGATTTTCATCCATTTCTTCGCATCTGCCATAACCGTTTCTCCTGTTACCTGTATTATACCTGAAACGGATTTTTCCATATGCATGACTCTGTGGTGAAATGTGTCATTTTTTCACAGTTTCAGACAAACATATCAAACTGTTTATTGTTCATCAGATGAAAACATTTCAGAATAATGTCACAGGAATGATCACATATGAAAATCAGATTACTGGCAGTTGACATGGATGGAACATGTCTGAATCCCCACAACAGAATCAATACGGACGTGCTGAATGCATTACAGCTGGCGTCCGATGCAGGCATCATGATCGTACCGACAACAGGAAGAAGTCTTTCCTGTCTTCCACACCAGCTTCGAAACACGGACATCTACCGCTATGTTATTTCCTCAAACGGTGCAGTCATCACCGACACCCTGAGTCATCATGATATTTTCCTTGCACAGATGGATGAAAAGACCGCTGCGGATATTCTGCACAGAAGCAGATTTTCCGGCCTTGCCAAAGCAGCACACATCAACCATGAATACCTGATGGAGGGACATGCGGTGAAGATGCTGGGCAGAATCGTATACGGCAGGGATGGCAGCCGTACCATCATTGTCCATGATCTGGAACAGCATATACTGACACACCATACACCGGTGGAGGAACTGCAGTTTTTCTTTCTCAAAAAAGACGCAAAAACACACACGGAACATGTTCTGAAATCCTTTCCGCAGGTATGCGGACCACAGGATAAAACGTATGTGGAAATCTATTCTGACAAAGCAGGAAAAGGCAACGCACTGTCATACCTTCAGGAATATCTCAGACTGCCGAAAGAGTCCATCGCATGTATCGGAGACGGGGAAAATGACATTCAGATGTTCGAAAATGCAGGATTTTCGATCGCAATGGGAAACGGACATCCGCAGCTGAAACAGAAAGCGGATCTGGTGGTCGCCTCCAATGACAACAACGGTGTCAAAGAAGCCATTGAACATATCCTCAGAATACAGTAATATCGCGACATGTATCGCGGTATTTTTCTGTTCCATACCTGACATTCCCTGACAGCTGTGGTTGCTCATCATTGTCCTGCCTGTTCCGTATTTCCGGTTTTTGTATTCAGAAAGGAAATCAGCTATTCAAATGCCTCCGCTGCAATTTCATCCACTCTTTCAATTGCGACAAAACAGTGTGATTTCACAAGTCCGTATTCCGCAAACGGATCAACCAGTACATGTTCAACACGGTTTTCGTCATTCCTTCATCGGTTTGTTGAGCATCTCGAAAGTATTCATCGATCCATCCCGTACATCAATTTCTGAATCACGCCGACAATCAGCTGTGTATGTGTTGTTACAGGAAAACACATACCGTTGTCCCCACCAATACGCAGATGACTGTTCCTGCAGTTTTCATATCCTCATCTTTTTCTTTATCCATTTCAGATGGTTGACAGAATCAGTCATTTTGCCTATTATATCTGCGATATATATTGCGATAAGCATCTTTTGTTGCAATAAGATTATACAAGATGGCGGTTTTCAGACACAAGAAGGCTGCCTCATAAAGCGATTTTACGTGCTGAAAGTTGCTCAACAGGGAGGGAAACATGGGAGCCAGTTCAAAAACAACAGATTTTCTGAAAGAGTGCATGGCGGATGCCTTATTCCGCCTGATGAAGGACAAACCTTTCGCAAAAATCACGATCAACCAGATTGCACAGGAAGCAGGTGTCAACCGTTCCACCTGGTTCAGACATTTCAATGATAAAAATGAAGTTGTCACATTCAAACTGATACGGCTTTGGGAACGATGGGCGGAAGAACACGATATGAAGGAAAGGAAACATTATTCCCTCGAAAATGCGGAGACTTTCTTCTCTTTCAATTACAGCATCCGTCATCTGCTTCAACAGATCTACCAGGCAGGCCTCGAAACATGTGTATACAACGCGTTCTATCAGGTGATGAAACCGCAATACGGTGCGGACCCGATCGAATGTTACGAGGCAAGGTTTTACTCATTCGGTCTGTACGGTTTTCTGGATGAATGGATCAGACGCGGTTTCTGTGAAACGCCGGAACAGGTTTCCACACTGTTCCGCCAGATGATGGAAAACGACAAAGAAGCATAAAAAAAACAGGTTTTGTGCCAACCGCATATCCGGCCGGTTCACAAAGCCTGTATCTGTTTTCAGAAGAATTTTTTACGGATCTGTGCCGCCAGGTTCTCTCCTGCTCTGTAATCCCCGGCAGATCCCGCAATCGGAAGTCCATATCTGGAATCACCCGGATATCTCACCTTTGCGTGTGGTCCTTCTTTCACAATCTCAAAGCCGAAGGACTGCAGTTTTTCCCGGATATCCGTAATCTGTCTGTATCCTTTGACAATTCTTTTGATCTCCTCACTTTTCTGTGCAAGCAGCTTTTCCGCACCGTCGCTGTTTGCCTCATACACATTCTTCAGAACATCATGTCTGCGCGTATCAACTTCACAGTGTTCCACTTCATGCCGGATTGCCTTTAATACAAACGCTTTGGTCTCATGATCAAACTTCTCCGGTTCACTGCCCGCTTTCAGGATGGAGATGCATTTCTGATCCTCAAGTTTCTTTCTTGCGGCACTGTTCATCCTGTTCACTTTATCCAGTTCCACCTGCATCTGGGAAAGACGCTCTCTGACAGCTTCCATCTCCGCATTCTTTTTCTCCAGTTCCTTTTCGTACATTTCCTCCATCTGACGGATGTACATATCCTGTTTCAGATTCTGGATGTCCTGCGGTGACAGTGTCACTTCCTGTTTCCGTACTTCCTTTTTCACAACCGGTTCCTGTTTTCTGACAACCGGCTCTGCTTTTCTGACTGACTGAGCATCCGCAAGTGTGCGTGCCCATGTTTCCCTGTCCACCGCCACAGCACGGTAACGGATGTACGACAGTGTCAGCTCATCATCTGACGGAATCCCAAACGGACCGCTGATATCATTTCCGATCTTCTCATATCTGCCGTATCCGGCAAACCACTTCCGTTCATACCTGTCAAACCACAGTGTCTTATAGTAGCCTTCCTTCAGCTGCCTTGAAAACCGCACCATCGTCCATCCGTTGTCCGGATTGCTTCTGATGATTTCCCTGGCTGTCCGAACAGCATCCCCGTCACTGATTCTCTCTTCCATCCGGAACAGCTCACGGATATCCTCCGGCTTTGAAAGACGCAGGTTGATCAGATCAAACGGTATCTTACATTCCGGTATACCGGCATCCTCCTCCACCTTTTCAATCCAGTCAAGAACAAGATCAATGTTTTCATCATCCGAATCAGACTCCATGGAATTCCTGGCATGTTCTTCCAGATGTTCCTGAAACTCCGGATCCTCGGATATATCAAAGACGGAATCATTCTGAATGATCACATTCATTTCCCTTGTTCTGGATTCCGCAACATTCATTTCAATCAGAATATCTTTCGTGGCAATTTTTGCCCGCATGACCGTTACCATCAGATTTGCGGCGTCATCATCATGATCATGGCTTTCAATCAGTTCATTCATGGCATCATCCACATCCAGATACCACTCATACCTGTTTTTCATGGACGCAGGGCTTTGCCGGTAGGTGGCAGGGGCGTAAACATTCACATAGTCACGGTCTTTGACATCATCACTCAGATTCCTGTCTTCACAGTCTTCCAGCAGTTCCAGCATGATCTCATTCATGGTGCGGTTCCTGTATTCCAACATGATACATACACAAGCCGCAAAGGCGGTACGGTACTGTTCCGGCACATCATGGATATGACTGATCACTTCAGGAATCATATCGCTGTATGTCTGTGCAAACTCCTGGGTCAGTTTAAAATACAGACCCCAGACCTGATGTTTTCTGGCTCCCTCCAGCAGCCTGCGCATATTCGGTTTCTTTCTGAATATTTCATTTCTGAGATGAATCATATACCGGATCTGTGACTCGCTGAAAGCTTCATTTCCGGTAATATCTTCAACATCATGCGGGCAATCGTGGCGAAAGAAATGATATGTTCTTTCAATTTCCTGATCCATTACTTCAAATACATTCATACAAAAATCCTCACTTCTGACAAAAGATGTACACTTACTATATAACCTGATTATGAACGAAATAACGGAAAAATGCAAAAAAACAGGAATGAATTCACACTCCTGTTTCATTTGAGCCCTGATTATTTAAACCAGGCCAGTTTTCTTGCGACAGCGATAAGCAGTGCAATGTTTCCGACAAGTGATACACTTCCCACACCAAGACTGACATAGGTGATTGTCTTTGTATCATCGATCTCACTCTGATGTGAAGCATCCGTCTTTTCCTGTGCCTTTATCGAATCCTGTAATGCATTCAGCTCAATACGCAATAAGTTCAGTTCCACCTGCAGTGAATCGATATCCTGTTTGTATGCGGTTGTCAGAGTCTGAATATCAACAGCCTGGGCATCAATGTTTTCCTGCAGTGCACTGTCTGCCATCTGAGAAGCCGCATTCAGTGTGGATGAGATCGTATCAATCCTGTTGTTTATGGTATTGAAGTCAGATGTCATGTTATCGGTAAGATCATTTCTGACCGCTTCCAGATCATCCTGAACCTGACTGATGGTAATACCTGTCAGTTCAAATGCCTCATTCATCAGTGTTTCCAGAGCAGCGTGTTTTTCCTGCAGAGATTCAATATCCACATTCATCAGTGCATCCGCACCTGTATAGGCTTCCGTCAGATCCGCAACAGCCTGATCCATGTTTTCATCCGTTGCCTGCTTCAGATTCTCAATCGCAGCACTCAGTTCCGCATTCATGGTATCCATGGATGTTTCAATCAGCTGAAGCGCTGTTTCCATCTGTGCTTTCAGTTCATCTGTTGCGGCAGCACCTTCATCAATCTGTGCCTGCAGAAGTTCATCCGCCTGCTTATACGCCGCAATCAGATTCCTGATGTTTTCAGCGTTGGCCGTTCCCTGTTCTGCAAGCTGGGTATTCAATGTATCGATCTGTGTCTGCAGTCCTGTCTTTGCGTCTGAAATCAGAGTTTCAATTTCCTGGGAAGTCAATGAGAATACCACAAATACCTCATCGGAAGGAATACCCATGATTCCGGAAGTTTCAGCCGTACCTGTCTCCAGGAAGCTGCACACCGTAAATGAAGCATTGTTTGTCGGATACTCTCTGACATTGATTGTGACAGAGTGTTCCTGTCCTTCACCTTTATTGGTAATCTGACTGATATGTGTTGCCCCATTCACGTCATCATAGATAACAAAGTGCGAGATACCTGTTCTGCCTGTTTCAATCTCAGGAGAAGTCCATGTAAGAGTTACAGTACCTCCATCCGTGTAGTTGTAGGTGCCCTGAAGATCTTTTACAGGTTTTGGAAGATCTCTCTGTGTTCTGACCGCGTAACCGACAAACGGAACTCCAGCAAACAGATCTCCTGTTTTCCATCCGATCAGCTTCCAGTCAAAACCATAGTCTGTCAGGTCGTTTGTCAGATTCTGAACAGTACCTGAAGTTTCTTCAGATGTCACATGAGCTGCAGAATAACTGTGACTTGAAAGATATTCATAACCCGCCGTTACGCCTGCATAAGCACTTACCGGAATCACACCTGCATCCGCCCCAAGCATGATGGTCAGGTTTGCGAAGCATCCCTCCGCTACGGATGTCGTCTTTTCCTCTTCTACTGATTTCGAGAACGTCTGAGTTTGTGTTCCTCCTGCATAGGACAGTCTCATCCAGTTATCTGCGCTTTCTGCTTCAGCCTGCCCAAGATCCCAGCCACCGTTAGCGGCAGACGTCCCATAGGCCGTACTGTCAGAAGCGTATCCAAACGGATTTCCTTCATTATTCAGATAGTACCTGTCTTTGAGATCATCCGTAATCAGCTGCATCTTATGATCTTTATCAAAATTCTGTTTCGTTAATGACCTGTTCTCATCAACCTTCCTGTTATAGGCAGTTGCCAGTGCATTATACTGATCCACAGATACGGATGTCAGTACCGGATACTGTGGGGCAGAAACTACCAGAGCAGCTTCATGTATTTCTCCATCCGATGTTTTCACATCATAGAAATAGTAGTACATCAGAGTCTGACGCAGAATCACCTGATTCTGATCACTGGCCTCAAAGGTAGTCGTAAATGTCCGTTCCTGGCTCTTTGCGAATTCCTTATTCAACTCATAGGCAATACCCATTTCCATGCTCTGCTGCAATGGTCCTGCCTGCATGGATTCCGCAACACCGACATCAAAGGAATTCTCTGAACCAACAGCACTTGTCGTACGATAGCTTTCAGAATAGCTGTATGTAGTGGAACTGTTTCCTTCTCCCAGTTCTTCAAAATACGGAGCAGCCTGCAGGAAAGCCACAACAGTCGGGTCTGTATAGGCAAATGCCTTACCACTGTATCTCGCCACTACTGTATCATCACCGATATCTACAGGTGTAAGAAGTACACTGAAGCCATCTTTTCCTGAAACAAAATAGTTGTCAGCACTTCCTGTCAGCTCATACAGCGGATAGTTGGTTCCATAGTTACTGAAATATTCATAATTCAGTTTCAGAGATGTACCATAGTTATCACCAATATCGAAACTGTCCGTCGGCATCGGAGTATTATTCCAGAAAACATAATAATCGAAGTTATAATCGCCCTCTTTGTTTTCATCCGTATGAGTTTTGTAACCGACAGTCAGTATGATTGCCTCATTTCCACTTGCGGTCGCGAAAAAGTTTCCTGCTGAAGCATTCATGATAAACACTTCATCAACATCTTTATTTCCCACTTTATCCACTAATTCCTTAAATGGATTTGTGACACTTTCAAGATCACTTATTTTGTATGAATCTGTATTATTTGTCGCACAGGATTTCAGCTCTCCATTCTCCATGAAGTAGAACCATCCATTCGCAAATACATACTCCTGTGTATTTTTTCCATTTACCGCAACACATTCAACTGAATACTGCTGGAAGAAATCCTCATGTTCACGCAGACTGTCATCCTTGGCAATCGGACTGGTATCCGCTCTGGCCATGATTTTAAGACCGCCATTACAATTCAGCGTACCTGCACCTGTTGTCTCATAGTATGCATATGCCATGACATTCTGGCCTTGATCATCATTTACATCAATAATATCTGTTGCTGAGGTTTTATTCCGATATCCGGCAACCAGGATTTCCGCATCACCATCTCCATCAATATCACCAACAGACACATCCGGGAAGACCATTGTTATTGATTCATTATTTAAAACCTGAACAATGGATGTCTTATCGATCTGAAGAAACTGAAGTCTTTTTCCTTTTTCTCCATAACCGACAACCAGTGTCGGTATCACAGTTTTATTCCCGACTTCTTTCACTTTGTCGCTTGTGATGTCTCCTGTATAAGAAAGAACAATCAGATCATCAATGCCATCCCCGTTAACATCTCCGCTGTCCAGAGATACGCAAAGCTGATTCTGCAGGGAAGTACTTTCCGGAAGAGTAGAGGCAACATAATCATGATTCAGATATTTTCCGTCATTTCCTGTCTCATAAATATAATCCAGTACATAATCCATTTTATCTGCGTCGTAATCGTATGCTTTCAATCCAAATCTGGATTCAATTGCACTGGATGGATTCACATATGTATCATATACAACAATTGTATCTTTTCCATCTCCGTTATAGTCACCGGCTGTGATCTGAAAGAAGTTTTTCGAGTCAACAACAGTCAATGCGTCCATTGCTGTTTTCACTCTTTCGCTGTTCAGCACCAAAGCAATTTCCTTTTCAACCTTATCTTCAACCGCATTGATGATATACAGGTAAATATCACCCCAATTACTGTTGGAAGCACTCTCCCTGTATCCAACGATCGCAACATGCGTTTTCTGTCCACATCCAGTCGGATCAAAAGCTACCCCTTGAGCAAAACGAAGGGATCCGATTGCGTTTTTAGAAGTACTCAGGTTTTGGGCTGTACCATTTACATAGATGGTATTTGTTTTCAGATCATCATAGCTTTTTACATTTGTAACAGCGCCTTTCCACGAAATATATTCAAACACTTCCAGCTTTTCCAGCATGGAGAATTCCTCATCCTCGTCTGTTGCGTATGGAGACCTTGTATCCTCATCAAAATTCAATGGTTTTACATAGTTCTGTCCCAACATTGCATTGAAGATTTCTTCACCTGATGCTTCTGTCTGGTTGTATCCAACGGTATTGTGATCAAAATCAGGGTAATAAGGATGAATGATCATATCATCTTCCTTATCCGGATCATACGGAATAATCGGCATATCCACTTCATTTGTCATTTCCGCACGAATATTGGAAATAAACAGACTCGGTGTCAGCAACAATCCGGCAAGTAATGGTGTTAAGCGCTTTTTCATTTCGAGATGTCCTCCTCTATCAAGCGTTGTTTCTGGGAAAGATAAAGGGCAAGTCCCTGTTTCAGCACACCCAGCTGTGCCTGCAGGTAGAATTCATCTTCGAACAATGCATAATGAACGCACGCCCTGATAAAAATAAAGATCAGTGATGTGATCATGTCTTTCGGAATACCGAGTCCTTTTTCCAGTTTTTCCGCATATGCGGCATATCGCTGATTAATCCCCTGAAAGAACTCCTTTCCGTATGAAACGTATTTCGGATGTGTATACACCTGATACATCAGACGGTACTTTTTCCCGTGTTTCTGTGCAGTCCAGTATGGAATCTCATCAATGTACCGGTTGATCTCACTGACATCCTTTGGTGCAAGAGCCATGAATTCCTCTTCGACTTTACTCATACAGTAAGCAGTGGACTGAATGATCAGATCATCCAGATCATTGAAATAGGTATAAAGGTTTGCGGCTGTGCAGCCGCACGCTTCCGCAAGTCCTTTCATCCCGACAGTCCCAAGACCATGCTCCGCGTAACATTCGTAACACTTCTCCATGATCTCCTGTTTTCTGTGCTGATATTCCTCTTCGTTTCTGACTCTCATAAATCGACACTCTTTTCATTTACTGATCGACCATTCAATTATTGCAGTAAAAATGAACAAAAACCGGGCAGTTTCAGTTTTCCTGTAACATGTTATGTAACAGAAAAAAAGACTGTATTCACCGGGCAGTTCATATGAAACACAGTCATCACGTTCCTTTTCAAAATAGTTGATTTCCTGATATTTAAGCATATATCTGCTTTTCCAATGATTTCCTTTTTGCTCACAGAATCAGTACATGTATTGTTTATATTATTATATTGCAAGTTTTATTCCATATTTTCATCTATATTCTGTTACATTCAATGTAACTGAATAGTGCCATTACTCAGTGCAAAAAAAAAGCAGAGCTGTTTTCCAGTCTCTGCTTCTGAAGTGGAGATGACGGGAGTCGAACCCGTGTCCAGGAGAAGCCCCACATTCAGACGTCTACAGTTTAGTCCGATGGTTGATCAGACAGTGACATGTCCACCGGACAAACCGTCACTGAATCTGCCTGTAAATTGTCGGGATCACCGTACAGGCTTCAGGATCACCGTATCCATTTTCATACACAGCATCCATCAAATGGAATAAGATGGAGCCGGTGCGCTGCAGTACTTAAGAGTACAGATTAGGCAGCGAAAGCGAAACCGTAGTTTCTGTTTGTGTTGTTTGCGTTTAAATTTAGCTGATGATATGGTCATCACTCCACTGCAGTCTGAATCAGACATTAACCTGTCGAAACCATTACACCCCCATGGGAAGAACAACCGGTTTCTCCGGTGTTCTTTATACTAGCATGTTTCAACACTGTTGACAATCGCAACGATCAGCGTCTGTTTTTCAGCGCCTTCTCAACTTCACGTTTGGCATCACGGATCTTATCGGACTGGCGTTTGTCATACAGGTCCTTACCTTTTGCCAGTGCGATTTCCAGCTTTGCCTTTCCTGCTTTCAGATACATGCGTACCGGAATCAGTGTATATCCCTTCAGTCTGACCTTGTTCAGAAGTTTCTGAATTTCCGTCTTGTGAAGGAGAAGCTTTCTGTCACGTTCCTCATCCACATTGAAGATATTGCCTTCTTTATAAGCGGAAATATGCATGCCTTTGATCCATGCCTCACCTTTGTAAATGGAGATATAGGCATCCTTGAACTGTACTTTTCCATTCCGTACGGATTTGATTTCCGTACCGGTCAGTACCATACCTGCTTCATACTTTTCTTCCAGAAAATAATCGTGAGAAGCACGTCTGTTAAGCGCTACGGTTTTTTCTCCGGTTCTGTTTTCTGCCATTTCCTCTCCTTTCCGGTTTTCTGTTTCTTGAATAGGCATCTCTGCGTTTTCCTGTATGTGCCGCATCATTCAGGCCATATACCCTGCCGTTTTTACCGACAAGCGCAAAGTCTACCTTACCCTGCTGTTTATCCGCACCGGTACACATGACAACCACCTTCATACCGACACGGTATTTCTTTCTTGATCCACTGCCTGTCAGCTGCATCCTCGCCTGATCATAGACGAAATAATCATCTCCCATCGCAGAGATTCTGACAAGACCTTCGACAGTACTTGGCAGCTGCACATACATGCCATATGACTGTACACCTGTCACAATACCTTCCGCAATCATGCCGATATGATCCTGCATGTATTCCGCCTTCTTCATATCCAGGCACGCAAATTCGGCATCTGCACTCAGTCTTTCACGAATGGATGACTGTTCTGCGTACTCCGCTGTCTTTTCCTCATCCGCAATTCTCTCCTGTGGATCCAGACAGCCTTCAAAAGAATACTTTCTCAGCATTCTGTGCACAATCAGATCCGGATACCGGCGGATCGGAGATGTAAAATGCAGATATTCCTCTTCCGCAAGACCAAAATGTCCGACACACCGGTTGTCATACTTTGCCCTCTGCATACATCTTAACAGAAGTGTACTGAGAATCGGATATTCATCCGTATCCTTGATGGAATCCAGATAATCCTGAAGCTGACGCGGGCGTACATCATTCTTGCCAAGCACAAGCTTGTGTCCAAGCAGATCGGATGTCCGTACAAATTCGTTCAGACGTTTGGATGACGGTTCCTCATGAATACGGTATACGGAAGGAATTTCCTGCCATTTCATAAAACCGGCAACACAGACGTTGGCCGCAATCATACAGTCTTCAATGATCTCCTCCGCATGTCCGGAATGACGTGGTCCGACATAATACGGATGTCCATTGCGGTCACATTTCACTTCGGATTCACTGCTGTTGAAGGCAATCGCACCTTTCTTCACACGGTAAGCACGGATCGCATCCGCACAGTCCCGCAGATCATCAAACAGACTGCCAAGATGCCGGTAAGAGGAAATGACCTTCTGGTCCCCGTCAAGAATCCGGTTGACATTGTTGTATGTCATCCGTTCCGTGGAACGGATGTAGGAAGGGTAGATTTTATAGTCTTTGATTTCACCGTTTTTGAGCACATGCATTTCACATGTCAGCGTCAGTCGGATGACATGCGGATTCAGCGAACAGATCCCGTTGGATAATTCATGCGGAATCATCGGTACCACTCTGTCCGTCACATATGTTGAACATCCACGCTTCAGCGCCTCCTCATCCAAAGGCGATCCTTCCGTCACATAATGCGATACATCCGCAATGGATACTTTCAGAATCCAACCGTCTTCCAATGTCTTTACACTGACCGCATCGTCAAAATCCTTGGAATCATCACCGTCAATGGTAACCGTGATATCCTCACTCAGGTTGACTCTGCCTGCCAGATCCCCTTCAGGCACTTCCTGCGGAATGGCATGGACCTGATCCATGACCTCCTGTGAAAATTCAGACTCAATATCATGATCCAGAAGAATGGATGTGATATCCACCCCCGGATCATCCCTGTATCCAATGACCTGTCGTACACGCAGTACAAGCGGAATTCCGTAGTCTTCAATATCGCAAAGCACCTTCATTCCACTGATCGGTGTGAAATCATCCGCGTACCTTACCTTCTTGATTCTCTGTTGAATCTTTTCCTCATCCAACACAAGATGAAGGCCTCTTCCGGAATCCTCAAATGTACCGATCACGTGTTCTCTTGCACGTTTGACAACCGCAAGCACGGTTCCGTACGTCTGCCATGGCAGACACTGCACAATGACCGTATCACCGTCCATGGCTGTTTTCTGTGCATTGTCACGGATCCGGATGGATTCCGCATCCTCCCGGTCAATAAAACCGAGTCCGGCACGATTGATGGAGATCCTGCCCTCCACAATTCCCGCCTGCTTCCTTGTACGGTACTGTCCATCCTTTTCACGGAGCACATCATAGGATGCCTCCATCTGCTGTAAAGTCTGTGATATTTCTTCAACATCCACACCGATGCCATCGGCAATCTCCTGCGGTGTTCTGTGCTTTTTCGGGTGCTCATCGAGATATGCGATGATCCTGTTATTCAGATCCATTTCCATGGATTCAGCCTCCCTTCTTAATATACATATAACCCTTTTTTAACAAAGTGTTATGAAAAAAACCGGTATGACACCGGTTCTGATCAGACAAGACGAATAATAATCACAAGTGCAAAGAATGCAATTCCGAGAACCAGAGTCAGATTGGAGATGACCTTTTCGGAACCTCTTTCCTTTACATTCGCAAACAGGTTCAGTCCACCATTACCGGTAAACGCACCTGACATACCATCTGTTTTTCCACTCTGCAGTAATGAAAGAATAATCAGTGCTGCAGATACAATAATCAAAATCGCGTCAAGCATATGAAAAGCTCCTTTCGCTGTGCTCTGCTATTATAGCATTCCTGTTTTCCCCATGCAATGCGGAATTTTCAGCCTCCAAGCGTGCAGCCGTCATCACATGCATCGACATTCCTGTCTTCCAGGTATTTCTGCATGAAATACATGTCATCCATCAGTTCTGCCACATTGCCGGTATGTTCTTCAAACCATTCATCATCATAGGCGGATACGACAGTCCCCTGTTCCACAAACAGAACAAGCGGTTCCTCAATCTCATCCGACTGCCATACACTGACATCCTGCACACTGTCACGGATCCACTGCACAATCTCACTGTCGTGAACATCCTCTACACTGTAATACCCTGCCTGCATCTCATATGTTTCGAGCAGGTCATTGACAACATATACAGCATTGGCACAATCCGCATCATCCTGCTGTGCAAGCATGACAACCCCGCTTCCGTTGGCCATAAATGTCTTCAGATCATTTTTTTCATATATCCTGTACCGGTTGTCTTCCGGCAGTTCACTGTACCCTGCAAGAGGATTAGCAGTCGATGACTGACTCTCAGGGGTACTCTGACATCCGGCAAGAAGTCCGATCCAGATTACTGAACAAATCCATTTCTTTTCCATGTACTGACTATAACATAAAAAAGCAGAATACCGAAATATTC
>JBJEFE010000075.1:0-6238 GCA_051873755.1 Bulleidia sp. | reverse complement strand
CCTCATACAAATTTACATATTCCTTTTTCTTTCCGTAACTGCTGATATGAGAACTGATCACACAAAAGCCAATCTTATCTCTTCACACATCAATTCCTTCTCAAAAAAATCTGAAAGGCAAGAGTCCCTTCAGATTCCCTGATTTCCTGAATCCCGAATTGGCCAACAGACTCAGGTCATTCGGTATCGTTGAGATTGATCCGGATGAGGTCATTTTAAAGCCTTATCTTCTCAAGTAATCAACGATCCAGTCATCCATTGGCAGACACCTTATATACGAAACTGAAGTGGAATTAAGTCATCCTAAAAATTAAAAACTTGTAATTTCACTTGTTTTCAGCGCGCTTTCATATCTGTCAATTCTACACATATTGTAACGCGAACACTGACTTCTACAACAGAAAAATGCAGTATTTGTAAGAATAAATTCTACAGGTTTTCAATCGCTCTTTGAAGTTGAATTTACTTTTTCAATTCAGCAGGTCCGGTTTGGTGGCGGTGTTCTTTTGTATCACAAAAAAAGTGCTCATAACCGATCGTTACGAACACCTGGTATGGTGCGGGCGACAGGACTCGAACCTGCACACCGAAGGCATCAGATCCTAAATCTGACGTGTCTGCCAATTTCACCACGCCCGCAGCTCAATTATTTTAACAGATTACGGGAGGAAAGAAAAGGCTGTCACATCAGAAACAGGACGAAGGCGTTGTTCAGGGTATGCACAAAGGCATTGATACGGATATCATCATACCGGTAGTACAGGAATGTCAGGACAAAGGACATTGCAGAATACACGATACTGCTGAGAATGGATGCCATGCTGGAAAAGGTGACGTGTGCCATCGCAAAGGCAGCAATGGAGATGACAAATGCGGCTTTCCTGTTGCGGAACAGTCTGAATACGGCATATCTGTATATGATCTCCTCGCTGAAACCGGCCAGTAATGCCATGATGGCTGACGGCAGTGGTCCTGTGGCAAACCTGTCATCGATCAGTTTCTGGTTTTTGATATCCGATGGATTCAGCGTGATGATCCCGCAGGATTCCAGGATATCGGTTAAAGCCTGTGTACAGAGATTGGATACGATATTTACCGCCAGAAGAATCATGACATAACGGAATACAAGATCGGCTGTTTCCTGCAGAGAGTGGTACTGTTCTTCCTGAAGATCCCGGCGGACAAACAGATACGGAAAGATACATGTCATACACGATGACAGGCAGAATGCCCAGGCACGATCCTTCAGGATCAGAAGAAACAGAATGGTGAATCCCGTGTCAGACAGCAGTCCGATGAAATACGGGAGGATATATCTGAGATTGAAGTGTTTTCTGATAAATACTTTCATGTGAATATGATAGACGAAAAGAAAAGGCCTTTCGACCTTTTCACTTTAACATACAAAATTCAGATAATACGGGAGCTGCTGTCTCCACCATGGCCAGTCGTGTGCAACGTCTGCACCCCAGAAATCAACCCATGCCGGAATGTTCTTGTATTCAAACAGTTCCTTCATTCTCGCGGAGTCTTCCTGCATCGGGTGTTCCCACGCACCTCTGCCGCAGCAGATGATGATGGAACGGTTGCGGTACATTTCAACGTATGGGTGGTCATACGGCATACCCTCGATGTAATCGACAGGAGAGTTTGCGTATACCAGATCATCGAAATAATCCGGGAAGAAATCGCGGGCATTGTACGCACCGGACAGTGCGATACAGCCTGAGAAGATATCCGGTCTTCTGAGCAGGAAGTTGAGGGCATGTGTGCCGCCCATGGAGTTTCCTGTTGTCAGAATTCCCTCAGCGTACTGACCGCCGTTATCTTCGGCGTTGATGTCGAAGACACGCGGACATAATTCATTTACGATATAGCGGACATAGGCTTCCTGCTGTTCAATGCGGGCACGGTTATCCCAGCTCTTGGATGACCAGGAGTTGATGTCGTTGCTGTCGCAACAGAACATCTGAATCCGGCCTTCGTTGATGAACGGTGCAGCCACATCGATCATTCCGTTGTCTTCATAGTCGAAGAAACGGCCGTCCTGACACGGGAATACCAGTACCGGCTTTCCCGCATGTCCGTAGACCTTGAATTCCATATCACGGCCCAGGTTATTGGAGTATTCCTTGTAATAACGAATCTGCATTATTTCTTTTCGGTTCCCTTCTTTTCATATACTGCGTGAACAAATTCCATCATGTCATCCTTTTCAGGGAATCTTGCCATGTAGAATTCATTACCCATGGCAGCGGCGAACAGTTCAGGCATTCTGCTGTGCATGACGATGTTCTGTCCATACTTCTGATACATGTATGCATCATCATTCGCATAATTCTGCCCGTCACGTCTGCCGACATACACACAGTGATATGGACGTGCCTGAGGGACATCCGCATGGTTGTACATTGCCATGTTTGCGTAGATCTGGTAGACATTGATGTCGTTTGCGTAGTTCATCATGTCCGGTGTATAGCCTCCCGGAGGACGCATGTTGACTTCAAGGCCTACGATGTCACCCTTCTTGCCAAGTCCCTTCTTATCTTCATACAGACGGAAATATTCTGTATGGAAAAAACGGGCACGGACATCAAACGCATGGATGACAGCTTCACCCAGACGGTTGAGGTCTTCCGGAATCTCTCTTTCACTGTAGTACCAGCATTCATTTCTTCCGTTGACGATATCCATGATCGGATCCGGGAAGGAATGAGATGTTCTGAATACGATCTGGTTGTTCTGATCGACAATACCGTCAAAGGATACGATATTTCCAGGAACGAATTCCTCCATGATGTACTGGCATGGCAGATCCTGATGATAGAAGTTTCTCAGCTCGTTCTCATTTGTGATCTTCCATGTGGCTGCGGCACCGACACCGCCGTTTGGCTTGACGATGACCGGGTATCCGACTTCATCAACGAACTTCTTTCCTTCTTCGTATGTTGTTGTCAGATGGTATCGGGCAACCGGAACACCTGCCTTCCTGTAGTATTCCTTCATGTTTGCCTTTGTCTTGAAACGCATGACGGATTCTGTCTTGTCTCCGGAAGTGATGTTAAAGTCCGTACGCAGACGTGCATCCTGTTCGAGCCAGTATTCGTTGTTGGACTCGAGCCAGTCAATCTTACCGTACTTGTGTGCGAACCATGCGACAGCACTGTACATTTCGTCGTAGTTCTCCATGGACTTTACCTGGTAGTATTCCGTGCAGGCAGCCTTCAGTTCAGGGGACAGAGAATCCCAGCTGTCTTCTCCTATACAAAGAGAATTACCGCCCAGATTTTTCCATGCGAGTGGAAACTGGTAGTAATTCTTAGGAAAAGTTGGTGAAACAAATACAAAGTTCTTTCCCATATTTTTTCTTCCTCTCTCATAATTCATCGCCATTTTAGCATATTTGTCGTATATTTATGTTGTGCAGTCAGTGAAAACTGTAACAATTGTAATAAAAAATGTAACAGAAAATGAAAATATTTGCATATAATGGAGTTAAAGAATCAGGAGAGAATCATGTCCAGGTTAGATGAAGACAGGAAAATGATCGATCAGATCGACAGACAGATTGCAGAACTGTTTGAAAAGCGCTTTGAGGTTGTGCGCGATGTCATCGACTATAAAATCGAAAACAGACTTCCGATACTGAACAGCGGAAGAGAAGCGGAAATCACAAAGAAGAATACCGCAAGGATTCAGGATGAGGATATCCGTGAATACTTCAAGGTATGGTATGAGGAACTGCTTCTGCTGTCAAAGGAATATCAGAAACAGATTCAGGAAGAAAAGTAAACGGAACGGGGAAACATGCACTTCCGCATCGGTTTTGAACCTTTGCGGATTTTTGACTTGACCTGAAGTCAACTTGAGGGATTACCCTGTACGGGCAGGATGTTTGCAGGAAAAACAGGGAAGGAGTATGATTGTGGAAAACAGAAAGGGGAATGCGAATGGATTGGAATGAAGTGCTTGAACTTGCGGCAGAATCATTTCCGAAGATGTTCATGGCAGGTATCACCGCAACCATTCCGCTGGCACTGATCTCATTCATACTGGCGATGATTCTGGCAATTGCCTGTGCCATGATCGAATATGCAAAGGTACCGGTGCTGCGCAGAATTGTACAGTTTTATACATGGATTTTCCGTGGAACACCGATGCTGGTACAGCTGTTTATCATGTATTTCGGCATGCAGTCGATCGGTGTCAGGATTTCGGCAGTCACTGCCGCCATCATCGTATTCTCTCTGAATACCGGTGCGTATTGTGCGGAAACGGTACGCGGTTCGATTGAAGGTGTATCCAGGGGACAGTTTGAGGCAGGGTACTGTGTCGGGATGAACTACATGCAGATCATGTTTCATATCGTGCTTCCGCAGGCATTCCGTACGGCTTTTCCGTCTCTTTTCAACAATCTGATTTCCCTGGTCAAGGATACATCCCTTGCGGCGAATATCACGGTTGTGGAAATGTTCATGACAACCGAACGGATTGCGGGAAGAACATACCGTTTCATGCAGCTGTATCTGGAGGTGGCGCTTGTCTACCTTGTGTTCTGCACGGTACTGACATGGCTGCAGCACTGGGGTGAAAAGAAACTCAGTTATTATGACGCAAAGGGGAACTGAGACATGGCACTGCTGGAATTGAAAAACGTACATAAAGCATTCGGGGATGCGCATATTCTATGCGGTGTTGACCTGAAAGTGGAAAAAGGTGATGTTGTTGCGATACTGGGACCTTCCGGATCCGGCAAGACAACACTGCTGAGATGCATCAATTATCTGGAAACCGCAGATGAGGGACAGATGATCTTTGGCGGGAAGACATATGACCTGGCGCATACCGATCGCGCCGGCATTCATGAATACCGCAGTCATACCGGGTTTGTATTTCAGAACTACAATCTGTTTGCCAATAAGACGGCGCTGGAAAATGTGACGTTGGGATTGACTACGGCAAGGAAAATGCCAAAAAAGGAAGCGTCTGAAATCGGAATGAACCTGCTTGAGAAAGTGGGAATGAAGGATCGTGCATCCTATTATCCTGCACAGTTGTCAGGCGGACAGCAACAGCGTGTGGCGATTGCCCGTGCCCTTGCGGGAAATCCGCAGATCATCTACTTTGATGAACCGACCAGCGCCCTGGATCCGGAACTGATCGGGGAAGTGCTTGGCGTCATGCGTGATCTGGCACAGGAGGGGATGACAATGATTGTGGTAACACATGAGATGTCATTTGCGAAAGACGTATCCAGCCATGTTGTGTTCATGGAACATGGTGTGATAGTGGAACAGGGGAATTCCCGTGAATTCTTCGAACATCCGAAACATGAAAGAACAAGAGAATTCTTGCGAATGGAGGAAAGAAAATGAAAAAGTGGATTCAGACAGGGCTTGCGGCAGTTATGATGTGTACAATGACAGCCTGCGGACAGAAGACGGAAGACGATCATCTGGCACGGATTCAGAGTGCCGGCAAGCTGATCGTCGGACTTGAAGGAGACTGGCAGCCGTTCTCCTTCCATGATAAGGACGATGTGCTCCGCGGTGTGGACGTTGAGGTTGCACAGGAAATCGCAAAGAGAATCGGCGTGGAAGCTGAGATTGTGGAAGGTAAGTGGGATGGTCTTCTGACAGGACTTTCCACAGGTACATACGACATCGTTGTCAACGGCGTTGACATTACAGAGGAAAGAGAGAAGACATTTGATTTCTCTGATCCGTATATCTATGACAGAACTGTTCTTGTCATTAAGGAAGGGACAGAAGGCATTACATCCTTTGAGGATCTCAAGGGCAGAACAACAGCCAATTCCATCGGTTCCACATACATGGAAATGGGGGAATCCTATGGTGCTGAAGTACAGGGTGTTGATGACCTGACCAAGTGCATGGATATGGTCAAGAATGGAACTGTTGATGCGACAATCAATGCTTCAACATCCATCAACGACTACATCACCACAACAGGTGAAACATGCTTTCAGATCGTAGATGAATCCGATACAATGCCGTATGCGATTCCGATGAAGAAGGGCGAAGATAACGATTCTCTGCGGGCGGCCATCAATACGGCTCTGAAATCAATGAGAGATGACGGTACACTGAAAGCCATCTCTGAAAAGTACTTCGGCAGTGATCTGACAAACGAATAAGCAGATAAAAGCTTCCTGTTCAAATATAAAGTGGATCGCTTGTCAAGGACAAAAGTATGACAGGAAAGCAATACAGGGTAA
>JBJEFE010000074.1:0-6312 GCA_051873755.1 Bulleidia sp. | reverse complement strand
AGTGATTATTTCCGGTGAGCTCCTGTAATACATTGGGACTTTTTCAGCAGGCTCAGAAATCTGCCTTTTTCAGTGGTTCAGAAATGTCCGCCGCCGGAATGCATTCCACCGCTGGAGGAAGTGAAGCCTCCGCCTCCTCCGGAAGAATTTTCGTGATGTACTTTGACACGGGACTGGGTGCGGTACAGATACATGTCCGTATGTGTTCTCAACCGCAGTTCACCGTTTTCCGGTATGTACTCATGTGCATCATGGCGTTCGTGCTTTGTGCGGTGTTTTGAGGCGTTGAATGCCACAACGGCGATCGCAATGATCAGCGGTATCAGAATGCCCAGTGCGATGGAGATCCCGGAGATTGCTCTTCCGGTTTCAGGTTCATAGTATACCGCCCCGCTGCTCTGTTCACTCCATGGGTAATCATGCGTGTTGTAGTAGGCAAGGAAGTGTTCGGTTTCGTCCAGATAGTCACTGACGGCACGGTAGTAATCGTGTTCAAACAGGCCATCCTCAGCTTCGTCCTGAATGGCTTCCAGACCGTCGATGGTGAAATATGACTGGTTGGATACCGCCGGAATGTAGATATCGTAACTGCCGCCTCTGGATGACTGTGTAATCAGAAACAGAATACCGTCGCGGGTATCGCCGTATCCCAGGTATTCCTGTTCATAATAGTTTTCAATGTATGTCCAGATATCGTCATAGGATGCCTCATCATACAGGATATGTGCGTATACGCCAAAGTGATACCGGTCAGAGATTTCCCTGGCTCTGTCTGAGAGCTCCTGAAGCTGGTCATCGCTCAGCACACCGTATGTGTCACTGATGTACACGTCACTTCCCGCATGGATGTGAAGCGGCATCACAATCATGACTGCCAACAGGAGGGCGGTGATTGTCTTTAACAGTTTTCTCATCTTCTCAGCCTCCCATCACAAACGGAATCAGAATGATGGCAGCCGCAATCACAAGACCGATAATGAAGATCATCAGAAACTGCTTTACCATCTTTCCCGTATCACGCGGCAGGGTATCGCCGATCATTTTCCCTGTCTGCCCGTTCATCGCAAACAGGTAGTTTTTCCCTTTGTACTGTGTGGATAACAGCCAGACCGGCAGAAGTGCCAGTCTGACATTGCCCGGATGAATATCCGCATGTTCATCCTCCGTCATCACACCGGAGTATCCGATGATGGTGGAACGGAGCTGATCAATGGTTGTATTCTCCATTCTGTGGTTGACTCTGTTTTCATTTTCCTGGTGTGTGACATCATATCTGTCCGCAAGGTATCCCGGCAGATAGCCGAGTTCAAACGGAACAAGATCACTGAAATCATACGGTTCAATGGAATCCATGAAGTCATCCGGCATGCGGCTTGAACCATCCGCAGGGACCTTCTCAAACCGAAGGTCACCGTCACGCACAACAAGATAATGCGTTGTGACCGTTACGTTGTAATCACCTTCCATATGGGAGCGTGTTCTTGTGCAGTGGGCACGGATATGGCCGTGCACATGGCTGTCATACAGCCAGAACGGCACATAGACGCCCTTGATCTCCTCAATGTGGTTTTCATCCGTAAAGGCATCTGGTAGATATGGCATACGCCTGTAGAAATCACGCAGTGTCTGCACAGCCTGTTCCTTTTCCAGTTTGAATGGAATCAGGGAGTCCGGACGATACGCATCGGTAAATACAGCCGGAATAACGGCGGGGTTGCCGCAGTATGGGCACGAGGTGGCGCCGGTTGTGGCGTCTGTAATCAGCTGTGCACCACAGGCCGGACAGTTGTATGCTCTCAGGTTTTTCTTTTCCTCCTCGTTCCAGTACGGTATTTCCGTTGTGGAAGTCAGCTCTTCAGCCAGTCTGTTGTGTTCGCTGTAGTAATCATCAATTTCAGATGTCGTGTAACTGTTTCCGCAGCTGTCACATTCCAGTTTCTGCGACTTTGGATCAAAGTGCAGCGGTGCATTGCAGTTGGGACATTGATAGACGGTAAGTTCTTCTGCCATGGCAGTTGTTTCCTTTCTGCATCAGCCGGACAGCGCATTGGCAATCACCCACAGGATGACTGCCAGTGCAATGCCGGACAATGACAACAGAATACCGATCAGCTGGTTGGTCCGTATCTGTTGTCTGTATTTTTCTCTGTCAAAATCCCTGCGGATCATTGCGGCTTTTTTTCACCGCACACGGAACAGAAGTTGCCTGTAACCTGTGCACCGCATTTCGGACAGGTCCAGGTGGAAAGGGCTGGATTTTCGGTACCGCACTGTGAACAGAAACGGCCTGTGCTCTGTGAGCCGCACTTCGGGCAGATCCATCCTGTGGAAGCCTGCTGAGAAGCTGCCTGGCTGTACAGTGCATTGGCATTGACGCCGCCTGCGCCCATTGCCATATTCATACCCATGAAGCCGTTCATTGCACCATTGGTGTTCTTTGCGGCATCACGCATTGCCTGTGCCTGCGCACCGGTCAAAGCCGCTGCTCCAAGGGCAGGATTGACATACGACGCATCCTTCTGCATGTCTCTGATCATCTTCTCGTCTTCCTCATCAGCCCTGATGGAATTCATGCCGAAGGAGACAATTTCAATTCCGCGCAGATTCTTCCACTTTCTGCTCAATACGTCATTGAGCAGGTCTGCCAGTTCATTTGTATGTGCCGGCAGGGAGGAATAACGGATGCCCTTTTCAGAGATTGCCGCAAAGGCAGGCTGTAATGCCGTCAACAGTTCGGAACGGAGCTGGCTTTCAATCTGTGATACACAGTATCTGTCCGGTGTGTTGGCACATACATTGGTGTAGAACAGAACCGGATTGACAACACGGATGGAGTATTCTCCAAATGCCTTGACGGAAATATCCATGTCAATGCCTGCACGCATGTCCACAACACGGAATGGAACAGGGGAAGCTGTTCCGTATTTGAGTCCTGTCAGTTCCTTGGTGTTGAAATAGTAGATTCTCTGGTCTGTGGAAGCGGCACCGCCGAATGTGATGCGCTTTCCGATTTCCGCAATCGTATTGCGGATCCCCTCTCCAAGAGATCCGGTGAAAAGACATGTCTGAGCCGATGAGTCAAACCGGTATTCACCAGGTTCCGCACAGATGTCCAGCACCTGTCCCTGTTCGACAACGATGGCACACTGGCCGTCTGCCACCGCAATCACAGATCCCTGTGTAATGATGTTTTCACTGCCACGGTTTCCAAAACCTCTCGCCTTTCTGGAAGCCTTCTGGCAGATGACATCCGCACTGAGTGCGTCACAGTAGAAGTACTCCTTCCACTGATCGGATAAAGTTCCGCCGGCAGCGGAAATGGTAGCTGAAATAAAACCCATAATTGTTTCTCCTTTATTCAAATGGTATGTGAAGTACGGATCTGTTTCTATTGTAGCACACAAAAAGGAAATATATACGGAAACATGTTACTGACTGGAGAATTCCGCATCAGACAGCAGCGGTGTGTAACGTGTGTTGTGATAGAAATCCTGTATCATCAGAGTGGAAACGACAGGCATGTCAAAAGTATCGGAGGTAATGTGATCCTCCTGCCTGATGGTAAAGGAAAAGCCGTATTTCTGATAACCGAGGAACTGACCGGATATATCATATGATTCATACAGGAACGAGAATCTGTCTTCTGCACTGATCGGCAGGATGCCCTTTTCCTGTACATCCGTTCCTTTCTGGATGCGGACCATGCCCGCAAAGGAAGGTGTGAATGAAAATGCCTTTCTTTCAATCAACAGGTATACTTCCTCTCCGTTGCAAAGGGCTCTTGCGGCACCGATGATATCCGGAGAAAGACAGCCGGATACCGGAACAAACGGAATCGGCTGATTCCGGTAGAAATACCATGTGTGATCGGATGTGACGATCGGTTCACCTTCATATGTATGATCGATATCCATATCACTGCCAAGACACAGAATCACAGGATCCTGATAAATGAACAGCTTTTTCTGCATGTTGTGAACCATGGAAATATCCGTCCGTGTTAACGGACAGACAATGTCATTGCCATCACGTGTCAATGAAAGATCGGATGAGATCTGATGGTCCAGTACATACTGTGCGGCGGTGCGTGCGGTTTCCTCATCAAAATCGGAAAGAGAGACTCCGTATTCCGCAAGCCGCTGTGCATTCAACAGATCATCCATTGTAAGTTCCGGTGCTGTTTCCTGCGGTGCACCGGAGAGAACATCGGAAAGGCTGAGTGACGTCAAAGAGGCTTCGACATGGGACAGTCCGGTATACAGTGCAAACAGGGATGTGAACTGACGGAACGGCTCCGGATACAGGGTGGAAACCGTCTTCAGATTGTTATAGGGAAAACAGAACGATAATCCATATGTATTCGACATGTTCATCGTCCGTCTGTATTTAACGGCTGACGTCACAGCGGAAAACAGATCCTGTGAGGATGACAGGGAAAAACGACGGACAAAGTGGGCAAGATCCAGGTTGTCAGGATACAGTCGTGATTCGACTGTCTGCGCTGATGCGGCAACGTCCGCAATGGTCTGGTATACCCCGTTTTTCAGGTTTTCCGCCAGTTCATCACTGAATGCACACAGTTCCTTTTCCGCAATGGATCGGATTTCGGAAAGATCGATCAGAGACAGAACGTATGGTACGGACATTTTTTTCTGCGCGTGGTTCAGCACGTATGAATCAATCAGCAGTTTTCCAAGGTTGAGTGTGCTGCTGGAGGTATTTTCTGCCAGTTTGGACAGGAAACTCTGATACAGGAGTCCTGAAACGTCAATCTGTGATTCAAAAGCGGTCATGTAATCCGCATATGGTTCAAATCGCATGGCATTTTCAAATGTACCGGCATACGGGCTGTCAAAACAGATCAGATCCAGCTTTTCCTCAAATCCGGACAGAATATCCGCAATGGAGTCATACGACAGGGAGGTGAAGTGTTCCGAAGGGTCGTAACCAAAGGCATCCGGACTTCCTTCCCCGGACAGTACAAGCATGTATCTGGAGGCGGGATAGCTGGTAAAGCCGTATTCAAGGAATTCCTGCAGTGCGGCAGGATCACACATGGATTCAAACGGCAGCTGCTCATCCAGACATACAGGTGTATCCTCCTGTGCTGTCCATCTCTGAATGGCATCGTCCTTCAGTACGGATGACTGAAAGGATGAGGAGGCACCGGTTTCGATCAGCACATTGACATTGGGGCTGTCATTGGCATAGACAATGTTGTTTATGGTGTTTTTATATTCGGATTCCCGATCCTGCTGGGCAATCATGTAAAACATGACGGTGACGGTATCCTTTCCGCCTTTGAGCAGTGTGGTGTATTTCTCACGGGCATCCGCGGATACGGTTTTGTTCAGGGTCGGCTGATTGGTATCTTCATAAGCGGAGTCCTTGAGGGTATCCGTTCCATAGTAATATGTGACTTCCTTCTGTCTGAACATGGAACGGTAAATGAAGAAGCCCGTTATGACAAGACACAGACTCAGAAACAGTATTGCGATCTTTTTTCTTTTCATGTTCATCATTCTAACATTGAAATGGAAGACTTATGAAAAAGATTTCGTTAAGATGGTATACTGGGAGTGTATTTATACGAAGGTACAATGTATGGCATTTGACTATAAGAAAGAATACAGGGAATACTACATGCCGAAGAAAAAGCCGGAAATTGTGGATGTGCCCGCTGTGAATTACATTGCGGTTTGCGGCCATGGTAATCCGAATGAGAAGGACGGTGCTTACCAGAAGGCATTATCACAGCTGTATACCATTGCATATACTCTGAAGATGAGCAGCAGGACAGATTACAGAATGGAAGGATTCTTTGAATATGTTGTTCCACCGCTGGAAGGGTTCTGGTATCAGGAGGGAATTACCGGTGTGGACTACAACCTCAAAAACACCTTCCATTGGATTTCCGTGATCCGTATTCCGGAATTTGTGCAGGAAAAAGACGTGGAATGGGCAAAACAGGCTGCACTTGCCAAAAAGAAAACGGATTGTTCGGATGTGCACTTCCTGCATATGGAGGAGGGACTGTGTGTACAGATCATGCATATCGGTCCATTTGATGATGAACCTGAAACAGTGAAACGGATGGATGATTTCATTGCGGAAAACGGATATGTCAATGACATGGAAAACGGACGTCTGCACCATGAGATCTATCTTTCGGATTTCCGAAAAACCGCACCGGAAAAGCTGAAAACAGTGATCCGTCATCCGATCCGGAAACTCTGAAAACATCCGTTCAAATGCAATTTGCTGAATTGAAAAAGTAAATTCAACTTCAAAGAGCGATTGAAAACTTGTGGA
>JBJEFE010000073.1:0-6443 GCA_051873755.1 Bulleidia sp. | reverse complement strand
TATTCATCCTTTACCTGAATTTAATCCCGTTTCACAACACCTCCTTTTCTGATATCATGTATCCATGAGAAAAATCACAGAAGGATACATGCCGTTTCTCTGTGCGGAAACATACTACCGCATTGTAAACGGCGGCGATCGAACTCCGGTGATCATGATTCATGGCGGACCGGGTTCAACACACAATTATTTTGAACTTCTCGATCCGATGGCGGATGAGGGAAGAGATATCATCATGTACGACCAGATCGGCTGCGGCAACAGTTATGTGGACGGCAGACCGGAACTGTGGAAAGCAGAAACGTGGATGGATGAACTGGATGCACTGATTACCCATCTGGGTCTTAAGGACGTTTACCTTCTCGGTCAGTCATGGGGAGGCATGTTGGTCATACAGTATATGATTGAACGCAGACCGGAACATGTCAGAGGCATCATTCTTTCCAGTACTCTTTCATCCGCATCCCTCTGGTCCCATGAACAGCATCGCCGCATTTCCTTCATGTCCCAACAGGATCAGGACGCAATCAGAAATGCGGAAGAAACCGGAAACTGGAACACACAGGAAGCAATCCTTGCCAACACACATTTCATGGAACGCCATTGTGCAAAGATTACAGACACGGATCCGGAGTGTCTGACAAGACCGAAGAAATCCGGTGCGGAATCCTATCTGTACGGCTGGGGTCCAAACGAATACACACCGCAGGGCACATTAAAGGATTTTGAGTACACGGACAGATTACATGAGATTACAGTGCCTGCACTTGTCATATCCGGCACAAATGATCTGTGTTCCCCGCTTGTCGCAAAGACCATGCATGATCGTCTGAACAACAGCACATGGGAACTGTTTGACGGCTGTCGTCATATGTGTTTTGCGGAAGATACGGAACATTACATCAATGTCGTCAACACATTCCTGAAACAGATTGAAAACCGGAAATCTGAGTAATTCAGATATTCCGGTTCTTTTTCTTTATATTTTCAATGTTCCTTCTGAGAGATCCGAGGCAAGAAAGGATATATCGTAAAGCGGTATTGTCAACAGCTTCTGATCAGGGAGATAACCATACTGATTCCTGGAGATTTTTATTGCAGTTTCAAAATGATTATGATTTGAGAATTTTTCCAGTGAATTCAAAGTTCCGCGCCCTTTTTTGACATCGATCGGATAAAGTCTGTTATCCGAAGCTACAATGAATTCCAGTTCCGCATCTCTTTTTCCTCTCCAGTAGAACAACGGAATATCCTTAGCGATGAGCTCATTCGCCACAAAGTTTTCGAAAAAGATACCCGAGAGCATATTCTCCCGCTCGTTTGATACAAATGAAGCCGGATTGATTCCACTCTGATATGAAAACATTCCGATATCTCCAAGAAACAGTCGGAAGTTACTGTCACCATCCTTCATCAACGGCTGTGTAATACGTTCTTTCAGCTGGAATGACTGATTGACAATATGCGCCATTGTCAGCCACTGAATTGAAGACGCAAAATCTCTTGTTCTTCCTTTCTCCTCTATCAGACCTGGAGAAAAGTTTTTTGTTTCCCGGTTCAGTTCTCTGTATATATTCTGAAACAGAGAACGCGAACGCAATACGGATTCCGGACTGGCCTGATAAAGTTCCATATCAGAAAGGTAATTATCATACAGAGCCTTCAGAATTTCCCTGGCCTCCAGTGCATTACCAGTGTCGATGTACACATCCAGTGCTTCCGGCATTCCACCGATCAGAAGATATCTGTATACCTGTTCCATAACCAATTGATGAATTTCAGATGACAATGGCTCTTTTGTATCATACGCTTTTCTGATCATTTCATACATGACCGGGTTCAGATTCATCAGATATTCCTCAAATGTCATCGGATAAAGCGTGATCTGATTGATTTTACCTACAGGAAAAAGAAAACGCCTGTCATCATTTTTTCCCCTTTTGGATCTTGTCAGACGTATTCTCACCATGGAGCCTGTCGCAATCACCGGTATCTCCCTGTAATCCTGACAGAAATACTTCAACGCTGAGATGATATTCGGACATTCCTGCACCTCATCAAAAATCAGCAGTGTCCGACTGTCAATTTTCCTTCCTCTGCGAAGGGAAATATATTCAATGATCTTTTTCGGATCTGCAGTCTCATCACAGAAGCTGCGGATCTCATCTTCCAGTTTGAAATCCACATAAATATACTGTTTTGGATAATACGTTTCCGCAAACAGCTCTCTTGCAAGGTACGTCTTTCCTGTCTGCCTGGCACCCCATATGATAAGAGGTTTCCTCCGTGGGTTCTGATTCCACGTAGCCAGTTTCTCCAATGCTTTTCGTTTCATATGTTTTTTTCTCCAATCATATCTTAACACATCTCTGCACATATTTACCCGTTTTCAAAACAATTAATTGCACAAATTTACATGTTTTATTTTATATTAATTGCACATTTTTACATGTTATATTCTGGTTTCATTGTACATTTCATCATAAAACAGGGAGTCCATGCGGCTCCCTGCTTTGTTATCCGATGATTTCAATGTCCTTTGGATAGTGATTCAATACTTCACTTCCGTTTTCCGTCACGAGAATCAGATCTTCGATCCTGCATCCAAGCACTGATGGATGATAGATGCCAGGTTCAATGGAGAAAATGTTTCCCGGTACAGTCAGATCCGTGAAGTTCTGTGATACATCACCGTACTCATGATCCTCCATACCGATGAAATGACCGAGACGATGTGTAAAATCAGGTCCATAACCACCTTCTGTAATGATATCTCTTGCGACAGAGTCAATATCACACAGTCTGACACCTGGTCTGACGTATTCCTCCGCCTTCTCATTCGCTTCACGGACAAGATTGTATACACGTGTCTGTTCCTCATCCGGTCCGACTTTGTAGAAGAATGTTCTTGTCATATCCGAGCAGTAACCATGATATGTGCATCCCACATCAAACAGCACGGCATCCCCTTCTTTTACCACCGTATCATCCGGCATGTGATGCGGATCTGCCGCATTGATGCCAAAGGCAACGATCGGAGGGAACGAGAATCCATCCGCACCGAGTGATGCATAGATATCCATGACTTTTGAAGCAGCTTCCTTTTCCGTAACACCTTCATGGATCAGCCCCTTGAACTGTTCCATTGCCAGATCATTGATTCTTGAACTTTCACGCATCAGTTCAATCTCCGCCTCTTCCTTGACTGCTCTTGTATGGTCAACCGCAATGGATCCATCCACGAATCCGGATGCGATTCTGCCCTCCATAAACGGCAGAAGGAATCTTGCCGGGAGAATCTTATCCACACCAAGGATACCATTTTGGTCCGTATCCTTTCCAACAACTTCCGTCACATTGTCCGTATCCGTGAAGTATTCTTTGCGGATTCCGATTTCCTCTTCAAAACGGAACAGTTCATTAACATACAGTACCGGTTCCCCGTTTCTTCTCAGCAGTAATCCAAGGAAACGTTCTCCCGGATAAATCATCTTTTCACACAGATAATATATGGACAGCGGATCCGTAATCAGTACCTGATCACATGCAAGCTTTTCCATTACCTTTTCCACTCTGTCTTTTCTCAACATATTCAAGCCTCTTTTCCAATCACTATTATATGCAAAAACAAAAGAATCCGGAATCCGGATTCTTTCAGACTGCATTATTCAACTGTAACGCGGATACCAGGACCCATTGTTGTGGAAACAGTGATGCCCTTGACATAAGCGCCCTTGACTGTTGCAGGCTTAACCTTCAGCAGCTGGTTGTAGATTGCCTTGAAGTTTCCAGCCAGTGCTTCGTCTGTGAAGGAGCACTTACCGATCATGACATTGATGTTGCCATCCTTGTCAACACGGTATTCAATCTTACCCTTCTTGATCTGGTCAACAGCGTCTGCGACGTTTGGTGTTACAGTACCTGTCTTAGGGTTTGGCATCAGGCCCTTAGGACCTAATACTCTACCGAGCTTACCGAGCTGACCCATCATATCAGGAGTTGCGACGATGACATCAAAGTCGAACCAGCCCTTCTGGATCTTTTCGATCATATCAGCACCACCGACGAAATCAGCGCCTGCCTTCTTTGCTTCTTCTTCCTTTTCACCCTGTGTGATGACCAGAACTCTCTGTGTACGGCCTGTTCCGTTAGGAAGAACCATTGCACCACGGATGTTCTGTTCAGCCTGTCTCGGGTCAACGTTGAGGTAGAAAGATACTTCAACGGAAGAGTCAAACTTTGTTACAGATGTCTTCTTAGCCAGTGCCACAGCCTCTGTATAGCTGTATGTCCTGTTGCGGTCGATCAGAGCGAGCGCAGCGTTGTACTTCTTTCCTGCCATGCTTACTCACCCTCCACTGCAATGCCCATGTTGCGGGCTGTACCTTCGATAATTCTCATTGCGGCTTCAACGTCGTTTGCGTTGAGGTCTGGCATCTTATATTCAGCGATTTCTCTGATCTGTGCCTTTGTAACCTTGCCTGCCTTGACAGTGTTAGGTGTACCGGAAGCTTTGGTGATACCTGCAGCCTTCTTTAACAGAACAGCAGCCGGTGTTGTCTTCAGAACGAATTCAAAGCTCTTGTCTTCATAAGCTGTGATGATGACAGGAACGATATCGCCCTTACGATCCTTTGTCTTGTCGTTGAATTCTGTGCAGAATGCCGGCATGTTGATGCCTGCAGCAGCTAAAGCCGGACCTGGTTTAGCGCCGCCAGCCGGAAACTGAAGCTTGGAAACTTTTGTAATCTTTTTCTTTGCCATGTGGCTTTCCTCCTTTTCAGAAAATCACATGCAGTGGTTAAACAGATGTTGACATCCTCCCACGCATGAAGAAATACACGATTGACGTGCGTAAAGATCATATAATTTTCTCTTCTTTCCGTCAACCATAAATCCACAAAAAAACCACCGTTTCCGGTGATTTCATTTTCTGCCTTTGTACTCAGAAAAGCTTCTGCCGATGATCAGGTTGCCCAGCGGATCAAACAGTGTCAGGATCACAGCCGTACCTGCACCTCTTCCGAATGCCTTGGCTTCTCTGTAATTTCTGTAAATGGACAGGAATATTGCAAGAATGAGTGAGATAAATCCAACCCATGCCAGAATCTGGATCTGTGTGAAGGATCCACCGAAGAATCCGACAAGACCGACAACAGCCAGGACAAGCCAGATTGTACCTGCTTTCTGATCCTTCATGGAAATATCAAACAGTTCCTTTTCACGAAGCAGCGGAATAAACGCAAGTGCCTTTTTTGACTCTGTCTTTTTGAAGACACCAAGGCAGCCGATTGTCTGTACAACATACCATACAACCGCAATCACCGCATATGTAATCATAATCTTTGTGAACTCGTTCATTCTTCCACCTTCTTCAAATCCTTATAATTCATGTCTGTCGGTGTTTCACGACCAAACAGCATAGTCAGAACATTGGCGACCTGTGTCTGATCGTTCATGGAGCTGACTGTACCTTCCATTCCGGAGAACGGACCGGACAGAATTCTGACCGTATCGCCGACAGAAAAATCAACGACAACTTTCTGATCCTTCTGTACGATTCTTCTGAGAATGGATTCCATTTCATCCGGTGCGACCGGGAATGGCTTTGCACCACCGCCTGAGGAACCGATAAATCCGGTAACACCAGGTGTATTTCTGACAACGTACCATGCCTCATCTGTCATCTTCATCTCAACAAACACATAGCCAGGGAACAGATTGTGCATCTTTTCAACCTGCTTGCCGTTCTTGATTTCGATTTCAGGTTCTTCGGCTACGACAATACGGAACAGGCAGTCCTGAATTCCCATTGTCTCGACACGCTTTTCAAGGTTTTCCTTGACTCTGTTTTCGTGTCCGGCATATGTATTGACAACATACCAGAGCTTTTCATTCTGATCATCATTGACTTTCTTTACTGTATCTGCCATATTTACGCTCCGATTCCGATGAATTTCAGAAGATATGTGATGACGAATTCACATGCTACGAAGAACAGGGCAAAGAATGCCGTATAGATCACAACTTCACCTGTATTCTGCAGAATGCCCGGATTGGAAGAACCCTGGCTCTTCCAGTGAGGCCATCTGACACGCTTGGTTTCCTTACGGATACCACTGAATGAGAACCAGTGATCCTTCGGGGCCTTTTTCTTTTTCTTGTCCTTATTTTCACTCATAAGGGATACCTCCTACTTGGTTTCTTTATGGAGCGTGACCTTTCCGCAGTGCGGACAGAACTTTCTCAGCTCCAGTCTTTCTCTGTTGTTCTTTCTGGAACGATGGGTGGTGTAATTCCTTGCGAGACATTCCTCGCATGCGAGAATCGCCTTATCATCTTTTGCCATTACGAAAAAACTCCTTCAAATGCTTATATACTTTAGCACAGTTTTCTTTCCACCGTCAACGGAACACCTCCTGAAACAGTGCTTTTTACCTGTT
>JBJEFE010000072.1:0-6659 GCA_051873755.1 Bulleidia sp. | reverse complement strand
TTATGGGCTCTGCGCGCATTTCAGCTTTCATCAAGTGTTGAAGATGGGATTATAATCCAAATACAGTTCAGGTAAAGCATAACGAAAAACCGCAGGAGATGATTTCCTGCAGTTTTCCGTATGAGTACAGATGATTTTCGAAGCAGAATGTTTTCTATGCCAGTAATTTTTTATCCTGCATTTCGTAATCGGTCGATTTCTTTTTTGAGATTGGCATGACAACCACCATGACACTGTGCACAACTGCATCCACAACTGATCGATCTGCCGTTACGGTGATCACGAATCATGGTGCGTATTGCCAGATACACAAGCAGTATGACAACTGCCAGTACAATCAGAGTGCTCATGCATGTTTCCTTTCCGGACGGAACAGAAAATACAGGAATGCAATAACGAATATCATTGCCACAACAGTACCGATACCAAATACACCGGTATTCATCGATGTACCGATCTGATAGATACACAGGGATGCAACATACGCCAGTAATGTCTGATATCCGATCGCAATCCAGAACCACTTTGTACTGTTCATTTCCCTGCGGATGGCACCCATTGCCGCAAAGCATGGTGCACATAACAGGTTGAACACAAGGAAGGAATAAGCTGAGATGGTTGTAAACTGGGATGCCAGTGTACCCCACATTTCAACACCATCTTCCGCCACTTCTCCAAAGCCATAGAGGATGCCGAATGTTCCGACAACATTTTCCTTTGCGACAAGACCTGTGATTGCCGCGACAGCTGCTTTCCAGTTGCCCCAGCCAAGTGGAGAGAAGATCCAGGCTATGGCATTTCCAAGCTTTGCCAGAATGCTGTTGTTCATATCCTCGACCATTTCAAAGCCATTTTCAAATCCAAAGCTCTGCGCAAACCAGACAACAATTGTGGACAGCAGAATGATTGTGCCTGCCTTCTGAATGAAGGACCATGCACGCTGCCATGTACTGCGCAGCACGTTTCTGCATGTCGGCATGTGGTATTCCGGAAGTTCCATGACAAACGGAGACGGATCTCCCTCAAACAGCTTTGTTTTCTTGAGAATAATACCGGAAGTGATGATGGCTGCCATACCGACAAAGTAGGCACTTGGAGCCACCCAGGAGGCACCGTCAAACAGAGCACCCGCAATCAGGGCAATAATCGGAAGCTTGGCAGAGCATGGAATGAATGTGGTCGTCATGATCGTCATACGGCGGTCACGTTCACTTTCAATCGTGCGGCTTGCCATGATACCCGGTACACCGCATCCTGTTCCGATTAACATCGGAATGAAACTCTTACCGGATAAACCGAATCTTCTGAAGATACGGTCCATGATAAATGCGATTCTTGCCATGTATCCACAGTCTTCCAGAAAAGCGAGGAACAGGAACAGTACAATCATCTGCGGTACAAATCCAAGTACCGCACCGACACCGGAGATGATACCGTCAACCAGTAATCCGGACAGCCATGACGCACAGCCGATGGATTCCAGGAACCCTGCCGCACCGGGTATCACCCATTCTCCAAACAGGGTATCATTCACAAAGTCTGTCAGATATGTGCCGACAGTCGTTACCGACACATAGTATACAAACCACATGACCAGCGCAAAGATCGGAAGGGCCAGAATTCTGTTTGTGACAACACGGTCAATCCGGTCTGATAATGTCAGAACTTCCCTGACTCTTGTTGTGTAACAGTCATTGATCATGTTTTCGATAAAGGCATAACGCTGTGATGTAATGATGCTTTCACTGTCATCGTCATCCTTTTCTTCCTGCTTTGAAACAACGACTTCAATCTTTTCCTTCAGATCATCGCCGATCTTCATATCTGCCATGATCTTCTCATCTCTTTCAAACAGTTTCACTGCCTGAAAACGGAGCCCTCTGACACTGTCATCGAGCATGTTTTCAATGGAAGAAATCACTGCTTCCATACCATTGTCATAACATTTCAACGGTTCAACATCTCTGTGTTCCTGCGCCAGTTTCACAGCTTTTGAAATCAGCTCATCAATTCCTGTCTGTTTCAGTGCGGAAATCTGTACAACCGGACACCTGAGATGTTTCTCCATGTTTTTCAGATTCAATTCTTCACCATGACTTTCCACAAGGTCCATCATATTGACAGCCACGATTGTCGGAATGCCAAGTTCCAGCAGCTGTGTTGTCAGATACAGGTTTCTTTCCAGATTTGTTCCGTCAACGATATTGATGATCGCATCAATCGGATCATGAAGAAGACAGTTTCTTGAAACAACTTCCTCCAGTGTATATGGTGACAGAGAATAGATACCGGGCAGGTCCACAATTACAGCCTGGTTTCCCTTTTCCGTATATCCCTTCAGTTTTCCTTCTTTCTTTTCCACCGTAACGCCAGGCCAGTTTCCGACGTACTGATTTGAACCGGTCAATGCATTGAACAGCGTTGTCTTACCACTGTTCGGATTTCCGGCAAGTGCTATTGTTATATTCATCGTTTCCTCCGGTTAGTTAATTCTAACTATCAATCCAAAAAATACAGGTTACGCAACCTCAATCATTTCCGCATCCGCCTTACGGATGGAAAGTTCATATCCACGTACCGTAACCTCAATCGGGTCCCCAAGCGGTGCTACCTTACGTACGGATACTTCCGTATTCTTTGTCAGTCCCATATCCATGATTCTGCGTCTTACCGCACCTTCGCCATGAATCTTCAGAACCTTTGTGCTGTCTCCCACAGCCACATCTCTTAATGTTTTCATATGCATTCCCTGATCAGGAAACCATGATTTTCATTGCCAGTTCACGTGAAATCGCAACACGGCTGTTTCTGACACGAACGATCATGTTTCCGCCGTTTTCCGATACAACCATCACCGGTTCTCCATTTGTAAAACCAAGACTTTCCAGAAATCTGACAGTATCATTCTTTCCTCTGATTGATGTGATTCTCATTTCCTGTCCTTTTGTAGTGTATGTCAACGGCATCATCATTTCCTCCCTTTCGACATAGTTAGTCTATCCTAATCTTCTTTAGCTGTCAATAACCTTCAGTCAATGGAATTGAACTTTTTCCTCTGTAAGGATAGAATAATTGTAATCGTATACAGAGGGAGGAACCATGAGACATAATCGTTCTTCAGAAGACTATCTGGAAACCATCCTGATTCTGAGTGAAAGACTGCCTGTTGTACGTTCAATTGATATCGCAACAGAACTGAACTTCTCTAAACCAAGTGTCAGTATTGCCATGAAACACCTGAAGGAAACAGGAAAAATTACCGTAAGCCCTGCCGGCTATATTACCCTGACTGCGGAAGGGAAAGAAACTGCGGAGAAGGTATATGAGCGTCATCGGGTTCTCGCAAAGATGCTGGTGGCACTTGGTGTGGATGAAACAACAGCCAATCAGGATGCCTGTGAAATGGAACACGTAATCAGCGAGGAAACATTCCGTGCCATCCAGAATCACATTACCAAACCAGATAACTGATCTGCATTCTTTGAAAACGTTTTCATATATTACTGTAAAATTATCAGATATTTTCTGAATCATTCTTGCATTCATCATTTCACGGTGCTATAAATGTATATGCATAACAAAAGCACCGATAGAAAAAGGCGCTGACGAAGAGATACCGTTGAAGGACATGCATAGAGAACAGCCGGATGGTGTAAGGCTGTGGTGAACGATACGGTTACTGGCTTCTGAGCCTGAAATTCTGAACGAAGAAAACAAGTAGGAATTTCCGTGGTCTTCACGATACAGGAGAGAGGATTGTTGGATCCAGTGAGTGCAGGATATTCGTATCCTGAAGACGGGTGGTACCGCGTAATACAGACAGATTACGTCCCGGAAGAAATACTTCCGGGATATTTTATTTTCCGGATATTTCGATCTAATCCAATATACATGCATGTTATGTTTTTGATGGAGGGTTGAAATAACCATGAATTACAGAAAAATCACAACGTGTGCCATGGTCGTATCCATGGCCGCAGGATGCTCATCCGCAGCGTCCGCAGGCAGCGGTTCTGTCGCTTCCGTTACACCGGGGTCCACACCGGTAAAGATTGCGATCGAGAATGACATGAACACAATGGATTCCACCATTGCGACAGACGGCTCCTCATTCAACCTGATTGCCTTCTGCCAATCCGGCCTTGTACAGTATGGAACAGACGGAAAGATTACCGGGGACCTGGCAGACAAATGGGAAAAGAGCGAAGACGGTCTGACATGGACATTCCACATGCGTGATGGCGCACAGTGGTCCAACGGCACTGCCGTTACGGCAAACGATGCGGTATATGCATTCCGTCGTCTTGTGGATCCGGATGTTGCGAGTGAATACAATTATCTGGCTTCTGCCGTCAATATCGTCAATGCGGCAGAATGCATCTCAGGTGATAAACCGGTTGAGGAACTGGGTGTTGAGGCAACAGATGACAGTACATTTGTGGTACATCTGACTTCCCCATGTTCATTCTTTGAATCCCTGATGTCTTTCCCTGTATTCTATCCATTAAATGAGGAATTTGTGGAAGCACAGGGTGACCAGTATGCTTTATCTCCTGAAAACATGATCTACAGCGGTGTGTATACAATGACCGACTGGCAACAGGGAAACAGCTACACATTCTCACACAATGACAGTTACTGGGATGCACAGTCCTACCCACAGCAGGAAATCATCGTTCAGTTCACACAGGAAATCCAGACAACCGTCATGGAATATGAACAGAAGAATATCGATTATGTTTCTCTGTCGGGTGAAATGGTTGACATGTATAAGGATGATCCGGGCTTTACAAACATCCAGATGGCAAGCACATGGTATCTGTGCCCGAACATGGATGATGAATACATGTCCAATATCAATCTGAGAAAGGCAATTGCGTATTCCATCAACCGTGATTCCATTGTCAACGATGTACTGAAGACAGGCGCAACGGTTGTGGAAGGTGTTGTCGGACGTGGTGTCGTCACAGATTCCAACGGTACGGACTTCCGTGATATGGCCGGTGAAATGCCTGGTTACGACCCTGACAAAGCCGCAAAGTACTATCAGGAAGCCGTTGAGGAAATGGGCAGAGACGCTGTGATTGAAATCGTCTATGACAACGCAAACGATTCCACAAAGATGGCTGAAAACATCCAGCAGATGATCCAGACTGCATGTGAAGGCATTACCGTCACATTAAATCCGAATCCAAAGAAAACAAGAATTCAGATCATGTTCTCACATGACTTCTCCATCGGTCTGACCCGTTGGGGTCCTGACTACGCAGATCCACAGTCCTACCTTGATCTGTTTACAACAGGCGCATCCATGAATTTCGGCAATTATGCAAGTGATGCATTTGATGAAATCGAGTACAAGGCAACCAAGGGTGACGACGTCAATGACTTTGACAGGCGTCTTGAAGACATGGTCAAGGCAGAGGAAATCCTTGTTGCGGAAGACTTTGGAATCATGCCGATCTGTCAGGAAGGCGGCGCCGTACTGATCTCCACTGATGTGGAAGGTTACATTCCGATTGTCATCGGTACCGGCTCCTGGAGACATTTCACAAAGACATACTGATATATCAGACGCAATCCCCCTTGCGGAACACTGATAAAAATGAAGACTGCAGTACGACAACTGCAGTTTTCATTTTACCCAAATAAAAAAAACGATGCTCAGAACATCGTTTCAATCATGCATATGATCAAGGAAATCCCTGATTTCCTCAAAGAAACCAAGCTCCCTTTCCTTCTGTAATACCCAGTTGACAAGCAATGCCACAATGACACCGATTGCCGTATCAAGAATACGGTTAAGGGAATAACTGATATAGGATTGTACAGGTGTACTGAACAGCACAATACAGAGTATCACACCGCCAGGCTGTACACCACCCGGCCAGAATGCCCGGCACAACTGAATCAGGGCAATGATACCGACAAACAGCAGCGCACACAGATACATACTGTGGCCTCCTTCCGGAAATACCAGAAGGTACAGTGAGAACAGTACCACTGCCAGAAGTCCTCCGATCAGTGTTCCAAACAGACGGTTTCCTCCATTCTGTATCGAATCCTTCATATCAGAACCCATACCGAAAATCACACCGATACAGGCAAATGCCGGATTACGATTGAGAAGATAATACACGGCCGCCAGCACAGCTGCCGTACCGGCTGTTTTAATTGTGCGCAGGCCTACAGGGCCAGGATTTTTCACATATTTCTTCTTTCCCACAAACAGTCTCCCCTTCATTATTCTTTCTCATTCCGTAAAAATCATTCTGCTGAAACTGTTTTCTCCAGCAATTCCAGAAGGTCCGGAATATCATTGGCAACAGTATTATATATAATACCAGGATCAACATTACCATATTCATGAACAATCCGGTTCCGCATACCTTTGATTGCCCTCCATGGAACAACCGAATAAGCCTCCTTAAAGTCAGTTGTCGGTTTTTCAGAATTATCAGAAATCTGAATCAATCTGAACATAACCGAATCCAACAGCACTTCATCCCTCGCAGATCTTCTTTTGTCAGACCTGAAGTATGCTTACGAAAAAAGCCCGATCAGAAATCAACTTTTTCACATAATAAAGATCATCCTCATTATTATCCAAAAATTTTTATTCCATCCTGTAAAACCTCATTCATCAGTTCCGGATTATC
>JBJEFE010000071.1:0-6788 GCA_051873755.1 Bulleidia sp. | reverse complement strand
TTTTTCATATGCCTCTTTTACCTATGAAAAATCATAGGCATTTTCAGCAGGCTCGCTGTTAAGCCACTTTCGAGAATTCTGAAGTTTTGCAAGTGTTGAAGTGCCGCTTCGAAAATCATCTGTACTCATACGGAAAACTGCAGGAAATCATCTCCTGCGGTTTTTCGTTATGCTTTACCTGAACTGTATTTGGATTATAATCATGTTATGCGAAAATTCTGTATTTGCGTGATTGATGACAGTGAAAATGACAGACTCCGATTCACAACCCTGCTGAAACAGATGGATTATCCTGTTGCGATATACTCTTTTTCCTGTGTAAGAGATTTTCTTGATTCCAGGGAAAAGTCAGATATCGTGTTTTTGGATATCGAATTGAAAGAGGAAGATGGAATCGATCTCAGAAACAGTGTCAGAAACAATACCAGGTGGATCATTTACATGACTTCGTGGAAGGAAAGAATGCAGGAGGCATTTTCGTCTGACGTCATTGCCTTTCTGTTGAAACAGGATCCGGATATTACATTGAAAGAAAAGATCAGACGGTTGTTTGATGAATATCTCGGCAAAGTTGTATCTTTCAGAACAACTGCAGGGATAGTGGATATTCCGGTGTCTGAAATCCATATGATCACACGGGAAAACAGGAAACTTTATATTTATGTTTATAATGAGGAAATTCAGGTGTTTGATCTTACACTCTCAGAACTGATTGAACTTGTCGGAAATGATTTTATCCAGACAGATCGGTCTCGTGCTGTCAATTACAGGCATGTCATTGGTTTTGAAGGAAATAATTTTGTTCTCGATAATGGAAGAAAAGAACGTATCAGCACACGCAGAAAAAAACAGGTCATCCGGCTGTTTATGGAAAAGAGACTGACGTTTGGACATTGAAACCGTCGTTTGGACATTCAGGGTTACCAGAAACAGAAAAGACAGATATGATCAATGTATGAAAAGAAGAAGTATTATACATTTTGAAATTTGCATATCTGTATTATGCACTGGATGCTCATCAATTCACAGCCAACAGTCTGAAATACCAAAGAAAAGCATGGCGGAATTATATCAAATGGATCAGCTGATGGATATCAGATTTTATCGGCTGGAATACGATGAATTTGTGAATATGGAACAAGCTGGCACTTTGGATCACAATGTAATCATTTCACGACCGGATTGTAGTTATTGTGTGGATTTCATGAATCGCTTATCACAACAGAAATGTGCGAAGAATGTCATGATTTACTATCTGGATAGTACAAATCTTTCGGTTGAAGAAAAAAAGGTTTTGAATCAGGAGTATTCAATTAATTCAGTTCCAACGGTAGTTCTTCAAAATGGCGGCCGCATTGATGAAGTTGTTACCGGGTATATGGATGAAGAAGTAATTAATAAACAGTCGAGGAGGAGAAAAATGATTAAGAAGAAAATGTGTTGCCTGATGTGCCTGATGATGCTGTATGCTTTTATATCAATGCCTGTTTATGCTGAGTCTAAATCAAATGTATCGGAATTACATGATCGGTTTCTGGAATGTATACATGAGAATGAGATTTTTAGGGATTATGAAAACCATGGAACGATTGATAAAGTGTGCACATCGTATGTTACGTATGAGGATGTATGCGAGTTATGATAAAAAATCGTATTCTCACACTCACAACTTCATTCATTTTGAGCATGATACTGACTTCATTTCTGTTTGATCGTGCAATTCTGTTTGTGGCTGAGGATAGTGTTACATTCTGTTATCTTGATATTTATATTGGTTTTTTGAAATATCTTGTCACGGATGTCGTCTGTTTACTGATTGTTGGTAGTATGGCTGTCATTGCATATATGAAAAGAAAGAGAATCATTGATGCACTTGATGCGGTTCTGCTCGGTAAAACAACAGTGACAGATATCAGATGGACATGGGCGGTGTTGTTGATCATGGCAATTGCCGGTAAATGGATTCCTTTCATCGGAGTGATCAGTGCACTGGCTATACCGTATATATCTGTTATGACAATGTATATGGTCATCAGGGGAAAAATCAGATGTTGGAAGTGATTGCGGCATTTCTTCCACTTCTTCTGATTGAGCGCGAATACAGTGATACCTGTCGGTATACCATACCGGCGGGTATTGCCATACTGTTGTCAGCGTGTTTTCTGCAGGATGTCATCATACAGGCCATTCTTTTTGGAATTGTGATTCTGCTGATTCACCAGAGGGAAACCGGCAATGGAACTGTATCTTTGATGGCGGAAGGAATGATTGTGACAGAACTGCAGATGATTCCATATGTGATCCGGTATTTCATACCATCGGTTTCATCACATCTTTCCGTGTTATGTATGATCATGAAAACAGTTGCGGTTTTCGTTTTACGATATCATAACGACCGGGATGATATCCGTGATGCGCTTGTGATCAATGGAATATCCATGGGAATTGTAATGCAGGTGGTATACTGTTTTGAAAAGTGGAAATATGTTGTGATCATACCGATGTCGGTTATGTACTGCTTTTCTGTTTATCTGATGATCCGTGTCATATCACAGCAGAAAGAGGCACAGAAGCTGAAGGAAACCCAGTCTGTACTGGAACTTTCAAGAAATCAGATGGAACTGTGGAAAAACATAAGCGAGGAAACAATACAGTTCAGACATGATGTCAGTCATCACATGCATGTTCTGCAGGAACTTGCGGATCAGAATCATATTGCGGATATCAGAGAGTATCTGAATGTTGTCGGAAAACATGAGAATACGGAAATCTATTCTTGTGATGCATACCTGGATGCGATACTGAGATATCATATTCATCTGTATCCGGATATACAATGGAACCTGGATGTTCATTATTCGCATGTAAATAACAGATTCTCCATCGATTTGTGTCTGATCCTTTCGCGTCTTTTTCATGATGCGGTATGTCAGATGGTTTCAGCCAGAAGTGTTGATGTAATAATTCATCAGATGGAAAGCATGGTGCTGGTGAAAGTGGCATATCAGAAAGGCAACAATGAAGATATGGATCTGACCTGGCTTAATGATATATTGAAACCATACCATGGCAATGTTGAAGTGCAGGATGGAGAAAGACATTGCATCATGTTGATGCTTCAGATTCCGATGGAGAATGATTAAGGTGCATCCGGTTGTGTGTTATGATTTTCTACAGGGAAAGGAGTTCTGTATGGGAACTGTGATTGTACTGGTTGTACTTGGTATCCTTATCGGTTTATCTGTGCGTACCATGGTCAAAGATCATCGTAATGGAAGATCGTGTTCGTGTGGATGTGACGGGTGTACAGGATGTTCCCAAGGAAGAAAAGACCATGAGAGCTGAGGAAATGTGGAGACAGTACTGTCTTGAAAATGGAATCGATGAAACAACACCGTATCAGGCATGGCAGTTTGGAGGTGCACCTGATCAATTGGCGGAACTTGTACTACATGGTAAGAAACGGGGGACATCTTCCGCATATGATCTGTATGCACTGGATCCGTCCGAACCAATGCCGAAAGCCGGGGATTACAGTGTGATTCTGAATTCCTGTGATGATGCGGTATGTGTGATTCAGACAGTGGAAACAGAAGTGATTCCATTCAACGAAATCAGTGAACGACACGCCCTGCTGGAAGGAGAAGGAGATCTGAGCCTTGCCTGGTGGCGGAAAGTGCATACTGAATTCTTTGAACAGGAATATGAAAACTGTCATATGAAGTTTGACCCGGATACATGTACTGTTCTGTTTGAAAGGTTTGAGGTTGTGTATCGATAAGAAAGGGAGCTGAAGAATCAGCTCCTTATTGCGTTGTATTATTTTCGGGTGCCGAAGATGCCGCGGGTAATGGAATCCAGTGTTCCTTTGAGCAGCTGGTTAACCGCATTGGTCGCAGCCTGCTGGGCAATCTTTTCAACCGATTTTGTTTTCTTTCCAGTCATGGCATTGACCATGTTTGTGGAAACGGAACGGGTAATGGAGGAGGTGGCGGAAGATACCGCACGGTTGACGGTTCTGCCGGTTATCTTTCTGAAGGCAGCCAGTTTTTCTTCCTGTTCTTTCTGTTTCTGTGCTTCCTGCTGTACTTCATTGATGACTTCAAACGCGGATTCACGATCGACTGTGTTGCGGTAACGTACATCCATTTCCGAACAGGAGATATGTGATGAAAGAAGTGTTGGGTCTGCCGGACCTTCCTTGGATTGCGGCGCAAGAATCTTTGTTTTTTCCACAATGGAAGGGATACCCTTTTCATCCAGGAATGATACAAGAGCTTCACCGACACCAAGATTCATGATTTCATCTTCACATTTGAATGCAGGATTTGGACGGAAGGTGGATGCGGTCTGTTTCACGGCTTTGATTTCTGCAGGTGTATAGGCACGCAGGGCATGCGTGATTCTGTTCTGAAGCTGGGATAGTACCGGATCCGGGATATCCGATGGGGATTGTGAAATAAACCAGATGCCGACACCTTTGGATCGGATCAGCTTAACGGTCTGTGTAATCTTTTCGATCAGTGCTTTCGGTGCATCGTTGAACAGCAGATGTGCCTCGTCAAAGAAGAATACAAGCTTTGGTTTATCACAATCACCGACTTCCGGCAGTTTTTCAAACAGATCGGAAAGCATCCATAACAGAAACATGGAGTAAACAGAAGGGGAATGGATCAAAGAGGAGGAAGAGAGAATGTTGATGAAGCCTTTGCCTGTATGGTCTGTACGGAACAGATCACTGATTGCAAGTGCAGGTTCACCAAAGAAACGGTCAGCACCTTCATCTTCCAGCTTCAATAATGCCCTTTGAATGGCACCGATGGATTGTGAGGATACATTGCCATAGGATGCAGTGAGCTCTTTTCTGTTGTCATTGACATACGTCAGCATGGTTCTCAGATCCTTGAGATCGAGCAATAACAGCCCGTTATCATCCGCCACATGGAATACGATCGAAAGTACACCCTCCTGTACTTCACTCAGATTCATGAGTCTTGCAAGAAGCACCGGTCCCATGTCTGATACGGTAACACGCACCGGTGTTCCCTTTTCCCCATTCAGATCCCAGAAGGCTGTCGGGAATGCCTGAGGAACATAAGGAATGCCGGCTTCTTCACATCTTGTTGTCATCCATGGTTTTTCAATTCCTTCCTGCATCATGCCGGAAAGATCTCCTTTGACATCCTCAAGGAATACCGGTACACCGGCATTGGAAAAACCTTCAGCCAGTACTTTCAGGGTTGTTGTTTTACCTGTGCCTGTGGCACCGGTAATCAGGCCATGCCTGTTGGCTTTGGATAAGGGAAGGCAGATTTTCTTCTCTGCACTGATACCTGTGAATATATTCTGATCTGTATACATGATTGGTCTCCTGTAATGTATATGTATTATAACGTATCCAGGTGTGCTTTCTATAAGGAAATGTCATAACATGTGTACAGCGGATACTCTATATGTAAAATACGACCAAATCAACGGAAAATGATAAAAATGAATGATTTCGCCTGATAAGACAATGATCTGATGATTGAAAAGGCAGAAAAAAACATACGGGTTCCCGTATGTCAGAATCATAGGCCAAACAGGCTCAGATACCATGGTGTTCCTGCGATGACGATTGCAAGATATGCGATATACAGGCAGAGTAATGCAATTCCCTGATAACGGTGGAATTTTCCTGTGATGACAGGTGGTATGACCGCAATGGCAGATGCGAGTATCGCAACAGGGAAGTCCAGGTAAATGTTGATGGTGGAAACAGGAAGGTTTCCACGATAGACAAAGGAACAGATGGCAAGGATCAGGGTGACGTCGATGATATTGGCACCGACAACATTACCGACGGACATGGATGCCTGCTTTTTGACAATGGATGTGATGGCTGTAACAAGTTCCGGTAAGGATGTGCCAAGGGCTACCATTGTGACAGCGATGATGGCTTCGGATACGCCAAGCATTCTTGCGATTTCCGTACCGTAATTGACAAGCAGATTGGAACCGATGACGATACATACTGCACCGACAATAATCATCGCAATATGCATGAACATGTCCTTTTTCGTGACTTCCGGCTTTTCATCTGTTTCCTCATCCGGCTGTGATTTTGCGGAACGGATGTTTTCCAGCATGAACAGAATGAAGATGACAAGCAGAACACCTGCACCAATGATGGAAAGAGATCCGCCCATGGTCAGAACAAACAGGGCAATCACACTTGCCAGAAGCAGTACGGCTTTTGGCGTGAAGTCCTTTTTATTCACTTTAATCGGCATGAAGACAAGACTTAATGCCATGATCAGCGCGGTGTTGCAGATGACAGAACCGATACCGTTTCCGATTGCCATGGACACCTTGCCCTGGGATTGTGCAACCGCATTGGCTGCACCGGATACCAGGACGCTGTGACCTTCCACAGCCGCAATGGTGGAAACGATGATTTCCGGTAATGTTGTCGCGATGGAAACAATCGTGGCACCGATAATGAATTTCGGGATACCGGTAACTTCCGCAATCCAGGAGGCACCGTCCACAAACCAGTCGCCGCCCTTGACAATCAGTACAAGGCCAACAGCGAACAGTACATATATCATGAATGAATTCATAGTTTTTCCCCTCTTTGATAACGCACTATACAATAGCACCAATCCACAATTCCAACAATCATGAAAGAGTGACAGTTTTGAGGTATTGTTCAGAAAAAAGAGGAAACTGTTCTGATTTCCTCTTTCCTGCTTCTTAATAGTTTTCAGCGTGAATTTCGAAGTAAGCCTGTGCATGATCACATACAG
>JBJEFE010000070.1:0-6817 GCA_051873755.1 Bulleidia sp. | reverse complement strand
ATCCCCGCCTGAATCAGAGATTACAGACGGGGTATTCTTGCCTATATAATAAAAGGGTATGTGCGTACATATCCTTTTGTGTTATCTCAGGAAATCCTTCATGGACTTCTCACCGTCAATGGTGTAGAAGTCTTTTCTGAAGTCTGCGACTGCCTGATCAATGGCAGCGTTTCTGACAAAGCCTTCAATGACATCCGGCGCTGCCGTCGCACTTCCGATGCCGTAAGCACACAGCTCCTTCACCTGCTGGGAGTTTTTGAAGGAAGCCGCCAGGACCATGCAGTCCATATCGTTATTGACAAGAATCTCATGAATCTGTTTTGTGATCTCAACGCCGTCATACCCCATGTTGTCAATGCGGTTGACATACGGCGCTACATAGGAGGCACCTGCCTTGGCGCCAAGGTATGCCTGCATTGGTGTATATACCGCTGTCCCGCATGTGGTAATGCCCTTTTCCTTCAGGATTTTCATTGCCTTGAATCCCTGCGGATCACAAGGGATCTTGACGACGGTATTCTTTCCAAAGGCCTCTACGATCGCTTCGGCATCTTCCACCATACCCTGTGCATCTTCCGGAATCGCCTGTACAAACAGCAGATCATCTCCGATGACAGAACGGATCTCATCCAGGACTTCCTTTGGATTTCTGCCTGTTCTGGAAAGAATGGTCGGATTTGTGGTCACACCGTCAATCGGATACAGGTCATAGAGTTTACGGATCTTTGTAATATCCGCATCATCAATCAGTAATTTCATTTATCTGTTTCCTTCTTCCTGTTTCTTACAATGTCTGCTCGGTTCTTCCGATGATATCATCCTGTGTCTTTCTGGACAGCACATTGAAGAATGCGCTGTATCCGGCAACACGTACAATCAGATCCTGATGGTTTTCAGGATGAATCTGGGCATCAATCAGAGTCTCCCTGGATACGATGTTGTACTGAACATGGTAGCCATGGAGTCTGTTGAAGAATGTCCTTATCAGCATCTCCAGTTTCATCTTGTTTTCCTGTGTGGAAAGCATCTGAGGCGTCATTTTCTGGTTGAGCAGAACACCGCCAGTGATCTTTTCCGTCGGCAGCTTGGAGACACTGCGGAACACCGCAGTCGGACCGTGTCTGTCACAATTATGAGCCGGGGAACATCCTTCCGCAAGAGGTTCCCGTGCATTTCTTCCATCCGGTGTTGCCATGGTGCCCATACCCTGACCGACATTGGCGGAGATGGACGATGTACCGCCATAGCGGATTCCGCCGATCGGACCTCTGCCGTATCTGGTATTCGGGTATTTGGATATTTCATCCAGGTATGGTTCATAGGCTTCCACAACAAGCTGATCCACGCTGTCATCGTCATTGCCGTACTTCGGTGCATCCTCGATGAGCATCTTCTGAATCTTTCTGTTCTCTTCTGTTGTGAAATCATCCAGAATCGCATTCCACAGCTGTTGCGGGGTGATCTTCTTTTCTTCAAATACAAGCTTACGGATTGCCGCAAGAGAGTCTGCCATGTTTGCGATACCGACCTGCAGACCGGAGATGAAGTCATAGACCGCACCACCTTCCTTGATAGACTTGCCTCTGCCAAGGCAGTCATCCGTCAGGGTGGAACACAGGATATCCGGCACATCCCTTTCGCTTGCCTTGTCAATCGCATTTTCCACAATGACACTGTATCTTGTCATTTCACGCAGGCTTTCGTCCCATGCCCGCATCAGTTCCTCATAGGACTTCATGTCTGTAAACATGCCGTGTCCTTTGACAAACCGCTTTCCGCTTGTCAGGTCAACACCGTCGTTCATCACGCATAACAGCAGTCTTGGGAAGTTGATGTAGGACATGCCTGTGCAGCGGTAACCCCATTTGCCGGGAACAGCTGTCTCCACACATCCGATGGCACTGTAGTTGTAGGCATCCTCTTCTTTGACACCCCAGTTGATGAAGGATGGAATGATAACCTCATCATTATTGAAAGCAGGCATCCCGAAACCGAGTTTCATGACTTCAATGCATTCATCGAAGAACTTCGGATTCAGATTGCGGTGATATCTGACCGTCAGGTTCGGCTGTGTGAGTCTTGTCTGTGCCACGGACTGCAGCACAAGAAAGCTCAGATCGTTGACCGCGTCTTTGTGATCGGTTGTCTGACCGCCGATGGTGACGTTCTGATACATCGGTGAACCGGCGGAAGACAGTGTATGTGCCTGGGATCTGACCTTGTTTATGGTGAGTGTCTTGATCCACAGATTTGTGAGGAGTTCAAGTGCCTGCGGTTCTGTGATCCGTCCGCTGTCCATGTCTGCTTTGAAATACGGATACATGTACTGGTCAAATCTGCCGTAGCTTAAGGAATGGCCGTTGGATTCAATCTGCAGGATCAGCTGGATGAACCAGACAGACTGCACTGCCTCATGGAAGGTATGTGCAGGTTCATACGGAACCTTTGAACAGACATCCGCAATTTCCAGCAGTTCCGCTTTTCTTGCCGGATTGTTTTCCGTTTCCGCCATCTGTTCCGCCAGTTCTGCATAGCGCAGAGCAAATGTGTGCACGGCTTCAATGACCGTCAGTACAGAGCGGTAGAATACATTCTTATCGATGTTTTCCGGTACGGTCAGATCCAGGGATTTCTGAAGCTGACGTGTTCTTTCCTCATATCCCTTCAGGCCGTACTTCAGCAGCTTCTCATAGTTGACTGCCAGGTGAGCATCACCGGCATTGAGCTTCCCCTCCATGCCGAACACACCGGTTTCCATGAATACGCTGACTTCATCCGGCAGAAGTGCTTCGCCTCTTGCACGGAGGTTGTTGTTTTCCCAGAACGGTGCGATATCACGCAGCTGCTGTTTTGTCTGTTCGGTAATGTAGAACACATCACCGTCTCTTTTCTCAAACAGGTCGAGTTCATCCAGTACGAATTCCATCGTATATTCCGGGAAGATCGGTGCATTACAGTTTTTGGTTGCCTGGTTGCCGACAATCAGTGTCTCATCCTCAATATAGATGGACATGTGTTCAAGGATATTCTTCAACATCAGCGCTCTGACCATGTATCGCGGCTGGTTCTGTGTTATTCTGTATGACTGTGTTGCCAGTACCGCACGCTGTGCGTCAATATACGGTTTTTCATTGAGTACCTGTGTACGGAATTTCTGCATTCTTTCCGTCAGTTTTCCGAAGTGTTCTGTACGTTCCATGTGTTTTCCCTTTCATTCGTAATACTTTATATCGGTTTGTCCATTTCAAATGTAATTGAAAAGATGGTTTCTGTCAATTTCAACGTTTGGAAATTGCATTCATATTTTCATTCGTAACTGATTGTACTTGAAAACGAATCTGTACATGGTATAATCCGACTGTAAACGAAGGAAATTTTTATATGAAAACAACAGGAACGATCTTCAATATTCAGAAATTCAGTGTCAATGACGGTCCGGGCATCCGCACCACCGTCTTTCTCAAAGGCTGTCCATTGCACTGCCGCTGGTGTGCCAACCCGGAAAGCCAGATGGTGCGATCACAGCTGTTCCATGATGAAAAGAAATGTGTGCACTGTATGCACTGTATTGAAACATGTCCTGTACATGCGGTATCCCTGCAGGATGGCAGAGTTCAGATCAGCCATCTGATGTGCGATGCATGCGGGAAATGCATACCGGAATGTCCCGGCTCCGCACTGAAAAAGGAAGGATATGAAACAGACGTGGAACATATCATGAAAGAAGTCATGAAGGATATTGATTTCTATGAGGAAAGCGGCGGCGGAATGACCATATCCGGCGGCGAGCTGTTTCTGCAGTGGGAGTTTGCACAGGCATTACTGAAAGCCGCAAAAGATCAGGGACTGCACACATGTATCGAAACAACCGGTTATACGACGCAGGAGATCCTGGATCAGGTTGTACCGTACGTGGATCTTGTGTACTTTGATGTCAAGCACTATGATTGTGGAGAACATCTGAAGGGAACAGGCGTTGAAAACACACGGATTCTTGGCAACCTCAAACATCTGATTGAAACAGGAAAACAGGTACTGCCGCGAATTCCTGTCATTCCGGGATTCAACGCGGAAACGGCTGATGCCAGGGGTTTTGCGGATGTGCTGAAACAGGTTGGGGCAGCACGAGTACAGCTTCTGCCGTTCCATCAGTTCGGTGAAAACAAATATGATCTGCTTGGAAAGGATTACAGTTACCGGGATATCCCTGCCCTGCACAGAGAGGATCTGCAGGAATATCTGGAAATCATGAGAAATGAAGGTATCGATGCCTTCTTCTGACAGGAGGAGTTATGCAGGAACGCATATCAAAAATACTTGAAATACTGAATGAGGAAAAGAGTGCGGAAGTCACACGGCTTGCCCGCCTTCTTTCCGTTTCCCAGGTTACAGTCCGGAAGGATCTGGATGCAATGGCGGAAAAGGGACTGATTGTCAGAGAACACGGGATTGCCAGACTCATCAATCCTGACAATATGAACGGCAGACTTGCCTGTCATTATGAGGAAAAGAAGAAGATTGCACAGAAGGCGGCGGAGCTTGTGCATGACGGGGATACGATCATGATCGAAAGCGGCAGCTGTTGTGCAATTCTGGCCGATACCCTTGCCCATACAAGAAAGAATCTGACAATCATTACAAACAGTGCCTTTATCGCATCGTATATTTCACCATGTCCGGATACATCCGTCATTCTTCTGGGCGGCAGCTATCAGAAGGATTCCCAGGTCAACACCGGTCCGCTTGTACGTCTGTGTGCGGAAAACTGGTTCGTGTCCCGCTTCTTCATCGGTACCGACGGGTATTCCCCACGGGTCGGATTTACAAACATGGACTGTGACCGTGCCCAGGCAGTGCGTGATATGGCGCTGCAGGCACAGGAAGTCATTGTGTTGACGGAAAGCGAGAAGTTTTCAACATCCGGAAACAATCCGCTGAATCTGAAAAACGGTATCTCCTGCGTCATAACCGACGCGGAAATACCGTCGAAAGTCCTGCAGATTCTGCAGAGAAACAGAATCAAAGTAATTATTTAGAAAGTAATCTATTTCAGACATTACCCGGCAAGATCCGCCAGATCCATGATCAGCTGTTCGGTCTTCTCCCAGCCAAGGCATGGGTCGGTGATGGACTGGCCATACACATTACCATCCGTCGGCTGGCATCCGTCAACCAGATAGCTTTCGATCATCAGACCTTTGACAAGGCTGTTGATCTCCGCTGAAATACGCTTGGAGTACATGACGTCTCTTGCGATACGCACCTGCTGATCAAACTTCTTACCGGAGTTTGAATGGTTGCAGTCAACGATACACGCCGGATTGACAAGGCCCGCCTTCTGATAAAGGCTGTACAGTTCCATCAGATCCTCGTAATGGTAGTTGGCATGAGCGTTGTTGAACTTGTCCACATAGCCGCGCAGAATGGCATGTGCCAGCGGATTGCCGTCGGTTTCGACTTCCCATCCACGGTATACAAACTTCTGTGCTGCCTGGGCAGCAGTAATAGCATTCATCATGACCGACAGGTCTCCCCCTGTCGGGTTTTTCATACCTGCCGGAATACCGATTCCGGAGGCGGTAATACGATGCTGCTGATCTTCAACGCTGCGTGCACCAACCGCTACATAGGCCAGCAGATCCGAAAGGTATGCGTGGTTTTCCGGATACAGCATTTCTTCAGCACATGTGAAACCTGTCTTCTGGATAACATCCGTATGTAATTTACGGATGGCAATGATGCCCGCAAGCATGTCCTCACCACGATGCGGGTCAGGCTGATGCAGCATGCCTTTATATCCTGTCCCCTTTGTACGCGGTTTGTTTGTATAGACTCGCGGAATCATGAATATTTTATCCTTTACTTTTTCCTGAACAGATGCGAGTCGTTCCATGTAGTCAAGAACCGCATCCTCACGGTCCGCACTGCATGGTCCGATCACAAGAATCAGTCGATTGTCCTTCCCTGTAAAGATATTTTCAATCTCCTGATCTCTTTCTGCTTTAATACGGCGGATTTCCTCGGATAAAGGGAAAGCCGCTTTGAGTTCTTCCGGTGTCGGAAGTTCCTGAATGTGTCTCATTTTCATATCATCTATCCCCACCTGTTCCTGTACATTACCACACGATGGAAATGTTTTCAAAGAAAATGATATGAAAACATTGTGATAACGATCAGTTCAGAAGTTTTCCCTGTTCGATCCCGGGGGTTCCTGTCATTCTCATGAGTACCGGAACAATGTACTTTTTCTCTCTTTCCATGTTGTCCATTGTGTCATGAATCAACGCGACCTGATCATACACAATGCACAACGTCAGGATAAGATCAAACATGTGCATAAACAGTGTCCGATCATCGATATCATCCGTTATGAACCCTGCACAGTAGATACAGCTGTCATCCTGCATCGTTACAATCTGATCATACGCATCAGTCAGATGACCCTCCTCATCATCCAGAAAACGGATCAGATGTTCAAGATTCAGTACGCGCAGCTGTTCAGCATTGATTTCAAACTCATTTTTCAATGCCGGTGAAACCACGGTTCGAAAAATATCTCTGTCCTGCAGAATTTTCCTGAATGTCTTTTTATCCATCACTCACACCTCCTTTCTGAAGGCTAAGGGCACACGCTCCCCGCAGCCCACACTATAGTTATTACCGGCGATTTCGAATTGTTCCAAAAAAACAGAAAAAATCCGGATTTTTACCATCCGGATCGATCGATATTACAGATTCAGTGTCTTTACATATTTATAGAAGGTCGACTTACTCATTTTACATTCCGCAAGTACCTCATCCAGGCTCATCATTCCCT
>JBJEFE010000069.1:0-80703 GCA_051873755.1 Bulleidia sp. | reverse complement strand
GCTTGATGCATAACCGAAGTATTTCACATCAGGAATCAGATGCTGTTTTGTCAGTTTTCCTGCCTTGTAGTGCAGAAGATACCGGATGACAAGGATACCGGAAATGATCTGACCGGCAACGGTGGCGATGGCTGCGCCGCTCATGCCCATGTGGAATACAAAGATCAGGAGTGGATCAAGGACTGTATTGATCACAGCACCGACAATACTGACAAACATCGCATAGGACGGACTGCCGTCAGCGCGGATCAGATGGGAACCGCCGGAAGTCAGAATCAGAAACGGAAAGCCGAAAGCGGTAATACGGACATATTCCTGTGCCAGCGGCAGAACGTTGGAAGGTGATCCGAAGAACATCAGCAGCGGTTTAAGAAACAGCAATGTAATCACGGAAAGCAGAACACCGAAGGAAAACAGAAGGGATGCGGCGTTGCCGATATAGTACAGTGCATGTTCCTTCTGGTTTCTTCCCAGTGACAGGTTAAAGGCGGATGCGGAGCCTACACCCAACAACAGTGCACATGCCGTGCATACGGTTGTTAAAGGAAAGGCAACATTTGTGGCCGCATTGCCCAGTTCACCGATACTGTTGCCGATGAAGATCTGGTCCACAATGTTATATAAAGCTCCGACAAGCATTGCGATGATGCTCGGCACCGCAAAACGTCGAAGCAGTTTTCCCACCGGCTCAAAACCCAGCGGATTCATTTTCTTTGTTTCACTCATAATTAACCCCTGCGATATTCTAACATGAATTGATCACAGAATGGGAAGATCTAAATAATACCTTCCGGAATGGAAGGTGATTGATTCAAGCCTGTTCTTTGTGCACACATGTTCCGATCTGGTGGATCATGAACAGATTGAAGAGATGAACGGCGATTGCCGCAAATATGACATACAGGTATGTACCTGTATGTCATAGGCATAACCGATGGGCGACAGAAAAGATGGAACCAGACAGAGGAAAGCTGTCATCAGAAGGACAGTATTCTGCGAGGTGATGCTGACAATCGTCATGACCAGGGATATGACATTGAGGGCATTCATACTGGTGCAGATATTGACCGCTCCGATTTGATCAGAAAGAATACCGATCAGAAGTTTTGTGGAAATGTTTCTGAGCATGGACATCAAAGCAGCACCGGTGGCAGTGGATAAACCGAGACTTCCGGTAAGAGAGGAAAGATGCCGAGCAATGGCCTGCGGGATTGCGTGCATGTGAATGTGCCCCGCAGTGTACCGGTGCTTTCGGATCCCGGACTGTAGAATACACCCATGGAATTGATACAAAGACCGACTGAGGCAGCGGCAGGCAGCACATCAGACATACGATGAGACAGTGTCTGTAACTTCTGTTTTTCATGATTCCCTCCCTGATTACGCTCATTTTGTATGGAAACAGAATGAGGAAATTCATTTGTTTCGGAATTGTGGAAAAAATGTTCCGTTTATATTTCTGAAACAATTCATCAACATTCAGGAAACAATCCCGAAGTAATATGACACCGTCAACAGGAGGAAAGAATATGCGTAAATCTGATTTTGTAAAGGCAAATGAAAAGATTGCGGAGAAAGTTGAACAGGGATATCAGAAGATTGAAAGTGCGGTTGTCGGTGGTTATCAGAAGATTGAGGATTCCTTTGTGGAGAAGTATCTGACAAAGGAAGGGGAAACAGCAGAAGATGCGAAGAAGAGACTGAAGGAGAAAAAGTAAGATGTCAAAGAAGAATTTTGTTTCACTGATTATCGGTACAATCGGAATTGTACTGTTTGCGATGGGTATGTGCATGACAATGCTTGAGGAATGGAACGCATTCAATCAGGGTGTCATCATCGGTGTGATCGGCGCGGTTGTACTGCTGATTATGGTTATGGTACGCCGTAAGATGGAAGGCAAGAGCCTGATCGTAAAGCTGAGTGCCAAAACAGTCTTTACGGTAATCCTCGGTGTTGCCGGTGCACTGGTACTTGGTGCAGGCATGTGCATGGTCATGGTATTCGACATGCTGGTACAGGGAATCATTGTCGGACTGATCGGAATTGTACTGCTGATCTGCCTGATTCCGCTGGTCAGGGGAATTCACGACTGATCTCAGACGGGACAACCCGTCTTTTTTTAACAATTCTGAAACACATACAGGCAGGATTCGTTCATAATATAGGAAGATACGAGGTGTGATCATGGTCAGAATACTTGTAGTGGAAGATGATACGGCATTAAATCAGGCGGTATGCACGTATCTGTACGATAACGGATTTGAAACAAAGGGATGCCTGAATGCAAGGTCAGCGTATGATGCGATGTACAATACGCTGTATGATCTGATCATTTCCGATATTATGATGCCGGAAATCGACGGATATGAATTTGCGGAGGCGGTACGCAATGTCAACCGGTTTACCCCGATTCTTTTCATGTCCGCAAGAGATGATCTGACATCCAAGAAGAGGGGATTCCAGATTGGAATTGATGACTATATGGTCAAACCGATTGACCTGGATGAGCTGCTGATGCGGGTAAAGGCGCTGCTGCGAAGAGCGAATATCGAAATGGAAAGAAAACTGACGGTCGGAAAACTGATCCTGGATGCCGATGCGATGAGTGCGGAATACAAAGGGGAGGAAATCCCTGTTACGACAAGAGAGTTCAATATCATATACAAGCTTCTTTCCTATCCGAACAAGACATATACAAGATCCCAGCTGATGGATGAATTCTGGGGACTGGACAGTGACGCAAGTCTGAGAGCAGTGGATGTGTATATCACAAGACTGCGTGAGAAGTTTTCAGGCTGTGAGGAATTGGAAATCCGAACTGTCAGAGGTCTTGGATACAAGGTGGTGCTGAAATGAACCGGGTGAATCATTCGGGTTTCCGCATCTCCATTTTCTGTATGTTCTATCTGACTCTGCTTCTGATGTCAGGCATGCATATGGGCCTGCTTGTACTTGCGGAGACACTTGTCTGGAGTGAGCTGATTCAGACAATGATTCCGCTGATATACTGGGCATTTGTGGCGGTTGTACTGACGGTATATACGGCATATATGGTACGGAAAAACTATGAGAAACCGGTGGAAGAGCTGGCAGTGGCTGCCGACAGGGTTGCCCGTGGTGATTTTTCCGTATACATCACACCTCTGCATACATCGGACAGACTGGATTACCTGGACGTCATGATTCAGGATTTCAATAAAATGGTGGAGGAGCTGGGCAGTGTGGAAACACTGAAGACGGATTTCTTTTCCAATGTTTCTCACGAGTTCAAAACACCGCTGGCAGTCATTCAGAACAATGCGGAACTGCTGAAGACAGGCATCAGTGAGGAAAGGAAAAAAGAATGTACGGAAAACATTCTTACGGCAGTACGAAGACTGTCCAGTCTGATCACAAACATGCTGAAACTGAACAGGCTGGAAAAGCAGGTCATTCATCCTGTTCCGTCTGAATATGATCTTGTATCACAGCTGGGAAGCTGTTTTGTGCAGTTTGAAAGCATCTGGGAGAAAAAGAACATTGAGATTGATGTGGACATGGAGGACTGCAGGATGATCAGCGCGGATGAGGGCCTGCTGGATCTGCTATGGACCAACCTGTTGTCCAATGCCTTCAAGTTTACACCTTCAGGCGGTAAGGTCAGTCTGAAACAGACAGCGGATGATGAAACGGTGACGGTTGTGGTGGAAGACAGCGGGTGTGGAATGTGTGAAGAGGAGCTGAAACGAATTTTTGAAAAGTTTTATCAGGGTGACAGTTCACATGCGACCGAAGGCAACGGACTCGGGCTGGCACTTGTACACCGGATTGTGGAACTGTCGCAGGGACAGATTCAGGTGGAAAGCACACCCGGTATCGGAAGCAGGTTTACGGTGATCCTGCCGGTAAAGGATGGGATAAATGGAACAGAATAATACCGTATATGAATACATGCAGGTACAGGCAACCCAGCAGGATATCGATGCATACCTTACCTGTTATGCATGTTTTGGATGGGAAAAGTCGGAAGTGACGAAGTTATATGAAAACCCACTGACTGTAACCATCATGTTCCGCAGAGATCGAAGACTGATCAACAGAATGGAACTGACAAGACTTCAGAAAAACTTTGAGGCATGCGCACTGGAGATTGAAACACTGGAACAGTCCATTGTTTCAAATGCGACCATGTATGCACTGACTGTCGCAATGGCAGGTGTCGCATGCGGTGCCGTTGCATTATATTCTCTGATACATCATATTCTGATCGGTATGATCATGTTTGTGCCGTTTCTGTTCTGCGTGATTCAGCCATACTTTATCTACCGCAGAACCATCAGGGAAAAACGGAAGGAACTTCAGCCTGTGATCGACGGGAAGAAAGAGGAAATACGCACAATCTGCGATCGCGGCAGTGCACTGATCTGATTCGGTGTCTGCCCTTTTTTATAAAAAACAGCAGGTTTCCCTGTTGTCGGAATTACTGGAACAGTTCGTTGTCTTTCCGTATGGAACATGCTTTCCGGATTGCCGGAGCGGCGGCCTTCACCATTGCCCTATTGACACTTCTTGTGTGTTCCGGGCATTGTTCCACACAGCGCATGCAGGAAATGCACAGTTTGGAGTTCGCACTGAAGTCAGATGTACTGATCGCTTTGACCGGACAGGAAGCTGTGCAGATACCGCACTTTGTACATGCGGATGTCGGCTTTGGTACAAGGCCTCCACCTGCCTTTTTATATGGCCGGTTACCAGGAATCTGTGGTCTTGTATTCAGGTTGTTCATGATCTGATCCGCGAAAGACTCCAGCGGCTTTCTGTGTTCCACCTGTCGGACTGAATACAATTTCAGATACATTCATGATTTCTTCTCCAATCTTTTCTTCATGTCATCGATACAATCCGCAGGGTGTCTGATTCTGCAGGCTTCCGGCAAACATGGCCTCAACCGCTCCGAACATATCATGCATAACCGGGTGAACCTCTGTGACTTGTGATGATGCCTCTGTTTTTCAGTCCGGACAGTATTCTGTGGATATAGCCGGCATCATTTCCTATGTGACGGGATGATCGGATTCACGGATCATGATCAGCACATGTACTGCAATTGAAAAACGTGTATCCATGTCCCCTCCAGGTTATATCAGTAACTGATACAACTTCATAGCCGGCTGTGAAAACAGTCAATATGAATCATCGTGTTTTCCGAATGCGCGGTCTTCGATGTAGATCATCATCCGATTCCGGTTGTACACAAAGACTGCCAATGCGGAAATGACGGAAACAGGAATGGCGAAGCCGGCTGTACTGTCTTTGTGAAACAGAAACAGTGTGAATCCGATCCATACAAGCAGAGAAACAGTGATGTCGAACATATGTTCCTTCAGCCATTTCCTTCTGTAGTACGTGATTCTTTCCTGCAGGGTGAATGTGCTGTTCTGCAGTGCCTCATACAGGTTGTGATCCGTTTCCGTGACAATCTGCGGTGATTCGATATCCTTTCCGGCAAACAGCTCATTGAGCGTGATGCCAAGCAGCTGACAGAGTTCAGGCATGAGCCCGGTATCCGGCAGATTGAGCCCTCTTTCCCATTTTGATACGGCATTTGTGGAGATGTTCAGCTTTTCAGCCAGCTGTGCCTGGGTCATGTTGTTCTGTTTTCGTTTTGATGCAATATATGCGCCTGTTCGTTTCTGATCCATATCCGACCTCTTTCTGTTCTGATTTTCTCATATGTTCTGTTTCATGAAAACATACCGGAGGTTGATTATGGTATGATGGAGGCAGTTAAAGGAGTAAATGACATGTTAAAGGCTGTGATTTTTGATATGGATGGACTGATGATCGACAGTGAACGGGTTACATTTGAAGGATATCAGTACATCATGGGTAAAATGGGACTGACCATTACGGAAGACTTCTACATTACATTGCTTGGAAAACCGAAGGCAGGGATTTTCCAGAGATTCTATGATGTATACGGCAATGATTTCCCGATTGAATCGGTCATTGATCAGGTTCATGCCTATATGGCGGAACGGTTTGAGACGGAAGGCGTGCCGGTGAAAAAGGGACTTCTGCCATTGTTGAAGTATCTGAAGGAAAACGGATATCAGACGATCGTCGCAACCTCTTCCAACCGGAAAAGAGTGGATTCGATTCTTTCCATTGCCGGGATTACGGAATACTTTGATGATTCGATCTGCGGTGATGAGGTTACACATGGAAAACCACACCCGGAAGTATTCCTGAAGTCCTGTGAGAAGCTTGGCGTCAATACGGATGAAGCCATTGTACTGGAAGACTCCGAGGCAGGCATTCAGGCATCGTATGCGGCAGGGGTGAAAGTCATCTGTATCCCGGATATGAAGCAGCCGGAACCGGAATATGCCGAAAAGACATACCGGATTCTCAGAGATCTGGATGAGGTGAAGGATCTGATTGCCGGAATGAAAACATGCGGCTGAACCGGTATATTTCGTCCAGCGGAATGTGTTCACGCAGAAAGGCGGAGGAATACATTGAAGAAGGAAAGGTTACCGTCAACGGGATCACTGCCGCATTGACAACGGCTGTCAATGAAGGTGATGATGTGCGGCTTGACGGAAAACCGGTCACACCCAAAAGCGATCATGTCGTCCTTCTTTTCAATAAACCTGTCGGTGTAACATGCACAACCGAAACCCATGTCAAAGGCAATATCATCTCATATATCAACTATCCGGAACGCATCTTTCCGATCGGCAGACTGGATAAGGATTCCCAGGGTCTGATTCTTCTGACCAATGACGGCGATCTTGTCAATACATGCCTGCGCGTAGAAAACGGACATGAGAAGGAATATGTTGTGAAAGTGGACAGGGTGATCGCGGATGACTTTATTCAGAAGATGTCAGAGGGTGTCCGCATCTACAATCCGGTCAGTGAAAAACATGTCGTCACATTGCCATGCAGGATATGGGCTGTCAATGATCATACCTTTCATATCATTCTCAAACAGGGGTACAACCGTCAGATCAGAAGAATGTGCCAGGCACTTGGATATCAGGTCACATCGTTGAAACGGATCCGTTTCATGTTTCTGAAGCTGGATGTCAGACCCGGTACATACCGCCTGTTGAGCAAAGTGGAAATGGAAAAACTGAAAGCAGGGAAGAATCAGTGAGATCGTACATTGTACGGTCTTTTTCATATTGTTTTAATGTAAACGGTTACGAGGGAAATTGGCGGTTGTATGTAAAAACAGTTGGTTATAAAATTCTGTGGGGGTTTAAAACATGTTGGACAAACTGAAATCTTATATCGAACCCAATCATAAGATCAGAAATGTGATGATCATCATTCTCTGTCTTCTGATTGCGGGAATGTGCGGATCTTTCATCATGGGGTTCAGCCGTGTTCATTCGGACTTTGGGGATATCCAGGCGGACGGTACGCTGGAAATGGTCCGGAATACGGATGAGGAAGACTATGACGAGGATTCCACGGTATGTGATGTCACATACGAAAACGGGGATGCATACATGGTCGTATCCTATACATACGAAGAGTATGAACAGCTGGACAGCGATACCATTACAGCCTATGCATATACAACCGATAACGGTGAAACACTGTATTTCGATCATGCGGATCCAACGCATGATGAAGCAATCAGGACCTATCAGAGTGTGATGGCAAATGAGGCAATGCCGGTATTCAATCTCGGTATTTCGCTTCTGATTCTTTCCCTGTCCGTAGGACTGGTGCTGTTGTTTTCAAAGGCGTTTACGACATATGAGAAATGCTGGTTCCTGACGATCATGGTTCTGGCGACGGTTGTTGCGGTGATCTTCCCGGAGGAGAGTGCAAACGGCGTCAACGGTATTGTGATCATGTTGTTGTATCTGCTGGATACGTTCCTGAATATTCTGTGTGAACTGCTCATTTCCAAACAGTCACGCTACAACTTCCTTGTATCGGTGCTTGTAGAAATCACCGAGATCGCAATCTGCCTCGTACTGATGTACAGATTCGCGACCATGGCCACAACGCTGTTCTTCTGGCTGCCGATTGATATCCTCAGTTATATCAACTGGTCCAAACACAAGGATGATGAAAGTGATGAACTGACAGCGGTCAGACGTCTGAAGGGGTATCAGGAGGTTCTGATCATTCTGGCGATCATCGTATGGACATTCGGTGTCGGTTATTTCCTGTCAGGTCTGGATATTCAGACAGACTTCATCACAAACAAGGCAGTCGAAACAGCTGTGATCTATCTGGATGCCTGTGCATCCGCAGTCGGTGTGGCAAACGGTCTGTTTATCTTCTTCCGTCTGCGTGAGCAGTGGATTGCATGGTATATCTGTGCAGCCCTTGAGTCCATTATCAATATTATTTCCGGCCAGTATGTTCTGCTTGTGCTGAAACTCGGTTACTTTACAAACACAACATACGGTTATATCAGGTGGACACGCTATATCCGTTCCCATCAGGAAGAAAAGAAATCTCTGTTCTGATCACACAATGACTGTTGTCAATTCAGAGGGAAATCATTTATAATTTTCCTGTAGCAATCAATAGAAAAAGGTGGTAATACATTATGGCAATTGAAGCTGGAGATTTTAAGACTGGTTTAACAGTCATGGTAGACGGTGATCCGTGGCAGGTAATTGAATTCATGCATGTCAAGCCTGGTAAGGGTGCCGCAATTCTGAAGACAAAGATGAAGAACCTGAAGACAGGTTCCACACAGGAAAGAAACTTCAACGCATCCACAAAGTTTGAAACAGCGATGATTGAAAAGAAGTCCGCACAGTACTCCTATTCCGCAGGTGATACATACTACTTCATGGATATGGAAACATTTGAAACATATGAACTGTCCGCAGATCAGATCGGTTTCAACAGATACTTCCTGATTGAAGGTATGGATATCATGTTACAGATGTTTGAAGGCGAGGTTCTGGCAATCTCCGTTCCGGATAAGGTCGAACTGACAGTCGTTGAAACAACACCTGCCATCAAGGGTGCTCCATCCTCACAGACAAAGGACGCAAAGACAGATACAGGACTTTCTCTCCGTGTTCCTCAGTTCATCGAGGAAGGCGAAAAGATTCTCGTATCCACGGAAGACGGTAAGTATTCCTCAAGAGCCTGAGCACAGGCTCTTTTTTCGAAGGTGCTTTATGAAAAAAACAGTACTGATTACAGGCGGGGCAAAAGGCATCGGGAAAGCCATCGCATATGAACTGGCCAAAGCAGGCTATGATATCGTGGTCAATTATCTGACTTCAGAGAAAGAGGCGGAACAGATCCGAAACGACATCGAAACCACATACGGTGTACGCTGTATGACGGTATGCGCGGATGTATCGGATGAGATCCAGGTACAGGACATGATCCGTGAAGTTGACAGTCAGCTTGGCGGTGTGGATATTCTTGTGAACAATGCGGCAGTGGATCTTTCCAATCTGTTTCAGCTGAAGACAACAGAGGAATTCCGCCGCACACTGGATGTCAATGTGATCGGCGCATACAACTGTGCAAAGGCTGCGGCAGTGCATATGAAGGAAAAGGGCTATGGCCGTATCATCAATATTTCCTCCACCAACGGCATGAACACATACTATCCGATGAGTATTGACTACGATGCGTCCAAGGCGGCACTGAATTCCATGACACACAATCTTGCCATGCAGTACAGCCCGGAGATCCATGTCAATGCAATCGCACCAGGGTTTATCGGAACTGAGAATGAACTGGATGGATATGATGAGGAATTCCTGAAACAGGAATGTGAGAAGATTCTTGCCGGGCGGTATGGAAAACCCGAGGAGGTGGCGTACCTTGTCCGCTTCCTGATTTCACCACAGGCAGACTACATTAACAACACCATCATCCGCATTGACGGCGGGCAGGCCGGAAGTATATGAAAATGGTATCGGACGTTCCGATACCATTTCTTTTTAGGGTCAGTTCTGTGATCTGCGGATACGGTCCAGAGCCAGAATGATGGACAGTTTGCCGTATTCATATGTCAGGCCGCCCTGCATGTACAGTGTGTACGGCGGTACGACCGGTGCGTCCGCACTCAGTTCAATCGTGCTGCCCTGGGTAAAGCTTCCGCATGCCATAACCTCATCAAACGGGTAACCCGGCATCGGGGCAGGCATGACACGGACATACGAATCGATCGGGGAGGCCATCTGAATTCCCTGGGTGAAGCGGACAAGATTTTCCTCCGTACCAAGTTCCACAGTCTGAATGATGTCCGTTCTGCGTTCATTCCACTTCGGTGAGATATTCCGGTATCCCAGATCCTCCAGCATCCATGCCGCAAAACATGCGGTCTTCAGTGCGTTTGCGACAGCGTTTGGGGCCATGAACAGACCCTTGAAGAAGGAATTGTTCAGGTTGAAGTTGGCACCCTGTGCCTTTCCGATGCCAGGGGCTGTCAGTCGATCTGCGATGCTTTCGATCAGATCCTTTCTTCCGGCAACGTAGCCTCCCGTTGATGCCACACCGCCGCCAAGGTTTTTCATCAGTGATCCGACGACCACATCCGCACCGACATGTCCCGGTTCTCTTTCCTCCACCAGTTCGCCATAGCAGTTGTCAACCATGATGATGACATCCTGATTGACTTCACGGATTCTCTGAATCACGTGTCCGATCTGATCAAGATTCAGTGATTTTCTTGAGGAATATCCGCGGCTTCTCTGGATTTCGACAAGGCGTACATCATTGCGCTTCAGTCTTTCTGTGATTGCTTCCTCATCAAATGCATCATTGACAAGGTCAATCTGTTCATAGGCAACACCGTATGCCTTTAATGACTGTGTTGAATTCCCGCATAAACCGATCATCTCCTGCAGGGAATCATATGGTGTGCCGGTGATGGAGATCATTGTGTCTCCGTGTTTGAGAAGGGCAGAGAATGTCAGGTACAGTGCGTTTGTGCCGCTCATGATATGCGGCCTGACAAGGGCATCCTCACACCCCAGCACATCCGCAAACATCCGTTCCAGCTTGTCTCTGCCTTCATCATAGTTGCCGTATCCGTTCATTTCCGCAAAGTCGGAATACGATACTCTGTTTTCAATGAATGCGGAAAGAATTCTGTCGGAATTGACCATGGCGGTATGGTCAATCTCAGCGAATACCTCCCGTAATTCCTGATCTGCCTGTTCCGCCTTTTTCAGAAGCAGTTCATCCACATCATGTAAGATCATGTTGTTCTCCTTTTATTACTCCTGTCTATTATGGTACAAAACAGAACAAAAGAACAGAAAAAAGGATCTGAGCAGATCCTGTATTATCTGTGATTCCCCATGTAAACAGGGGCAGGTATGTCCGACCCGGTATGACAGGGCTGATATCCGCTATTGTGACTTCCGTACCCGGAAACCGTTCCGTGATCATATCACGAAAATGATAATAAAAGCTCTTGTGGTTCATATCGCAGCCTATACATATTTCAGAAATACTGATTTTTTCGAATGGCTTTTCGATCATCAGCTTCTTCAGAGAAGCTGCCAGTACCTTTTTTGTGATGCCTGATTCTGCCACGGGAATCTCCTTATACTCTTTTTCTGATCTGTTTAACGAAATCGTAACATAATCGAAATGCAGAGAAATGGGACAGAAACGTGAAAATGTCCTTAATCTGGACAGCAGTGCCGGTTCTGTATGGGTGGATTCTGATATGAAAATTCCTGTTTTCCGGAATGTGATGTTTTTCAAACGGAAAGTGTATGGTATGATTTTTCGGTTAAAAGGGAGAGAAATAAACATGAGCGGATTTTTTGGTGTAGCAGTAAAAGAGGATTGTGTACTGGATCTGTTTTTCGGGGTGGATTATCACTCCCACCTTGGCACAAGACGTGCCGGTATGGTCGTGCATGGGGAACACGGCTTTAACCGTTCCATTCATAACATTCAGAACACTCCGTTCCGTACCAAATTTGAAAAAGACATTGAGGAGTTTGACGGAAATATGGGAATCGGCGTCATTTCCGACCATGAGGCACAGCCTCTTCTGGTGAGATCCCATCTTGGTTCCTTTGCGATCTGTACGGTCGGCCGTATCAACAACCTTCAGCAGCTGAAGGACCTGTGCTTTGAAAAGGGCGTCACACATTTCCTTGAAACAAGTGAAGGTGAAGTCAACCCGACAGAACTGGTCGCAGCTCTGATCAACCACAAAAACAGCATTCCGGAAGGACTGGAATATGTGCAGAATATGGTGGAAGGCTCCATGAGTGTTCTTCTTCTGACACGCAACGGCATCTATGCCTCCCGTGACAGACTTGGCCGTACACCGATCATCATCGGTAAGAAGGACTCCGGTTACTGTATGACATTTGAAAGCAGCGCATTCCTGAACCTCGGTTATACACATGAAAGAGATCTGGGACCTGGAGAAATCGTATTCATCACACCGGATGAAGTCGTACAGGTCAAGGCACCGGGAGAGGAAATGAAGATCTGTTCCTTCCTGTGGGTATATTACGGTTATCCGACATCCACATACGAAGGTGTCAATGTCGAATGCATGCGGAATGAATGCGGAAGACTGCTTGCACAAAGAGACCGTGAAAACAACGTTGAAGTCAACAGCGTGGCAGGTGTTCCTGACTCCGGTACCGCCCATGCGATCGGTTATGCGAATGAATCCGGTATTCCTTTCGCAAGACCGTTTATCAAATATACGCCGACATGGCCAAGATCCTTTATGCCGGCAAGCCAGAAACAGAGAAACATGATTGCCAAGATGAAGCTGATTCCGGTTGAGGAACTCATCCATGACAAGAAGCTTCTTCTGATTGATGACTCCATTGTCAGAGGCACGCAGCTTGGCGAAACAACACAGTTCCTGTATGACTCCGGTGCGGAAGAGGTTCATGTCCGTCCGGCATGTCCGCCGATCATGTACGGCTGTAAGTATCTGAACTTCTCACGTTCCTCATCCGAAATGGATCTGATCACAAGAAGAGTCATATACAGACTGGAAAACGGAAATATAACTGAAGAGATTCTGAAGGAATACGCGGACCCGACAACGGAAAAGTATCAGACCATGTGTGAGGAAATCCGTCGTATTTCCAATTTCACAACACTGCGCTACCATGATCTCAACGACATGGTAAAGTCCATCGGACTTCCAAAGTGCAGACTGTGCACATACTGCTTTGACGGCGAAGAATAATATCTCTGAACAGTGCATGTAAACGATGTGCTGTTCTTTTTTTGTACATAAAACAGTATGGAAATACGGTATACTGTGGGTACAGGGAGAACAGGTATGCAGGAAATCATTGCGGGAATTGTGATGGGCATCATCGGTCTTGTTCTGTACTTCGCACCGGTGCGGATATGGAATCTGACCGAAGGATGGAAATACAAAGGGGAAACGGAACCATCGGAAACAGTTCTGAAGATCATCCGCACGGTCGGTGTGGTCATGATCGCAGCCGGAATCATCGTGGGTACAGGTCTTCTCAAATAAAAGCATGGCAGTCAATCCGGCTGTCATGTTTACTTTACGACAATGATGGCATCGGAACGAAGCGTATCCATCAACAGTTTTCTGGCCTGGGCACGGATTGTGTCCCTGCTCATGTTTTCCGCAAGGCTTTCATTGAGGAACCCCGCAAGACCGTAACACAGAAATCCGGTGATCTGACGAGGGGAGTACCGCAGGGTGTGGTGGTGGCTTTCCATGATCGTTCTCTGTTCGATTGTCTTCAGTACGGTTGTGTATAACTGCAGGCACAGGTATGGATTCCTGTCCGGAGACATGATGGAAAAGAAGGAGTGATTCTGGATCAGAATATCAAGAATGGTATCGAGGATATTGCAGTAACTCTGAATGGAATCGTCATTCGGATTGTTTTCCAGCTGTTTCTGATGGAACAGGTTTGAGGCTTTCTGTGTATAGTGGGAAAACAGGTCATCCGCCAATGCGTTTTTATCGTTGTAGTGCGCATAAAAGGTAATGCGTGAGATTCCTGCCGCTTTGCAGATTTCCGTTACGTTGATTTTCTCAAATGGCTTTTTTTCCAGCAGAACAAGCAGTGTTTTCTGCAGCTGTGTCTTTGTTTTCTGAATCCGTCTGTCTTCCATATGAATCTTCTGTTTTATTTTAACACATTGAAAAATCTGTAATGGGGTTTTTGTTTGGATTCTGTTAAAATCTTACACGTGTACAAGTAATTGAGGTAGTTTGGAATGAGTAAAACAGCGATTATGACCGACAGTAACTGCGGTCTGACGATTGCACAGGCAAAGGAACTTGGATGTTTCATGTTGAATATGCCTGTCGTGATTGATGGAAAAACATATATTGAGAATGAGGATATTGACACGGAATTCTTCTATACACAGCAGGCCAATGATGCGGATGTGACGAGTTCACAGCCTTCTGTCATGGCTGTGACGGGAATGTGGAAACAGATTCTGAAGGAATATGATGAAATTGTCTACATTCCGATGACAAGCGGATTGAGCGGATCATATGAAAGTGCGGTCATGTTCAGCCGTGAATTCGACGGAAAGGTACACGTTGTGGACAACCACAGAATTTCCGTTACCCAGATGGCATCCGTACTGGATGCGATACATATGCGGGATGCGGGAATGGACGCGGAAAGCATTCGGACCACACTGGAAAAAGAAGCACTGGATGCCAGTATTTACATCACTGTCAATACACTGAAGTATCTGGTCAAAGGAGGCAGAATCACACCGGGTGTGGCAATGCTTGGCTCCTTACTGCAGATCAAACCGGTATTGACGATCCAGGGGGAAAAGCTGGACACATGTTCAAAGGCAAGAGGCATGAAGGCGGCGTTCCGTATCATGTGTGAACATCTGCGGAAAGACCTTGATACAAGATTCAGAGATCTGGCAGATCATGGTGAACTGGCACTCGGTATGGCATATACATACATGAGTGAAGAGGAAAAGACACAGTGGCAGGAAAAACTGCAGGATGAATTCCCTGGACTTCCGCTGTACAGTGCACCATTGACCATGAGTATCGGATGTCATGTCGGACCGGGTGCACTTGGGGTCGGTCTTGTCAGAATTCATAAATGAGAGGCTGTATGGAAATGGCGGTTTTCAGATCAAACCGGAAACTGTTATTTCTGACAGCCCCTTTTTTCCGTTGTATAATCGGAAAAGGAGATCTGGAATATGGAATTAAAAGAGAGAAAAGAAATCAATCCACAGGATATGTGGGATCTGAGCACATTGTTTGAAAGTGATGCGGCTTTTGAAGAAGCCATGAAGCAGGCAGATGAGATGATCGGAAGTCTTGGACAGTACCGCGGTACTCTGCATGATGCACAACATATTGCAGCGTATCTGAAAACCGAGAGTGAGGTGGAACGGAAGATCTCGAATCTGTACAGCTATGGATTTCTGAGAAAAACAGAGGATACACGCAATACAAAGGCGTTGAACATGTACAACCGTGTCTGTGGAAAACTGGCTGCCTTACAGACGGCGGAATCCTTTGCTTCACCGGAAATCCTGGCAAACAGTGATGCCGTGCTTGAGGCAATCGTCAACGATCCGTGTGTGGAGGAATACCGTTTTCTTCTGAAGAATCTGATTGATCAGAAACAGCACATGTTAAGTGACAGGGAAGAAGCGGTTCTTGCGGCGATGAGCGAGGTGTTCAATGTACCGTATGAGGCTTCCGGAGCACTGCGGGATGCGGATATGACATTTGCGGATGCTTTGGACAGTGAGGGAAACAGACATGAGGTGTCCCAATCCGGATACATTGTTCTGCAGAACAGTGATGACCGCACATTGCGTAAAAACGCATTTGATTCCTACTATGATACATATCAGAAACATATCAACACACTGACAACCCTGTTTGCCGGTTATGTCAGACAGACAGGCATTGAGGCAAAACTCAGAGGTTATGAATCCGTACGGAATATGCGGATGGACAGTGATCATATTCCGGTATCGGTATATGACAATCTGATCGATACGGTCCATGAAAGAATGGATCTGATGCACAGATACGTGAAACTGCGCAAACGCCTTCTGAAACTGGATGAAGTGCATTACTATGATGTGTACGCACCGCTTGTACAGGGAAACGAAAAGACATATTCCTATGATGAGGCAAAAGACATGGTCATCGATGCCGTACAGCCCCTTGGAACGGAATACGTTGACAGAGTAAGAAAGGCATTTGAAGACCGGTGGGTTGACGTATGGCCGAACCGCGGTAAAGAGGGAGGTGCGTTCTCTGAAGGGACCTATGACTCCAACCCGTTTATCAAAATGAACTTTACGGGCACACTGGATTCTGTATCAACACTGGCACATGAAATGGGACATTCCCAGCATACATGGCTGACCAACCATACCCAGCCATACCAGTACAGCCGTTATACGATGTTTGTGGCGGAAGTCGCATCCACAGTCAACGAAAATCTTCTGATCTCAAGGATGCTGGAAAAGGAAACAGATCCATATCAGAGACTTGTACTGCTCAACCAGTACATGGAGGGATTCAAGGGCACGGTTTACCGTCAGACCATGTTTGCGGAGTTTGAAAAGCAGGCCCATGCGCTGGATGAGGCAGGTACGCCGCTGACATCGGATGTGCTGAATGAACTGTATGAGAAACTGATCCGCGAATACTTTGGAGAAGAACTTGTATTCGATGATGCGGTGAAGTATGAATGGGCAAGAATACCGCATTTCTACTATCTGTTCTATGTATATGTCTACGCCACAGGTTACTGCAGTGCCGCAGCCATCGCCCGCAGTATTCTGGATGGAAAAGAAGGTGCACTGGAAGGATATCTGGAATTCCTGAAGATGGGAAGCAGTGCATATCCGCTGGATGAACTGGCACATGCGGGTGTGGATCTGACCACACCGGAACCGATTCATACAGCCCTGGATGTATTTGCGTCCGTACTGGATGAGGCTGAAAAGACTGCCGGTGAACTCGGGTTATGACAGACAGCACATTGGAACTGTTGAAGAATACAAAGTCCGTCCGCGATTTTGAGGATAGAGACATTTCCCCGGAAATCATCACAGCCATTCTCGAAGCCGCAAGTGCCGCACCGACCGGCGGAAACCAGCAGCCGTACACCATTCTCAATATTACCGATCCACATTTCAGACATGTGTTGAGTGAAACGTGTGACCATCAGCCGATGATTGAAAAGGCAAAGCTCGTACTGATCTTCTGTGCCGATGCCCTCAAGTGGCAACAGGCATATGAGGAGTCGGGTGCGGATCCGGTAGAACCGGGACCTGCGGATCTGTTCATGGGCCTGATTGATGCAGCGATTGCGGCATAGAATGCGGTAATCGCAGCAGCCTCGCTTGGTATTGGAAGCTGTTATATCGGAGACATTGTCGAAAACAGGGAAACGGTCATGGATCTTCTCAGACTGCCGGAAGGCGTCATGCCTGCCTGTATGGTCATCTTCGGTTATCCGACACAGTCTCAGATCGATCGTATCAAACCTGCCAGATGTCCACTTTCCCATATTGTTTCTGAAAATACCTATCCGGAAATGGATACGGAATACAGAAAGAAACTGTTTGAAAACAAAACCGGAAAACACACATATGAGGAATGGATCAGACTCATGTGCAAAAGAAAACACAATTCGGACTTCTTTGCGGAGATGAACAGAAGTATCCGGGATTATATGAAGTATTATGTGAAATAACACAAAAAATGAGCTTTCGGGCTCATTTTCGTATATGCAGCGTGGAAAGAAGTTCATTGGATATGGTATCTGCCTGGCGGGCGGCTTCACTCATATCCGGGAAGATGATCACTTCATCGCCCTCCTGCACGTCTTTGACGTCAGTGACATCGATCATCATCTGATCCATGCATATGCGTCCGGCAATCGGCACATACTGACCGTTGACGGTGATCAGGTTTCTGTGCGAAGACAGTCTGCGGGGAATGCCGTCGGCGTAACCGACCGGAAGTACCGCAATGACACTGTCTTTTTCACATGTATATGTTCTGCCGTAACCGATGGTCTCCCTGGCTTTGACATCCCGTTTCAGCACGATTTTCGTATGAATCGAAAGCACCGGTTTCAGATCCGGCTGTACGACGGTGCGCTCATCGGATATTCCATACAGACTGATGCCGACACGTACCATGTCATAATGCAGATCCGGATAGTTAAGCAGACCGGCACTGCTTTGAACATGGGTTTTCAGATGACTTCGCAGCGAAGAGGGGATGGAGGAAAGACATGTGTCAAACCGTGAAATCTGGGATTGTGTAAACTGCACATCCGTTTCATCCGTACTGTCTGCGGCACAGAGATGTGTGAAGATCCCTTCGACTTTCAGATACGGCATGGCCAGGATCTGACGGATGGCCTGCGAATCCTGTGCGTCCACACCGATTCTGTGCATGCCGGTATCCACCGCAATATGTGTCCGGATCTTCCGTTTCTGAAAGGAAAGCTGTTTTGCATAAGGCAGTGAAATCAGTGTCTGGATCAGGTTGTACCGCACAAGCTGTCCTGATCTGGTGGGATCGGTATATCCGAGAATCAGAATATCACCTGTGATTCCATATTTCCGCAGGGCTATCGCCTCATCAACTGTTGCGGCCGCAAAGGAATGTATTCCTGCTTTTTCCGCTTCGGATGCGATCAGAAAGGCGTCATGACCATACCCGTCGGCCTTGACAACCGCCATCATTTCACTGTCCTCATGCATGACACTCCGCAATGCCCGGATGTTATGACGCAGTGCATTTGTGTTGACAACCGGTGTGCAGCGTTCGATGGTACTTTTCATACGTGGATGGGACAGGTGATATTTCGCATATACTATCCCAGCAGTCACACTGAGAAGGGCTGTGCCGGAAAACAGATACGGATCCTCTTTGAGGAATGCAAGCTGGGGAATCCTTGAAATCAGGCGTATACCGACAATCATCATCGGATGAACCAGGTACATCATTTCAGACAGGTTTCTCTCCATTCCCGTAATCGGTACTTTCACATTCCGCAGGATCTGAAACAGAAAGATGATACATGGAATCTGAGACAGAAACATGGTGTGATACGGAGATGGAAAGAAGTGATACAGAAGTGAGGATTCTGCGGATAACAGCAGGAAGGAGAACACAAATCCGATCAGGCACTGAATCTGTGTCAGTCTGACTTTATGTTCGTGAAGCAAGCCGCCGCAGACAAGGAATACCGGTGTGAAAAACAGACCGTTTCTGGTGTGTTCACTCAGGGTGTACAGTGTGTCATACAATGTATTGACAACCGGAATGTTTTTTGTGATGCCCGCATAACTGTCACCGCCGACTCCGATCACAAACAGAATGCCGGTGAACAGGAAAGCCTTCCCGAACCCCAGCTTCCGTACGGAAAACCATGCAATGCATGCCCCGATCATGACAGCCGGGAGATACCACAGGTGGTACATCGTACCATCCAGGAATACCAGACGGAGAATCTCCGTCAGATTGACGGGAATTGTGATGGCTCCGTTGTACAGGCTGAAGGGCAGATAGGCAAGAATGCATATGGCATACAGAATGCCTGTTTTTTTCAGGAAGGCATACAGTGCACTTTCATCCTTTGCGTAATGTCGGATCAGAAAGAAACCCGATGTCAATGCGAAGAACGGAATGACAAGGCGTGCAAGTATTTCGGTGACGAAAAAGAATGCGGAAAAGCTGACAGAGCTCAGAAAAGCAGTATGGGAGGCAATGACAAGAAGGGCGGCGATGATTCTTGCGGCGTCGATGCCTGTCAGAACATTCCGTTTCATAGGATTTCTGAAACGGTAATGATCATACCGTCCACATTATTGCCGGAATATGTAAAGCCGGTATGTGCGGGAAGAACCAGTTCCTGATCCCATGGCATGAAGAATACCGTGTGGTTTTCGATATACAGCGGATTGTTTATCGGATGACAACGGACCAGATCGATGTATTCCTCCAGGCACAGACTCTGTGAAGTGATGTAAGAGGCATGGGGATATCCGACATAACGGAAATGCCATGGTTCGTGGGATATGCCCGTGATATTCTGTTTGGAACGTCCGTAACGCTCAATCATTCCAAAATATGGTGCGGTTTCACGGAATACCTGGCAGATCCCGGAATACGGGAAGTCCGGACGGATAAAGTCAATGTGTTCCCTGTTTTCTCCCACATCCAATGCAAGTCCTGTCTCATGTTCACTGCATCCCGGTTTTGCGACGTATTTCTGTGTGAATTCAATGCCGTTTTCTTCCAGGGAGCTGTTGTACAGGTCGACCTGTGTCTGATGCGGGCGCAGACCGCTGACAGGTACGATTCTGTTTCCTGCATGGATGGCATGCATGGTATTCCGGTATGCCTGTTGAAGGCTGTATGAGACAGTGATATCCGGGAATGCCGGATCGGCAGGTACCGGGGACTGGCTGTATTCCATATGCAGGGGATGATCGGCGTTGACCAGAATCAGATCCCCTTTGTATATATCCTGTTCCGTAAATCTCATAAGACACACCCGATGATTCTTTCCAGCACGTCTTCAAAGCACAGTCCGATGCCTTTCATCATATTCGGAAACCGGCTGTGTGAGGTAAAGCCCGGAATCGTATTGACCTCATTGAAATAGATGGTCCCATCCGGTGTGTAGAACATGTCCACTCTGGCAAAGCCGCTGCAGCCAAGAATCCGGTAGATCTGTTTTCCTGTTTCGATAATCCGCTTTTCTTCCGCTTCCGGCAGTCTTACGGGCATGTGAATGGAGGAGGTCTTCAGGGTGTACTTCTCCTCATAGTCAAAGAATCCTGATGACAGTTCAATCTCATCCACTCTGCCTGTGATCAGATCATCGTTACCGATGAGTGAACACCCAACCTCAATGCCTGTAATCTCTTCTTCAAGAATGACCTGAGAGTCATGGGAAAAGGCATCCTGCAGGGCTGCGGTAATCTGGCTTTCGTCTGTACAGCGGTGAATACCGATGGAGGAACCGGAACGTACCGGTTTGATGTACAGCGGGAAAGAAATGGTTTTCAGTGCATCTTTCGCCTGTGCGATATCGGTGATGACAACCGATTCAGCACAGTGAATGCCATGGTATGAAACAAGGTTATGTGCTCTCTGCTTGTCCATGCATAATGCGGATGAAAGAACACCGCAGCCGATGACCGGTATGCCGGCAAGTTCAAACATTCCCTGCACGGTTCCGTCCTCTCCGTTTTTCCCATGCATGACCGGGAATACCGCATCGATGGTACAGGAGCCATGCTCTGTCAGAATCACCGGTTCTCCCGGATGAATGGTGACCGGATGAATCTGTCCGGTGGTGTGCCACGAGTCATTTCCGATGTTTTCATACGCACCGGTATACAGATACCATTTTCCGCTTTGGGTAATGCCGATGGGCAGAATATCATATTTCGTATGATCCAGGTGTTCAAGAACCGCCTGTGCGGACTGAAGGGATACGGCATATTCACTCGATTTTCCGCCAAACAGGACGGCTATGCATTTGTGTTTCATCATCTTTCCTCCACTTTGATATCCGGATTCAACGGATATCCGATTTCACATTCGTTGACATACAGCAGTCTGGTGGTGACCGTACCGCTTAACATGTCCGTTTCATCTCTGTAAATCTCCGCTTTCTGGTAAATATGTCCTTCCTTACTGTAGTAGGTAACCTTTCCGTTGCGTATATCGGTAATCTTCAGATATGGCTGATCCGATACAATCCGGATCCTCATGTCATCATCACAGAATGAGATCAGTATCTGATAGCTGGCATCAGTATTGTTTGTGACCTTAAGATCCTGCCATCCTTCCGAGACCGTCGCATCCGTCCCATACGGGGTGCCCGGATCAGGGGATGGAATATCATCAATCGCATGGGGATGACGTTCAATCACGGTTAACGGTGTATGCAGGAATGCCTGAAACAGGGCATTGGACATATGGCACAGCCCACCGCCTTTCACACCTGTCAGAACCCCGTTTTCCAGCACCAGTCCCTCTTTGTAGGAACCGTGTTTTTCCGCATCCCTGCCAAGCAGCCAGAATGAGAATGTTTCGTGGGGATGAATTACCACATGGTCCATCGTCTTTGCCAGAAGCTTCAGATTATGTGCCTTGTTGTACTGGTACTTCATATCACAACCGGTATTCGGGTTGATCATTCTTGTTTCAATCTGTATGACCGTATGCGGCAGTTCCTCCTGCAGAACCGTTTGTGCATAGGTTCTTCCGTCATACTTCATCTGTGTATAAAACATGATCTTTCGCTGCCACTGCCGTAACGGCAACAGGGCAGGACAGATTTCAGTCAGTCGTTTTCTGTTCATGGCTTTCTCCCTTTTTGTCTGTGTATTCATTATGTCACGCATGAATCTGGAGTGTTTTAAGGCCGGAAGAAGATATTCTTAAGGATTTCTGAAGTGTCCCGGAATATGAAATCCGCACAGTGTTTTTTTCGTGTATCATGGAAAATACGAAAAAGGAGAGATCATTGTATGGGGAAAGCAGCTTTCTTTGATATTGACGGAACACTGATTGATGTACCAAACGGAGTGATGAAACCGGGTGAGAAAACAGTACAGGCACTAAAGGCGTTTCAGGCAGAGGGCAATGAGATTTTCCTGGCGACCGCAAGAGGAAAATCACCGTTTGAGGACATTGACTTTGACGGGTTTATCGGACATGACGGGCATTATATTGTATGTCATGATGATGTCATGCTGGATGATCTGTTTTCCGATGCGGAAATACGGAAGATGGATGCCTGCTTTGAACAGTGTGGCGGCAGAGCAATGTATTCCGGGCATGAGGAGAGCTGGTGTGCGTGCTATGATGACCCGTATGTGCAGAAACATGCGATGATGTTCCGCCATACGACGGAAAAACCGGAAGGCTTACATGAGATTTATGTGCTGGATGAGATTCAGGCAGCTGCCTGTTGTGTGCTGTTTGAAAGTGTCGGGGATCTGAAGCGCTGTTATGCCATGTTAAAGGATGACTTTACGATGGTATTGTATGAAACCGGACTGATCCGCATGGATGTATACCGCAAAGGCTTTACAAAAGGAACAGCCGTAGAGTATGTGTTTGAGAAACTCGGATATGAAAGAGAAAATGTCTATGCCTTTGGGGATGGTGTCAATGACATGGAAATGCTGGAAAAGGCCGGGCATGGCATTGCGATGGCAAACGGTGTGGAAAGTCTGAAGAAGATCGCGGAAACCATTGCGGATTCTGTCAGTGATGAAGGTGTTGCGGGATATTTCCTGCAGTACATGCAGTAAAACAAAAAACCCATCCGTATGGATGGGGTACAGATGAGGAAGATCAGTTGAGACCTAGCATCTTCTTCATCTTTTCTTTTTCGTCGAGTGCTTCCTTTGGCAGCTGGCGTGGTACGACATTGACGACCGCATTGACGATATCGGAAGAGAATTCACAGGCGAATGCGCAGATGGTATCGAGTTCATCCGGATCGACGTTGTCAATGACATCTCTGCGGCTGTGGATTTCTGCACCGCCTTTTGGCGTCATTGTACCGAAGGACATTGCCGGAACATCGTTGATCGCAAAGCTTGTGGAGTCACTTGGCATCAGACCCATGCGGGACTGGAAGTGAATGCCTTTGACTTTTCCCATGAAGATGCCATGGTCAATGATGGATCTGTCACAGGAGCCAAACAGGCAGTTGTTGGCCATGATGACGCCGGTCATGTCAAAGTTGATATTCAGGATGATGTTCTTCAGCTCATCACTGTGCTGTGTGCAGTAAGCCCAGGAACCGAGCAGACCGATTTCCTCACTGCCGCACCATACGAAACGAACGGTTCTTTTTGGAGGATTTGCGGCATAGTAACGCAGAATCTCCATGATCGTTACAGAACCGGTACCGTTGTCCCATGCACCGTTTGAGAATTCAACGGAATCATAGTGAGCAGAGAACAGTACGACTTCCTCCGGTTTTTCCGTACCTCTGATTTCCGCAACGACATTGCGGGATTCTCCTTCCGCATCGCCGTTCTGACGCAGTACGATACGTACGGTTTCAGGATGAGCCTGCAGAAGTTCCCTGGCGGTACGCAGGTTGATCATCACACCCGGGAAACTGCTTGTGTCATCCTTGGAAAGGCGTACAAAGCGGTGCGGTACCTGTGTGATCATGATCTCATCATCGTAGTAGCCGCCCCATGTTGTGATATAACCGACTGCGCCTGCCTCAACCAGTTTCTGACGGAGTTCCTGCTTCATACCGCCTGTGCTCAGTACAATTTTGCCTTTGACATCGGCAATATACTCATCTTCACCGCCATGGATGTATACAAACGGTGCCTCAATGCCTTCTTCCGGTGTCTGTCCGCTTTTGCCAAGACCCGTGCAGTAAATCTCCTTTGTGATCGGGGATGTGATTTCCAGCTTCACATCCGTGACTTTCGGAGCAGGGATGGCAAAGGATTCAATCTTTGCGCTGACACCTGCGGAAGCACATTCCTCAATAATCAGATGTGCCGCCTCCAGTTCTTTTTCTGAACCGGAAACACGCTCGAAAGCGAGCTTTTCAAGAAAATGATATGCGTTATGTTTTTCCATTTCTGACCTTCCTTTTCAACAAACATTCTCATTATATTACTTTTTGGAGGAATTCGTACCATGATCCGTATTTCGGAACTTTGCGCCGAGATCCTGTGCTCTATGTCTGAACTGCTGTGCCTGGGGATTGTTTTCCAGGCGTTCTTCGATTTTCTCCGCTTTTTCCAGGAAGTCCGTTCGTGCCTCCTGAAGTTTCTGTTTCAGATAGTCTCTGGAAACATGCATGGCCGGGTAGGTTTTGAGAAGGTGGCGTACAGGCAGAGAATGTTCCGCAAGGACAAGGCGGATATGTTCACGGATGTTTTCTGTTTCATCGGATATGCTGTCTTCCACCTCACTGCGGATTTCCTGCATGGCGGCTCTGGAAATCAGTGTATCCGCCGACATGAAGGCAGTGATCACAGCGGAAAGGATCCATTTGACAGGTTCTTTCATCAGATCCAGAAGAAACCGGCATAGAGGATAGCCCGCCTCCACAATGACAACCGAACCAAGTCCAAACAGGATCAGATTGCCCGCCCATACACGGCCGTGGATATTGCACGGTTTATCGGAATAATCCCACCAGCGCAGATGGTACCGTTTTTCCAGAAACCAGCTGACCGTATATTCCAGGATTCCACATATCAACAGGCCTGCGGCGAACACCTGTACCATACGGTAGGGAAAGGGAAGCAGAAAGTTGATGATTGTGATGATGAAAACAACCCCGAAACCATAGATCGGACAGTACGGTCCGATCAGAAAGCCGCGGTTGACATAACGGTGCAGCTGGATGGCTTTGAGAATGACTTCCATACACCAGCCGAAAAATGAAAAGACAAAGAATACGATGACAGTTTCAGAAGCACTCAGATACATATCACACCTCCGGAACGTCAATTATATTCCCGTTTATATAATATGGAACATACAGAAATAAAAAGATGTATCGTTTCGATACACCTTGTGGTTATGCTTCAACGTAGATGATGCCAAAGGCTTCCGGGCCGACATGGGAACCGATGGTCGGGCCGATCTGCAGAGTATCCGTGATGGTGAAATCCAGGGAATCCAGGCGTTCCTTCATCTTATCCACATTGTCTGTACCGTATGTATACAGCATGTATACAGGGTATGCAGTATCGGGCTGGTGTTCGCACATGTAGTCTGCAAGACATGAAATTGTCTTGCGCATGCCGATCTTTTTGGCCATGACCGATACCGTTCCCTCCGTGGTTACAGTGATGATCGGCTTGAGTTTTGCGAGGTTTCCGATTGCGGCACTTGCGGCAGAAAGACGTCCGCCCTTGCAGAGGTAATCCAGTGTATCAACGGAAGCGATGATCCGGATTCTGCTTTTCAGTTTTTCCATTGCTTCGACAATCGTCTCTGCATCGTTTCCTTCCGCAATCATCTTCTTTGCGGTTTCCAGCATGATGCGGATCGCATAGGATGCGGTACGGGAGTCAATCAGGAAGATCCGGTCATAATCGACGATGTTTTTTGCCAGAACCGCACTCTGGTATGTGCCGGAAAGAGCACCGGACAACAGGATACAGATCAGGTCATCCCCGTTTTTCTTTGCCTGATTGAAGGCTTCCAGGAAATCCTGCGGACTTGGCTGGGATGTCTTTGGGAATTCTCTGGAATGGATCAGAAGATCATAGAATGTATTACGGTCGAGATCGACACCGTCGTGATAATCGTGTCCGTTGATCTGAACCTGAAGGGGAATCACTGTGATCCCATCCTTCGCGGAACAATCGGACGCGGAGTCTGCTAATAAACGAATCATTTTGTTTCCTTTCCCGCAATTTCGGCTACCCTTGTAAAGATATGGATGGCTTCCTCTATCTCTGTTTCATCCAGTTGCGATAATATGCCGTTGACAAAGGACAGAATATCCGTATGCATGGATGAGAAGGAGAGGGCATTTTCCGGATTGAAGGTGATCAGGATCTTTCTGTGATCGGTTTCCGACCGTTTCCGGATGATCAGCTTTTTCTCTTCCATCGCATTCAGAGTTCTGTTCATCTGTGATTTCTGCATATGTGTTTTTTCGCAAAGCTGTGATGCGGTCAGCTGATGATCTTCGGCTGCGGAGAGAAAGTGGCATATGACGGCTTCGCTGAATGTCATTCCGCTGATTCTTCTTTCCGCATCGACAGCCATGGTCATCGCAACCCAGGCATCCAGAACGCGTTCATCTGTTTTTTTCATACAAATTCAGTTCACTTTGTGAACCATTACTACTTTATACAAACATATGGGAATGTCAAGAAAAAATGTTGAAATTTCAACAGGTGTTCATAGAACGGAATATGTGAATATCTGCACAGAATGCAGTATAATCTATGCATGAAGGTAACAGAGTTTGCACGGAGGATCGGTTTTCCCGCTTCCAGAATCCGTTATTATGACCGGATGGGAATCATCCGGGGAGACCGCAGGGACAACAATTATCGTGATTTCACACCGGAGGATGTGTTCAGCCTGTACAATGCCTGGATGCTTCGAAGCTATGGCATCGGGCTGGAGGAATGTGCGGAAGTACAGCATGGAGATATCCAGGACATGGCATCGGTGCTGGAGAAGAATATCGAGCGGATCATTGAGGAAATGGAACGGCAGGAAAAACTGCTGTTGAGACTGCGCACCATGCATTCCTTCTGCATGTTGTTTGCGGATCCGAAAAAAAGGATTCACTCCCGTTATCTCAGCAACTGTTATGAGATCTTCACATTCGGAAAGAATGTGAAGATGGACAGACAGAATGAACTGGATGTCCGCACACTTGTGGATCATATGCCTTACAGCTATATGACAATTCAGATCACAAAGGAAAGCATCCTTTCCAATCAGGAGAATCCGGATGTCAGAATCGGCGTCGGAATTCTTGAGGAAAACCTGCAGCAGCTGGGAGTATCCATTCCTTCCGCAAACAGAAAGCAGGAGACGGAAATACTTGAATTTCTGATGGAAAAGGAAAACCCGCTTGCGATCACCAGAACGGAGATCCAGCCGTTCCTTGATGAGATTGCCAGACGCGGTATTGAACTGAGTGATCTGACCGGAAGAATCTACTGTTCCTATGGAAAAAACGGAAAGAGCGTGTATGGATTCGGACTGGCCGTCCCTGTTACAAAAACAATGTAAAACATTTCATTCTTCAATGAAATGTTTTCTTATCAGTGAACATAAAGTGAACAGAATGTGAATACTGTCTGTATATCATGTTTGACATGTAAGCCGCTGACAGGTTTAAAATAAGTGTAAATGAAACGGAGGATATCATGAAAAAGTTTTCTAAGGTATTACTCGCAGGCATGATGGCTGTCGGAACAGTCGCATGTTCCGGTGCGGGTACATACACTCCTGGTACTTACACAGGAGAAGCTCAGGGTTTCGGTGGTACAGTATCCGTCACGATCACAGTTGACAAGAACAAGATCACAGATGTCAAGGTTGTCGGTGATAAGGAAACACCATCTGTCGGCGGAGCACATCTTGAAGAACTCGCAGCTGCCATTAAGGAAAAGCAGAGTTCTGAAATTGACGCCGTTACAGGCGCAACTGTCACATCCAACGGTGTGATGCAGGCAGCCGCAAAGGCAATTGAAGCTGCCAAGGGTACAGCCAATACAGCTGCTCTGGCTTACACGGCAGGTACTTACACAGGTACAGGTGAAGGCTACAACGGACCGGTTGTTCTGGATGTCACATTCTCTGAGGATGCCATCACAGACATTCAGGTCAAGGAATCCAAGGAAACAGCACATGTCGGTACTCCTGCATATGACATTGTCATCGCAGATGCCATCGCAGCCAACGGTTCCGGTGTTGACGTCGTAGCCGGCGCAACATTCACAAGCCGTGCCATCAAGGATGCGCTGAATGACGCAGCTGAACAGGCAAAGGCTACAAACATGGATACATTCCAGTCCAATACAGTCGTTCATGAAGCACAGGACGATATCGAAGAGACATATGACGTTGTCGTTGTCGGTGCCGGTGGTGCCGGTATGGGCGCAGCTGCACAGGCTGCACAGAACGGCAAGACAGTTCTGGTTATGGAACAGAACGCTGAAGTCGGCGGAAACACACTTGTTTCCGGTGGTCAGTTCCAGGCTGTCATGGATTACCTTGTATGGGATCCGGCAGATCCGGACGCAACAGAAGCTGTCTGGAGCTATGACGGCAAGACATATCCAAAGGTCAAGGCTGTTCAGGGTCAGCTTGACACACTGAAGACAATCCTCAACTGGTCTGAAGAACCATTTGATGAAAACTACTTCGATGACAAGGAATATGTTCCTGGTGAAATCAACCTCGTATCAAAGGCTGGTGTGCATGCGGAATATCTGCCGACATTACAGTCTCTGAAGAAGGAAATCCAGGCTTACGTTGACTGGGCTGACAGGAAGATTGCGGCAGGCGCTGCTGAAACAGATCTGACTCTGTTCTCCACAGTCAATCTGCACATCTTCCAGACATACTACGGCGGTTTAAGACAGAACAACGACAAGACAGCATGGATCTACGGTGACTATGATCTGGTTTCCCAGTTCTGCTCTGAAGGCTATGATCTGAAGACATGGCTTGAAGACCAGGGTTCCGTATTCAACGACGGTGCGCAGATCACTCTGATCGGTGCTCTGTGGTACAGAGAAAACATCAACCTCGGCTGTGACGTTGACGGAGACGGTGAACTCGAGGAAAAGGGCAACTGGGGCACATACTTTGCGCCGACTCTCAACACACTGCTTACAACATCTGAAACAGCTTCCTCCAACAAGGTCATGACACGCACAACAGCAGAGAATCTGATCGTTGAAGACGGCAGGGTAACAGGTGTTACAGGTACAATGTACGATGGTACAAAGGTTACAATTCACGCAAATGACGGTGTCATCCTGACAACAGGCGGCTATGCGGCAAACATCAACATGGTTGCGGCTGAAAACGAATACTGGGATGATTCCTACATCACAACAAGAACACAGACAACAAACCGTTCCTCTCTGCAGGGTTCCGGTATTACCATGGCTGAAGCAGCTGGTGCGGACACAACAGGTCTTGGTTTCACACAGATGATGCCGATTTCCTGGGTTGACGATGGTGACCTGGCATTCGGTAACGGTCTGTACGGTGTATACATCAACCCGACAACAGGTAAGAGATTCGTCGATGAATCCGCTGAACGTGACGTACTGTCCCTCGGCGAATTCCAGAACGGTATTGAATACAACGGTGTTCAGGGTACATTCCTTGAAATCACAAACGCAACAACAGCGATCACATTCCCATATCCGTATGACACATACGAAGGCACAACTCCGGTTAAGATCTCCACAGACGATGTTGAGGAAAGAGTTTACTACTTCTCCTCTCCGGAAGAACTCGGCAAGATCATGGAACACTTCGACATGACAGCGGATCCGGAAGAGATCTACAGGACAATCGAAGCTTACGACCAGGATATCCTGGCAGGAAAGCAGCCGTCTGACGGTGTCGCAAAGCATCAGTCCACAGTGACTGTCGGTACAGTCGGTGAAGATGGTTCCTACAAGCTCGATGGTGAACTGCTCAGAGTCAGAATCATGGCTCCATCCACACACCACACAATGGGTGGTGTCGTCGTTGACACAGACAGACACGTTCTCGATACTGACGGAAAGGTCATCGAAGGTCTGTATGCGGCTGGTGAAGTCACAGGCGGTATCCACGGCGGTAATCGTCTGGGCGGCAATGCGATCGTTGAAATCTTCGTTTCCGGTCGTAACGCAGCTGACGCAGTCTGCGGTAAGTAATCAGACAAAAGGAAAGGATTCTCGGCTGAGAATCCTTTTTCTGAACCTGTCAGATATTTTCTTTCCAGGCAGTAAATGCGTTTGAAATGGTTTCATATAAGAGATTTCTGATGTGATCATTGTATGTGACAAACAGGTAATCCTCATCCTGACGCTGCGGACAGCCGTAGTCAGGGAGGATTTTTTTCATTGTCTGATCCACACAATCGGGATAACCATGCCCGTTGAAGGCATAAAATGAGAGAATGAAGCTGTGGTATTCCGGTCTGAAATATCCCAGCAGGATGGACTTTGCCATGTATGGGCAGGTGTCAAGAATCTGACGGATGTCATTGCCCTCAAACAGTTCGGGAACGTGTTCCCGAAGTCTTGGGTCAAGGATGTCGTTGTTTTTTGCCCATTCCATGAAGGTGGCCATGTGGTTGTATGCGTTGATCGGTTTCACCGGAAGATTCTTTTCCGTGATTTTGGATGCGTGCCACTCACCACGGTCTATGATTCTTCTTGAAAGATACACAGGTACGTTCTGACGTTCACCGGTCTCCGGATCAACGGCGAAGCGGGATGAGAGGGACTGAATCGTTTCCGCATCCAGTGTAATCACATGCCTTGCCCCATCATACACAAGATCCGGTTTCAGGGCATTCCATACATCCCGGTAGCGCATGATCGCATATCCGGCATAGATGTAGAATTCATTGGTAAGGGGATACAGCCCCTCCGTGTTGTCGGGCAGTGCATATGGCAGTGCCTCCCGCAGACGGAACACCCCGAACGTATGAATGCCGTCTTTATGGAAACAGATCTCAGGCACTTTCCATATGGTGCCGTCACTCTGTTTTGCATGCAGGAAGTGCTGAAAGCTGTCCAGATCGTGGATCTCCTCAAACTCCCGGATGCCCATGTCAATCGGATGCAGGGCGCCGAAGATGCGGAACAGTCGTGTATCCTCCGTTTTGAGTTTCCGTTTCATATTCGCCAGTGCCGCAATTGAGGTGTTCCGGCTTCGCTTTTTCAGTGCGGGAATATCGGATAGATCTGCTTTCTGATCATTGAAGAGAAACGATCGGACGTGAAAATGGCCGCAGATTCTGCGGATGAGATCATAGAAGATCTCAAGATCGTAAGATGCGGCAGGCAGATTCATCGTCAGGATGACCTCTCTGTCATTGTGAATCTGAAACTCCACGCCGCGGCATATACAATCCGGGTTGTACAGGATCGTATGCTCGCCGATGGTGTCATACTGCAGTTTTCCTTCGGAATCGGCAGTACCGTAATGCAGGGAAGATAAGGCAATCAACTGTTCATTTGAAATTCTGATGCGGGATAGAAATCCCGGTCTGATTCTGATGATATCTGACATGTCATTCCTCCTTTACGACCACATTGTATTACAGATCCCGGGAAAAACCGTTACATATGATGTTTCAGAAAAAGGAAGCGGGTACCGCCTCCTTTGATGTTATGATTAAGGATGTTTCTCTCCCCACTTTTTCAGCGTCACTGCCAGCACAACACCTGTGATCATGATAACAACACCGATACCGATGATAAAGCCGGTAAAGATGCCTGCGATTCTCCAGGAAAAGCTGTTGAACTCTGAAAACATCATTTCCTCAAACGGATCGGAATGCAGGCCGAAGATGAATGTATGGAACATGAATCTGGCAAAGCAGCCGAATACTGTAAAGATGAGCCCCGATACCGCCATCTTCGCACCATAGATCCAGCCATAACGGTGCACCATTGTCTGAATGGTTTTCGGAAGGTGGTTGAGCCAGTCCGGGTAGTTCTTTTCCGGTTTGGACACCTCTTCCTCATTGAGCAGGGCATCCGTTGTGACGTGAAACAGTTTTGCCAGGGATGTCAGGTTGTAGATATCCGGTGCGGAGTCTCCGTTTTCCCACTTGGATACGGTCTGTCTTGATACATTCAGGGCATCTGCCAGGTCCACCTGGGACATGCCGTTTTCTTTTCTTAATGCGATGATTTTTTCATTCAGTTTCATAGGCTGATCCTCGTTCTTTCTGTATGTACATGATAGAAAATATGATGATCAGATGGAACCAACAGATGTTTACATTCTGACAATCATTGTTTACATGCATATATTTTATCAGAAAGTGTGTTGATTCGTACCTGAATCAAAAACCGAATGTCTGTGCACTTGAGACGAAAAAAGGAAACATACTATAATGTTGTGGAACAGGAAAGAGAATATACAGAGGTATACGCATATATGTATTTTGAAAAACTGTGTTCGTTATTTGAGAAGATTGATGAAATCGAAGCCCTTGTACTGGGAGGTTCCCGTGCAACGGACCGCTATGATGAGAAATCCGATTATGATCTGTATGTATACTGTTCATCCATGCCTTCACCTGAAACAAGAAAGGCAATCCTGGATGAATGCTGTAAATACATTGAGATGAACAATACATTCTGGGAGACAGAAGATGACTGCAGACTGAAGGACGGCATTGATATTGATATTCTGTACCGGAACCTCGATGACTTTGAAAGAGGAATTTCGGATGTCGTGGACGGATGTCACAGCCATAACGGCTATACCACATGTATGTGGCACAATCTTCTTCACAGCAGGATCATCTATGACCGTGACGGAAGATATGCGGAACTGCAGAAGAAGTATGATATTCCGTATCCGGAACAGTTACAGAAAAACATCATCACAAACAACCTGCGTTTACTGACAGGCAGTCTGCCGTCCTATGACAGACAGATCCGCAAGGCTCTGCGCAGAAAGGACGTTGTCAGTGTCAATCATCGTACCGCAGCTTTTCTGGAATCCTATTTTGACATCATCTTTGCGATGAATGAAATGACACACCCAGGTGAAAAGAGAATGCTTGAGACGGCATTGAAAGAAGCGAAGATCCTGCCGTACAACTGTGATCATGAAGTCAGACATCTTCTCTATCACCTGTTCGGGGAACCGCAGCTTGTGCCGAAGATTCTTGAAAATCTCAACAGTCATCTGATCACATGCCTGAAGGAAAACAATCTGATCTGATACATCCTGAACCGGGATGTATTTTTTAAAGGATGATCACAGCTGTATTATCTGAAATATCCTTCCTCCATCAGGGTTTCAAGTACACGTACTTCCCTTTCGAACATGATCGGATCATACGGTGTGTTTCTGACGGATCTGTTCTTTTCAATGGCAGTACGGGGATCCACATATTCCGGTGTGTAATGTTCTTCGGATTCGTAGTTATTCAGATTCTGTAAGACAGTGCCTTCTTCCACATCGCAAAGATAGTAGAAGTTATCCTGAATAAAACACTCCGTCTCATCAAAGCTGCTTTTCTGAATTCTGTGCACACAGCCGTATTCACGGATGGAATCTGTCTGTATGATCAGTCCCGCTTCCTCACGTGTTTCCCGGATCAGAGCATCGATTGGACTTTCATCCGGTTCAATCCCACCGCCCGGAAATTAGTAGTAACCGTACTTCAGGCTGTGAATCATAGCGATCTTCTGATTGTGGATGATGATGCTTCTGGAGGAATGACGGACAGATGTTCGGGTACAGCTGTCATGGTCTTTCGTGTCAATTTCAAACAGTAATCTCATGGGAATCTCCTTTTTGTGTTTTCCGGTATTCTCCCGGAGTGGTATGCATGTATCTGCGGAACATGCGGTTAAAGCAGCTGATGTTGAAAAATCCGTATTTTCCGGCAATCAGCGAAACCGGTTCACTTTCCTTCTGTTGGAGGTAAATGATCATGGCTTTGATCAGTGTGATCTTCTCCTCATACGGCAGTACGGTATGAATCTGTGTATCCTTAACCGTCTGATGGATACCTGACAGGATCGCAAGCAGTGCGCATTTGACCGACAGTTCATATCCGGCAGGTTTCATAAAAATCAAAGGAAACAACGACTCTTCAGAGTCGGTTTGACTATCCCTGATTCTCTATGTATTTCTCAACAATATCCCTGGATATGTGAATATTGTGTCATATTACAGCATGATCATGCAATATGGATGAATTTGAGATTATCATACAAGTGATAAAAGAGCTTCTTATGATTGTTGAAAGAAAAGACAATGCGTTGTGTTTCTCACACCGCGGTGAGATTGTCAGAATTGAACCATGGGGAAAGGATTCCTTAAGAAGCCGTGTGACGGTCAATGAAAAGGGTGTTCTGAGGTTTTACCGGGATGAGGAGATACTGATCAGAGAATATCATCGCAACTATGACTTTACAGCTTCAAACCGGTCGATCTGCATGAAACCGGAAGGATGAATGTACCGGTCCATTGTCAAAGGAGACTACAGTGCAGCTGTCCGTTTCTGTTCCAATGACAACGGGCACTTCTATGGTATGGGTACGTATCAGATGGCATATCCGGATCTGAAGGATGCACGCTGGAACGGGAACAGAGAAACTCACAGACATCCATTCCGTTTGTATTATCCTCTCTGGGATATGGATTCCTTTGGAATCATCCGGGTGCCGGTACTGCCGTATTCGGAAAGCATCATACGGAATGGAAGGAGGATGCCCTGAAGGAAATCGACTGTTGGTACCGTCGATGACACACCGAAACAGATCATTGAAAACGACACGGCAGTGACAGGCAAAGCACCGCATATGAGTGACGATCTGCCTGGATTATGGCAGTACAGACTGCGATAGCGCACGCAGGAAGAGGTACGGTTCATGTGTCCGCACCACTGGAATATATTCCGGTATTTGTGAAACTCTGATCTGAATATCTGACATGAAATGCGGTATAATAGGTGTATAGAAAAGAGTTATTACAGGAGAAAAATCTATGAATGATAAGGCAATGTTTTCACTGACATACGGTCTGTTTGTATTAACCGCAAAGGAAAACGGCAGGGACAACGGCTGTATCATCAACACGGCAATGCAGGTGACTGCACAGCCAAACCGTATTTCCATCGCCGTAAACAAGGCAAATAACACCCATGACATGATTGTCAGAACCGGAAAGTTCAATCTGTCCGTTCTCTCTGAAAAGGCTGTATTCGATACCTTCAAACACTTCGGATTCCAGTCCGGTAAGGATGTGAACAAGTTTGAAAACTACAGTGCATGGAAAAGAAGTGCCAACGGCATCACATATGTGACGGAAGGCACCAATGCATGGATCAGCGGCACCGTAGAACAGACCATTGATCTTGGTACACATACACTGTTCATCGCTTCCGTCGATGACATGGATGTGCTGACATCCGATCCTTCCGCAAGCTATGCGTACTACCATGCGCATATCAAACCGCAGCCGCAACAGACAACAAAGAGCGGAAAGACAGCCTGGAGATGCAAAATCTGCGGATATGTGTATGAGGGAGAGGAACTTCCGGCAGATTATATCTGTCCGTTATGTAAACACCCGGCATCCGATTTTGAAAAAATTGAACTGTAATGGTTGAGGACTGTGAAATGCAGTCCTTTTTCCATGCAAAAACAGGCGGCGCGTACGCCGTCTGTTCAGGATGCTCTGCGATGTGTGAAGTGCCATAACAGCACATAACATACCAGCAGAATGATGATGGATGCACACAGAATCAGAGTCATGTTCTGTGTGGAGACAGGGGATCCGTTCCAGTACAGATTGACATCGATACTGTCTTTGAGCCCTTTGATCATGGCTTCCGGCACATGCAGGGACTCCATTTCGGAGAATACACCTGACATGACATGGTTTCTGAGCAGCGATGTGCCGTAGGTGCCCGGGAGTAATGAAACGAAGTTCCGTACCGCCGGGGTAAACTGGGATATCGGCATGTATGCACCGCATATGAAGCCATAGCCTGCGGAGATGATCGTACCCAGTGCGGAGGCCTGTCCCTGTGTTTTCAAAGCAGCACTGCATAAGGAGGAGAGCGCAGTACCGAAGATCACAAGCAGGAACACATCCATCGTAAGTGACATCACATCCCCGCCGCTCATATACCAGCCTGTCACATACATGTATCCAAGGCATACGGCTTCCGCAAGCAGGCAGATCAGCAGCGCGGAAAGCAGAGATGCCAGGAAGTATGAGACCGCCATGAATGGTGGTGATACCGGGGAAGTCTCAAAGTCCCGGTATATGCCGTTGGCACGATCCTGCACCATCAGAAGGTTACAGCAGAAGACAACCGTTACACAGCTGACCGAAAGAAGGGAAGAGATCATCTGTGAACCTGAACATGCATGAATCAGCGTTTCGGATACTTCGATACCTGCTGAGGCAAAGGCATCCGCAAATGTCTGGTTGTATATGTTCTTCAGGAATGTGCTGTACAGCACCAACAGGATCATCGGTGTGATCAGGGATGTCAGAAACATACCCTTATCCTTGAAATACATGCGGATATTCCGCATGGTCAAAGCATGGATTGTCTTCATCTGTGCACCCCTCCCGGCAGCTGTCTGCCTGTCGCCGCAAGGAACACGTCATCCATCCTTCCTTTTGTGATTTCATAATCCGTAAACAGTTCCGGATGTGCACAGATCAGTGCAGTTGCCTGTTCCGGATCTGTGACGGACAGTTCCCAGCCGTCATGGATTGCGGTGTACGGCACATTCAGCTGTCTGACCTGCTGTTCATTAATACCGTAAAGGCTGATATGATCACTGACATAGGTATTTTTCAGCTGCAGTGGGGAACCTTCCGCAATCTTTTCTCCGTGATCGATGATGACAATATGATCACAGATGGAAGCCTCCTCCATGTAGTGGGTTGTCAGTACAACCGTCATATCCTCATTTTCATGGATATCCATGATGATATTCCAGATGGATGCTCTGGTGGATGGATCCAGACCGGTTGTCGGTTCATCCAGTATCAGCAGTTTCGGCTGATGGAACAGTGCTCTTGCAATATCGATTTTCCGTTTCTGACCTCCGGATAATCTGTTTAACGGGCGGTCCAGATAATCGGAAAACTGCATGGTGTCCGCCAGCAGTTCAAGCCGGTGTTCAAAGGCTTTGCCGGTAATATTGTACAGTGCGGCTCTGCTTTTCAGATTCTCTCTGACACTCAGCTGTGCATCCAGTGCGGAAGCCTGGTAAACCACACCCAGCATACGGCTGATGATATCCCGGTTGTGTACGGGATCCATGCCGTTGATCCGGATGGAACCGTGATCCGGCTTCAACAGCCCGCAGATCATGTTGAGAACCGTGGATTTCCCGGCACCGTTGACACCGAGAAATCCGAACATCCGGCCCTGTTCAACCGTGAATGACAGGCTGTTTACCGCATGGATACTGCCAAAGCTTTTTGACAGATCTCTGATGTCAATCATTTCCATACGGATCTTTGAGGTCTCTTCTTTCCGGAATGATGATCATCGCCGCAATATAGGCAACGACACCGCTTCCTCCAAGCAGGCAGAACGCCGCAAGTCCGAGTCTGATCAGTGTGGAGTCCACATCGAAGTATTCCGCGACACCGCCGCATACACCGGAAATCATCCGGTCTGTCTGAGATTTGTATAAACGTCTTTCCATATGTTTTACCTCTTTCTTCATATGATCAAAGGTGTATGACCTTTTGAACAATACCAAGTTTACAGGAACGAAAAGTGTTCAGACAGTCACGAAATACAGGCGCATGTATCAGAATTCGAGAAAAACTGAACGCCGGTCAAAAGGTGAAATACACAGACATGCATAATACAAAAAAGCAGGGTTACAATCACTCTGCTTCCTGTGTGGTTGTGTTGTCCTGAAACAGAAATACGGTTGTGATGCCACTCATCCATACCAGAAACATTCTGAAGTAAAAGTAAAGGCCAAAGGATGCTGGGCCCATCCATAAGAACATTACCAGCTGATCCAGCTGCCCTGGAAAGGAAACGGATGGAAACAGGACACGTGTGAAGATGACAGACGGAATCAGAATGTGAATGATCAGAATGACTGCACATATGACAGCGATGGGCTTTCTGTATTCTGTTATACGGATGAGGGTATGCCGGTAAAGCAGATCACCGCATAACTGACCGAAGGCAAAGATCAGACATGGAATGACAATCATCAGAACCACGTATGTCGGTATCATGTTGTAATACATGCTTTTCTGATTGACCGCATATGGATACATGCACAGATAAACAATGAGCAGAGTGATGAAGATGGCTGCTCTGATGAAAACAGAGCGTCTGTTCTGCTGTAAGGGATTCTTTCGGATTCCATAGATCAGCTGTTGAAGATCGATGTTGAGAACCTGTGCGATGGATTCAAGCATCTCAATATCCGGTCTGGATTTTCCTGTTTCGTAATTGGATACTGTCTGTCTTGTGACATGAAGAAGGTCTGCCAGTTCCTGCTGGTTCAGGTGGCTGTTGATCCGGGCAGTGCGTATGTTTTTACCAATGTCTTTCATGGGCTATACCTCTTGTGTATATGTATACAGTATGCCGGGACATCAGAAAAGTCACGCAAAGTTTCTTTGCATGACTCAACGACGGGAAAGATCGTACAGTTTCCGGATTTCCTGAGGATAATCATCCGGTGTCATGGATTTCAGTGTTTCCTCGTTTCCGTTTTCAATTGCCGTGTCATAGTACCAGCATTTGAACCGGATCATGGCCATGACCTTTTCCATTTCCTCTATCTGTTTCTGCACATGTTCCTTCTGTCTGTATAACAGATCTCTTCTGTTTTCGTATGTTTCGGATCCCTGTCGTGTCCACTCCATGAACTGACGGATTTCCCGGATTTCCAGCCCTGTTTTCTTCAGACATTCGATCATCCGAAGCTGATCCTCTTCTTTCTTTGTGAAAATGCGGATCCCGGACTTCCTCTGCATATCCGGAAACAGCCCCTCGCTGTCATAATAGCGGAGTGTGGAAACGGGAATGTTGTATAAGCGGGATATTTCTCCGATGGAACGACTCATTGCATGTACCTCCTGTCAGTATCATATACCCTCAAGTCAACTTGAGGTCATGCTTTTCTGATGTATCGAATCCACTTTTCCAGTTTTTCCGTGTTTTCCTTCAGGAATACGCAGTAATACTGCATCTTTGCCTGTGGATCGAGGATCGGAATAAAGATGCGGCTGCGGTTCTGTTCACTGCGGAACAGTCGGATTGTGATGTCAGTCGCAAAACCCGGAAGGGAGGAGGAATTGATGATGGTGTTCAGGGCATCCAGGTCATTCTGGTAGATCAGATTGGCATGCGGCATCATTTCCTTTGTGATGTGATCCCATTCCCCGATCTGATTGGCAAGCACAAATGTTTCTCCATCCATGTCTTTAAAATGCAATCCCTGTTCCGCATATACCGCAGCCGGATGTGCCGGCACAACGGAGAAATACAGGTGTTCACTGCCGTATGGAATACATGTCAATGCCTCATCCTGCACAGGCCGGTTGACAATGATCATCGTGTATTTTTTCTGACGCAGACCCGTGATCAGAACATCCGGTTCCTTCAGATCGGAGGAGATAACCGCATCCGGATATATGACGGAAAGAATATCCGGGATTTCCATTCTTGGGGAAGGGGTACAGTATCCGACAGAGATGGTATGCAGGGAAGCGTCATAGCTGCGGATGGAACGGATCATTTCTTCCTCATCCTGCAGTATTTTTCCTGCATATACTGCCGCAAGTCTGCCGGTGCTGTTGAGTGTGATTCTGTTTTTTGTTCTGTCAAACAGAGTCACACCAAGTTCCTGTTCGAGTTTCTGCATGGCTCTGCTTAAGGCGGGCTGGGAAATGTGAAGGTGCTGTGCGGCGGTGGAGAGTGTGCCGTATTCATTGAATGCGGCAAGTGCTTCAAGAACATGTATTTCAATCATATGTGCCTCCTGCTATGCGTTTCATTTATAGTATAGTAAATCAACCGGCATTGTACAATCGGGAAAAACCATCGGATAATACAGTCAGAAACAGGGAGGTTATCAGAATGGAATACTTCACAATGCACAACGGAATCACAATTCCTTCTGCGGGAATCGGAACATTCCTGCTCAAACCGGATGAGGCGGAGGAAGCTGTCGTCAACGCACTGAGAGAAGGTGTGCGTCTGATCGATACTGCCAATGCCTATATGAATGAAAGAGCAGTCGGAAGGGCAATGAAGCGCAGCGGGATTGACAGAAAGGAGATCTTTCTTGTCACAAAACTGTGGCCGACCGTCTACGGATATGAAAATGCGATTGACGAAACGCTGGCAAGACTGGACACGGATTACATTGATCTGATGTTTCTGCATCAGCCGGCAGGTGAGTGGAAAAAAGGCTATGCAATGATTGAGGAGGCATACCGTGCAGGAAAGGTGAAGGCAGTCGGTCTTTCCAACTTCCCGGAGGAATGGCTTCAGGAAATCATTGATACGGCACAGATCAGACCGCATATGGTACAGGTGGAGGCACATCCGTACTATCCGCAGACACATCTCAAACAGATACTGAATCCAAACGGAATCGGACTGATGGCATGGTATCCGCTTGGACATGGAGACCGCTCTCTGATGGAGGAATCCGTGTTTGGATCGATGGCGGAAAAATATCATAAGACACCGGCACAGATTATTCTCAGATGGCATGTTCAGATGAACCATGTTGTGATTCCAGGATCAAAAAATCCGGTTCATATCCGCGATAACTTCAACATCTTTGACTTTGCGCTGACGGATGAGGAAATGAAGCAGATCGGCGCGATTGACAGAAATGTGCGTTACTATCATTCCAGTGTTGCGGATGCGCAGAAATATGCCGGAATGGAACTTGATTTCAACAGTCAGAAATAAGGAGGAAACACAATGGAATATGCAGTACTGAATACCGGCGCAAAGATGCCGATGATCGGATTTGGGGTATTCCAGATCCCGGAAGGAGACTGCAAAAGAGTCGTTCTGGATGCGATCAGGGCAGGATACAGATCCTTTGATACAGCAGCTTCCTATATGAATGAAAAGGCACTTGGTGAGGCAGTCCGCGAAGCCATTGAAACAGGTCTTGTCACAAGAGAGGAACTGTTTATCACATCCAAGATGTGGGTACAGGATATGAAAAATTACGATATGGCAGAGAAGGCCATTGAAACATCTCTTTCCAATCTGGGACTGGAGTATCTTGATCTGTATCTGCTTCATCAGGCGATGGGAAACTACTTTGAGGCATACAGGGCGATGGAGGATGCGTATGCGGAAGGAAAACTGAAGGCAATCGGTGTATCCAACTTCTTCCCGCATGTACTGGTGAATTTCTGTGAAACGGTAAAGGTGATTCCGGCTGTCAATCAGGTGGAACTGCATCCGTTTTTTGCCCAGAATACAGCACTGGAGGTGATGAGGGAATATGGTGTACAGCCGGCCGCCTGGGCACCTTTGGCGGAAGGAAAGTTCAACATCTTCACAAATCCGGTCCTTGGTGAAATTGCGGCTGCACACAACTGCACAACCGCCCAGGTGGTACTGGCATGGAATGTCTGCCGTGGCGTAGTGATTCTTCCAAAGAGCACAAAACCATCCCGTATGGCAGAAAATCTGTCGGTACTCGACATTCATCTGAGTGAGAATGAGATGAAAACAATCAGTGAACTGAGTCTGGATCACAGTGAAATCATCAATCATTCTGATCCAGAACTCGTTAAGTTATTGAACAGGAGGAATATTCATGACTAAGGTTCTTATGATCAACGGCAGCCCGGATGTCAACGGCTGCGTTCATACCGCATTTGAAATCATCCGTGAAACACTGGAAGCCCATGGCACGGAATGTGAGGAAATCATTGTCGGAAATCTGGATATCCGTGGTTGTATCGGATGCCGCACCTGTAAGAAAAACGGAAAGTGTGTATTTGATGATGCCGTCAATCGGACTGCGGTAAAGCTGAAGGAGGCGGATGGTGTGATCATCGGTTCTCCGGTATACTACGGCAATCCAAACGGCACCCTGTTGAGCTTTGTGCAGAGACTGTTCTACAGCTGCGGTCTGGATCTTCATATGAAAGCAGGTGCCTCGGTGGTCTCCTGCCGCAGAGGCGGAAACAGTGCGGTATTTGAGTCTCTCAACCAGTTTTTTACCATCTCCGGCATGCCGGTGGTTTCCAGCACATACTGGAATGATGTGCATGGATATACCGCAGAAGATGTATATGCGGATCAGGAGGGCGTGCAGACAATGCGCAATCTTGCGGAAAACATGCAGTTTCTGATGGATGCCATTGCGGAAAGAAAGAAGAAAGTGGAAAAGCCGGAAATGAAGCGTGAAGTACATACGCATTTTATCAGAGGCGAATGAATGAAACGAAGAATCGGAACAACAGAGTTATATGTGAATCCGGTGGGCCTTGGATGTATGGGATTTTCCCATGCCAGCGGTGATCCAACACCGGAAACGGAAGCGGTGGAAACCATCCGGCAGGCGATTGAATATGGATATGACTTTCTGGATACGGCGGAATGCTATACAGGTGTGTATCCGGATGGAACAATCTCATATAATGAAGAGCTTGTCGGTAAAGCTGTGAAAGGCAGAAGAGACCAGGTTGTCATTGCCACAAAAACCGGTGTCTATCACAATCCTGACCGCAGTCTGCGTCTGGACAGCTCACCGGCCAATATCCGCAGGGCGGTGGAGGAAAGTCTGACACGTTTACAGACAGACTGTATTGATCTGTATTACCAGCACCGCGTTGACCCGAAGGTGGAACCGGAAGTTGTGGCGGAAGTCATGGGACAGCTGATTCAGGAAGGAAAAATCAGAGCCTGGGGAATTTCCGAAGTCAAAGAGGACTATCTGCGCAGAGCCCATGCGGTAACACCGGTATCCGCCATTGAAAACAGATATTCCATGATGGCAAGATGGCATGAATCCATTTTCCCGGTATGTCAGGAACTCGGCATCTCGTATATTGCCTTCTCTCCTCTGGCAAATGGAATTCTTTCCGGTGTGTACAATTCCCATACGGTATTTGAGGGCAGACAGGATTACCGTGCGGATATGCCGCAGTACAGTGAAGAGGGATACCGCAAGGCGGAAGTGCTGTTGAACTGCCTGCGTGAACTGGCGGAGGAAAGGAAATGCACCATGGCACAGCTGTCACTGGCATGGATGATCAATCGGAAGGACTTTATCATTCCGATTCCTGGTTCAAGAAAGATTGAACGTCTGAAGTCAAACTTTGAAGCAGGAAAGATCATTCTCGGTGCGGATGAAATCAACAGTATCGATGAAAAACTGAACGGGATGGAATTTGATGTGTTTGGAGGACACAGGGCATGAATGTGATTGACTGTTCAAAGGCATTCTGGAATGCCATGCTTGTAAGAGATGGAAAAGGGATGAGAGATCTCTGCGATCCTTCCTGCATGTTTGTCCATATTGGAACGAATGCGGATCTGGATCAGGAAGTGAAATACTATGAGGATGATGTTTTTCACCCGACGGATATCGCCATCCATGATCAGAAGGCATACGAACACGGGAATGTGCAGATCGTACTGACAGATGTGGACTATACGCTTCTTCTGGATGGAAAGGAAACAACGCACCATTTCATGGTCACGGAAGTGTGGCTTGGAAATGGTCAATCATATCATCTGATTCAGTTCTCATTTACAGCATTGGTCTATTAGCTTACGGCGGGGAGAGATCCCCGCAGTTTTCAGATTTCGGAAAACTTACGGAAAAAAACTTGATCTGAAGTAAACTTCAGGTACGATAATACTGTTATGAGAAATGGGGAGTTGTTATGAAAGATATGAAGAAACTTGTATTGTCAGGGATGTTTCTTGCCCTTGGCATTGTCCTGCCGTTTCTGACAGGTAATATACCGCAGATCGGCAGTATGATGTGTCCGATGCATATTCCGGTACTGTTGTGCGGGTTTATCTGCGGATGGAAGTACGGCATGGTGGTAGGACTGATCACACCGCTGCTGCGTTCTGCGATGTTCGGCATGCCGCCGATGTTTCCCTCCGCTGTCGGAATGGCGTTTGAACTGATGACATACGGATTCCTGTCCGGATTCCTGTATGAACATTCCAGATGGCAGTGTGTCAAAGCGCTGTACAGATGTCTTGTTCTTGCCATGATCGGAGGCAGACTTGTATGGGGAGCTGCGATGATTGTACTGCTTGGCATCAACGGCGGTATGTTCACGTTCCAGGCATTCCTGTCCGGTGCTTTGCTCAATGCGGTTCCCGGCATTGCGATTCAGCTTGTTCTGATTCCGGCTGTCATGGTTGCTTTGCATAAGGCGGGGGTTGTGCGCTTTGTGCAGAAAACAGCACAGGCATAAGAGAATCTGTCCGTATCGGATGTTCCGGTACGGTTTTTCTTTCTTTTTTCATGATTTTACATTTATCGTAACGATTTTCATCGAGTTGCCATTGTATCTGTGTCCATTGTTCTGTATAATTCCGCACATACATTAACAGGAGGGAAGCTGTTATGACGAATTTTGTTTTTATTTCACCGAATTTTCCAACCAACTACTGGCACTTCTGTGATTGTCTGAAACGTAACGGAATCAATGTCCTCGGGATCGGAGACCAGCCGTATGATCAGCTGGATCCGAATGTGAAAAACAGTCTGAATGAATATTACAGAGTCAACAGTCTGGAAAACTATGAGGAGGTATATCGTGCAGTTGCCTTCTTCATCTTCAAGCATGGAAGAATTGACTGGCTGGAATCCAACAACGAATACTGGCTGGAACAGGATGCCCGTCTGCGTACGGACTTTCATATCACAAGCGGTTTTCAGGCAGAACAGATCCGTCTGTTCCGTCACAAGTCCGAAATGAAGAAGTATTATCAGGAAGCCGGTATTCCGACTGCCCTGTACCACCTTGTGGATGATCGGGAAGGCTGTCTGAACTTCATCAATGAGGTCGGTTATCCGGTGATTACCAAACCGGACAACGGTGTCGGAGCTTCTGATACGCACAAGATCGAAAATGAATGGGATCTGGATTACTTCTTTGAGACAAGAGATCCGGATGTGGAATACATCATGGAGGAGTTTATTGACGGTGTCGTTGACTCCTATGATGCGATTATTGATTCTCATGGCAATCCGATCTTTGAGGCAGGTACCGTTTCACCGATTTCCATCATGGATATCGTAAACAACAACGACAATGCGGCATACCATGTCGTGACCGATATTCCGGAAGACCTTGCCATGGCAGGACGTGCGGCCGTCAGGAGCTTCGGTGTCAGAAGCAGATACATTCACTTTGAATTCTTCCGTCTGTTGTCGGATCAGAGAATCGGAAAAGCCGGGGATATTGTGGCACTGGAAGTAAACATGCGTCCATGCGGCGGTATCACACCGGATATGGTCAACTATGCCGGATGCACGGATGTATACAGAATGTATGCGGATATGATTGCCTATGATTCCACGCTTGTGCCGGAGGAGGCACATGGGTTCTGTGCCTTTGCGGGAAGAAGATACGGCCGGGACTTCACATATACGGAAGATGAGATCTATGAGAAGTACGGATCCTGCCTGAAGGCAAGCGGACCGGTGGATGAGGCACTGGCTTCCACGATGGGCGACTATATGTATCTGGCCGTATTTGACAGTGAAGAGGAACTGGACCAGTTCTACGAAGACGTGTTGTGTTAGAAAGAAATGGAAGGTGTTCTGTGATAACAGGCACCTTTGCTGTATCATACAGACATAAGAGGGAAAGAAACCATGGATATCAGAGTATTGAATGTACCACTGCCTGAAGATATGTTAAAGCTGAAGTGGAACGGGCAGTTTGATCTGTTGAATCAGATGATTGATGAAAGACTGCGGAAGGATATTCCTCCGGTACTGAAGGAAAGACTGCGTCTGGAAAAGGAAGTCATCGCAAGAATCGGACTGGACTTCATCTATACAAAACAGCAGTGTCTTGAGATTCTTCATGAACGTATCACGGACTTCAAAGATGAGGAGTTTGATGCACTGTTCCGTGATTCCGCATTTGAATTCATTTTCAAAGACGGTGTGATGATGTTCAAAAACAACTTCTATGACAATCTGATCAAAACAAGAAAGGCATATGCCCAAAGGTGTGCAGTTCCTGTAAGTCAGGCGGAAACACAGCAGCTTGTGGATGTCATGCACCGGATGAAGCAGGAGGGAGAACTGTCATGCCGGATTCATGTGAAAAGCAGTATTCATGTGTCAAAGGAATATGAGAAACCGGGAAAGACCGTCAGGGTATGGTTGCCGATTCCAAAGGAATATGCACAGGTGGAGGATCTGAAGATCATCCATACATCCCATGCATGTATGATCAATGACAACGATGTGGATGAGCGCTGTATCTTCATTGAAAAGACGCTGGAAAAAGATGAGGTATTCAGTGTGGAGTATTCCTTCATCAACCACATGAAATATCAGAATCTGGATCCATCCGTTGTGACGGATGAACATCCGGATGAATGTCTTGGAGAACTGTCACCGCATATTGTATTCACAGGGTATCTGCGTTCTGTGCTGGAGGACATCCTGCAGGGAGAGACCAATCCGTTATTGAAGGCAAAAAAGATCTATGACTATATCACATCCCATGTCATGTATTCGTTTATGAGAAGATATGTGACTCTGCCTTCCATTGCGGAATACTGTCTGACATCCATGAAGGGGGACTGCGGTGTACAGGCACTGACATTCATTACCCTGTGCCGTATGGCAGGGATCCCTGCACAATGGCAGGCAGGACTGTATGCCACACCACTGCATATCGGCAACCATGACTGGGCAAGATTCTATATTGCCCCGTATGGATGGTTGTATGCGGACTGTTCCTTTGGAGGAAGCGCATACAGAGCCGGGGATGAGGAAAGAAGAGACTTCTATTTCGGCTGTCTGGATCCGTTCCGCATTCCATGTTCCTCCGCGTTCCAGGGTGGTATGACACCGGCAATGAAGTCGCTGGCAAATGATCCGTTTGACAACCAGAACGGGGAAATGGAATATATCGATGAGGCAATTCCGTGTCAGTATGTGGAACATCAGACACAGGAAGTGGAAATCCGGATTCTCTGAGCAAATTCATTGCATGCGTCTGGAAATGCTTTATACTGAAGGTGTAAAGAGAAAGGTGCAGACCTTTGAAAGGAGTACAGATCATTATGGTAAAGTTTTATGAATGCGGACACTGCGGACAGATCGCAGAAGTCATCAATAACGCAGGTGTTCCGATCACATGCTGCGGAGAACAGATGAAGGAGCTTGTTCCAAACACATCTGACGGTGCCGGAGAAAAGCATGTACCGGTTGTCACTGTGGATGGTGATACAGTCAGGGTCAATGTCGGTGAAGTTGATCATCCGATGGTTGATGCACACTACATCCCATGGGTTGTACTGGAGACATGCTGCGGAGTATACCGCAAGGCACTCAGGCCGGGTGATGCTCCGACTGTAACATTCCGTATCGGTGAGGAAAAGCCGGTCGCAGTATATGCTTACTGCAACCTGCATGGCCTCTGGAAGACAGAACTGTAATCCATGATTGAAACAGTACGTGTAAAGCGTGCTGTTTTTCTTTATAATGATGTCAGGAGAGTGAATGTATGAGAGAAACAATTATTGATCTTGTCGAAAGACGTTCCTGCCGGAAGTATGAGAAACGGCAGATTACGGATGAACAGCTAGATGAAATTCTGAAAGCGGGTGTGTATGCACCAAGTGGAATGGGAAAGCAGAGTGCGTGCATTGCGGTGATTCAGAATCAGGAGCTGATTGATCGCATTTCAAAGATGAATGCAGCAGTGATGAACGGGACAAACGATCCGTTTTATGGGGCACCGACATTGCTGGTTGTCTTTGCGGATACGAATATCCGTACATTTGAACAGGATGGCGTGCTTGTCATCGGCAACCTGTTGAATGCCGCACATGCGGTTGGAGTGGATTCCTGTTATATCAACCGTGCCAAAGAGGTATTCCGCAGTGAAGAGGGAAAACAGCTGATGAGGGAATGGGGTATTCCTGAAACATGTGAAGGCATCGGAAATGTGATTCTCGGATATGGACTTCCGGAAGGAAAAAAGGAAGCCGCAGTGCGCAAAGAAGGGTATGTTGTAAGGGTGAAGTAAGTTAATGAAAAAAACGGTTTATGTACATGGATATGACTTCAATGCCGCCACGGATGAGGTCAGACTGGATTTTGACAGTGTTGTGGAATCCATTGAACCGTCTCTGTTCACAGTGGTAGAGACAAAGCAGGCAACCGACTTTACAAAGGTACCGGAATTCCCGGTTGTGGTCAGAGATGAGAAACGTATCGTGGAAGACACATGGTATGTGAATGAAAACGGAGAGAAAACAGAGGAAAAGACATGTTCTGTGATGTTGAAGCTGAATGTGGATCCGGATCACGGTACACCGTTTCTGTTCTGTTTTCAGACATTCTTCAACACATGGTCTGTCCCTTATGAAATGAAGATCACATTTGATCATCAGGAAATCATCTGTACAGGGGATGACTTTGTGACGGATGCGGATACATGGAAGACGGATACATTCCATGCATCCAACGGACAGAAGTATGCGTATGCCCACTATGAACCGGAAGGCGGAAGTGAGAACCTTGTCATCTGGCTTCATGGTATCGGGGAAGGCGGCGTGGTCAATACCGATCCAAAGGTCACCCTTCTGGCAAATAAAGTCACGGCTTTGGGAAAAGAGGCATTCCAGAATACGGTTGGTAAGGCAAACGTACTTGTACCGCAGTGCCCGACATTCTGGATGGACAATACCGGAAAAGCTCTGAATCTGAATTCCGGCGCAATCCTGGCGGACGGCACCTCGTTCTATACGGAATCCCTGCTGGAGCTGATCCATGCATACATGCAGGAACACAATGTGAAAAAGACCGTCCTGACAGGATGTTCCAACGGCGGTTATATGACCATGGTGCTGGCGATGCGAGCACCGGAACTGTTTGACGGTTATGTGCCGATCTGTGAGGCGGTACCGGATGAAGTCATCACGGATGAACAGGTAAAGGGACTTGCCCAAAGGAAGATGTACTTTGTTTATGCAAAGGATGACACGACGGTTGTGCCGGAAAAACATGAAGTACCGCTTCTTGAAAGACTGAAGCAGGAACATGCGCAGAACATTCATGTCTCTGTGACGGATCATGTCATTGATCTTTCCGGAACATACTTCCTGGATGAAAACAGGAATATTGTGAAGGAAGATACCGGTGTTCCATACATGTATAACGGACACTGGTGCTGGATCTATTTCTTCAACAACCAGTGTGATGCGGATGGACTCAAAGCCTGGGAGTTCATTGCGGACTGTCTGAAATAATCTGTCTGTAATCAGAAAAAGGACCACAGAGAAATCTGTGGTCTTTGTCTTATCCGTTGTTCTTTTTTGCCAGATACTGTCTGTGGGATGTGGTGCGGGTAATGCGCAGCGGTTTTGGTTCATCCTCAAAGTGTATCGGGTTGTGTGGATTTTCTTTATACAATGCAAGAAGATCCTGTGCATCCTCGATGAAGGCATCGACCGGCATCAGTCCGTAGAGTCTTGGCGGGATGATGGAGATCGGGATATGAAATCTGTCTGCCTGCTGTTTGGAAAAGATTTCCAGGTGCGGGCATAACAGCGCTATATCCACTTCATCCTGACGGTCAATGATATGGGATGCAGGGATGAAATCAAAGTGGACTTCGTTTTCAAGGTGCTTTGCCTGTACATCCTTTTCCAGATGGGAAGCCAGGGCACTGGAGGAGAATCCTCCTCCGCATACAATTGCAATTCTGATCATAGCTTATTCCTCATTGAAGATAAACCGGTTGATGACTTCCGCAACAGCGGAGTGGTCACAGTCCGCTGTTGTGATATAATCACAGTCTCTTTTCATTTCCTCTACCGTATTGGCAACGCCGATTCCCAGTCCCGCTTCTCTGATCATGGAAAGATCATTGAAGTTGTCTCCGATCGCAATGGTATCTCTGATATCCACACCAAGCAGGTCAGCCAGCTTATGCAGTCCGGCACCTTTGGATACACCTTTGCGGTTGAATTCCATGTATCTGTTGGATGAATATGATACATCGAGGTCTGTTGTCAGATCCGTGATTTCGGATGCAATGCGCTTGAGATAGTCGTAGTCGGTATTCATGTAAATGGCTTTGACGATTTCCTTACCACGAAGGAATTCGATATCATCCGTAAAGATTTCCGTGCATGGCTGTCGGCATGCCAGGTATTCAACCTCTTCCGGATAGAAATTTCTGACCCATACCTGATCCGGTGTGTAGATGTGAATACAGATATGGTCGTAGGTCAGGCCTTTCTTATACAGTGCCTGTGCTTCATCGAATGTGATGCCCTGGAAATGAAGCAGTCTCTCATCTTTGTTTTCCGTAATGGCACCGCCGTTATAGGAAATGACATACTGGTCCTCCATGTTCAGAAGGCCGAGCTGTTCAAGGGTGCTGCCGACAGAATTATAACCTCTGCCGGTTGCCGGTACAAAGCGGACACCTGCTTTTGCGGCTTTCCGGATGGCATCGATATTCTCCTGGGAAATGGAACGGTCTCTTGAAATGAGTGTTTCATCAAGATCGCATGCGATAATCTTGTACATTGGATTTTCTCCTTCTTCCTTTCCTTTATTCTAGCAGAAGAGAAGAGGCTTTTTGTGATGTTTTCATCATTGAAACGTGAATGTCATACAAAATTCTTACAAAAATCATGAATTGTGCCGCCTTCTCAAAAACGGTCAATGATAATAGAATGGGTACAGGTACCTATGAACGAAAGATTTTACAGCCTTCCAAAGGAAAAACAGAATGAGATTATCAATGCGGCATATGAGGTGTTTTCCGGACATTCGTATAAGAAAAGTGCTGTCGGAAAGATCGCAGAAGAAGCCGGGATCAGTAAATCCCTTCTTTTCTACTATTTCAGGGATAAGAAGGATCTGTATCTGTTTTTATGGGACAAAGCGGCGGAACTGACAGGCAAAGCACTGGAAGAGGCAGATATCATGGATCTTCCGTTTTTTGAACTGATGGAACAGGGACTGAAGGTCAAAATGGATCTGTTGAGAAGATTTCCGACGCTTGGTGAGTTTGCGATCCGTGCCTATTACGAAACGGATTCGAATATTGCCTCATTCATTCAGGAAAGCTATCAGAAGGAACTGGCAAAGTATACGGAAAAGGTTCTTATGGCAATGAAACCGGAACAGTTCCGGGAGGGGATAGATCTGAAAATGATGTATCAGGAAATATACTATGCCTCGGAGGGATTCCTGCATGAATGCCTGCAGAAAGGAAAACTGAATGCGGACACGGTGGAGGAAGGCTATCACAGGCTGATTACATACTGGAAAGGAGTGTATCAAAGATGATTCTTCGTATTGAAAATCTGAGTAAATACTATGGAAAGACAAAGGGAATCGAGGATTTCTCACTGGAGCTGAAAGAAGGGGAAATCTTCGGTCTGATTGGGCCAAACGGTGCTGGTAAATCCACAACCATCCGTTCGGTCATGGATCTGATCAACAGAACGAAAGGCAGGGTGTACTTTGAAGGAGAGGAACTGACACGTGACAATGTCGATGTCAAACGTCAGATCGGATACCTGCCGGGTGAAGTGTTCCTGTATGAAGGAATGACCGTGGCAAAGATGTTTGATTATCACCAGTCATTCTATCATCAGGATCTGAAGGAAAGAAGGGAATACCTTTCCTCACGCCTTCATATCGATGAGACAAAGAAGGTGGAGGATCTGTCACTTGGCAACCGCAAGAAGGTCGGGATTGTGCTGGCACTGATGCATATGCCGAAACTGGTGATCCTGGATGAACCGACAAGCGGACTGGATCCGATCATGCAGAAGGAGTTTTATGAACTGCTGAAAGAGGAAAAACAGCGTGGTACCGCAATGATCTATTCCACGCACATTCTCTCGGAAGTATCACAGATCTGCGACCGGGTCGGGATTGTCAGAGACGGACATCTGATCCGCTGTGACAGTGTGGAAACACTGGCAGCCAACACACTGCAGTATGTGACGGTAAAATCTGCACAGGCGGATGTCATTGTAAAAGCCGTCAATGCGGAAGTGCTGAACAGAGACGGAAATACGGTACGGTTCAAGTATGACCGTGATATCAATACGCTGATCGGCATCCTGGCAGAATATCCGGTGGACCGTCTTCAGATCGAGGAACCTTCCATCGATGATATCTTCATGCATTATTATCAGTGAGGTGTGATATGTTAATCAGAAAAGAGTTGAAAAACGGACTGATGAATTTCATCATCTGGGCAGTGATCCTGTGCGGTATGTTTGGAATGATCTTCATTCTGTATCCGTATATTATTGATGATATGGATCCACAGGCAATCAATGCCATGCTGGAGATGTTTCCGGAATCCGTTCTGAAGGCCTTCAACATGGATATGACCGGTATTGATTCCGCCTTTGGCTGGCTCAAGAGTGAGGGATTTGTATTCCTGCTTCTTGGCATCGGCTGTTACAGTGCACTGCTTGGATCATCGCTTGTCCTCAAGGAAGAAAATGATCATACCATCGAGTATCTGCATTCCCTGCCGGTGACACGGTTTGAGATTGTATGGAAAAAGTATGTCAGCGGACTGATCTATGTTGTGGCTCTGATCGCTGTGACCTCCCTCAGCAACTGCCTCTTTCTTGAACTGACGGAAGGGGTTGATGCAGGCGCGTACTGGACACTGGCTGTCACACCGTTATTTCCATGCATTGTCCTGTATGGACTGTCCATGCTTGTCAGTGTGTTCTTCCACCGTTCCAGAACAATGATGGGCATCAGCCTTGGAATGGTATTTATCAGCTATATTCTGAACATGGCGGCTTCATTGTCTGAAACAACGGAATTTCTGAAGTACTTCAGTGTCTTCACACTGGCAGATGTCAGAAATGTCATGGTTGAAAATGCGATTGATCCTGTCATGGTTGTCATTACGGCAGTTCTGAGTGCCGCGGCATTTATTGCAACATCCATCATCTACCGGAAAAAAGAACTTATGTAATCAAAAAAATCAGGTTTCGTGCCTGATTTTTCTGTTACTGAACGACGTCTCCTGTCCAGGATGTGATTCCTCCAAAGTCATATACATTGGTAAATCCGAGTTCTGTCAGTGTTCTGGCTGCTTTTGCGGAACGGTTTCCGCTTCGGCAGTAGACAAGGATCATCTGATCATGGTCAAAGTCAGCGGTGTTTTCACTGCTGATCAGATCATAAGAGATGTTGATGGCATGCGGGATATGCCCCGCTGCGTATTCGCTCTCTGTCCGCACATCAAGAATGACCGCGTTCTTTTCTGTTTTCATCAGCTGTTCAGCCTCATCGGAACGGATGGTTTTCCATCCTGAGCTTTCTGCGGCACAACCTGTGCACAGGAGTGCACATATTGCCGTCAATGCTGTTTTTCTGAATGTCATGGTTCGTATTTCCACCCTTCGTCGTTATGATAAATCATTCTTCTGGTCATACCGCCGTCAATACAGATGTTTTCACCTGTAATAAATGAAGCCTGTTCACTGCACAGAAACCGGACTGCCTGTGCGATATCATCCGGATTGCCGACTCTGCCGCATGGCTGCTGGAGTGCATCCGGTCCCTCATATGTTCTGTATTCCGTATCAATCCATCCCGGCGAAATGGAATTGACACGCGTTTTTGGACCCAAAGACATTGCCAGGGCATGGGTTAGAGCGGAGATCCCGCCTTTGGCAGCGGTGTAGCTTTCGGTCTGCGCCTGGGACATGCGGTCTCTGGAAGAGGAAATGTTGATGATGCAGGAATGATCGGAAAAGTCATTCCGGAACAGTTTTGCCAGGTAGAACGGTGCCGTAACGCCGACTGCCATTGACCTTTCAAATTCCTCATATGTGCATGTGTCAATGCCCTTCATCAACGGTGGGGCATTGTTGATGAGGTAATCGATGGAATCATGGCGTGACATGACCTCGTTATGAAACCGTTCCAGTGTTTCTCTGTTCGAGATATCACCGGTAAACCAGTTTCCCTCAAGAATGTCGATAATTTCCACATTCACATGATCGTTTCTGAACATATCGGCGATGGCTTTTCCGATCCCGTGGCCGCCGCCTGTAATAACTGCTGTTTTCATACACTGACAATACAGGTTTGTGCGCATGTTGTAAAGTGTTCTGACCATGAAAAAAGACAGGCGGGATGCCTGTCTTGCGTGTTATGCGATATATGGTGCTGCGATGGAATCAATGGCGGCAGGATCTGCCTTGAACCATTCCGCATAGGACATGCCGGAAGCTGTCACGGCTTTGCCCAGAGTAACAAGGAATTCCGGTATCTGTGCTTCTGTAATCGCACCCAGTTCCTTACCCATTGTTTCGCTTCCCTGTGCATCATTGCCTCCGACAAACAACATGAAGGCACTGAGTGGTTTCTTATCGACGACCTTGACGTGGCCTCTGAAACCGATGGAGCCGATCTGATGTGTACCGCAGGAGGAAGGGCAACCGGAGATATGGATCTGCGGCAGGGCATCCGGAGCGATTTCCACACTGCGTACTGCTTCGATACATGCGGACAGGAGTGCCTGCGAGTCACGCAGACCGACCTGGCATGTGGAAGCACCGATGCATGCAACGGATGTTTCAAACAGTGACGCTGCATTGTCACTTAATACTGCCTGAACCTTTTCAGCTTCCACCGCTGTCAGGTTGATGATATAACAGGATTCATCCGGAGAAAGACGGAGTTCAACATCCTTCATGTCTTTGATTGTCTCATACAGGCTGTTGAGTACATCGATGGAAGGGCACCCTCCCTTTGGATGATAATTCACACTGTACAGGCCCTCCTGCTTCTGCGGGATGACAAACAGTCCCTGTGTTGTACCATCGCCTGTCTTTGTGATTTCCTCTGTCGTTACACGAATGGAAAGATCCATGTCTTTTGCGGCTTTCAGATTTTCAAGGAAGATCTGTCTGAACGGTTCTTCACCGCCGACAGCTTCCACCATGTATCTTGTACGTGCCTTTGCCCGGTTTTCATAGTTGCCATGGGCATAGAATGTCATACGCATTGCCTCGATGTAATACAGGATATCGGACGGATCCACACCTTTGTCAACACATACACCGAATCGTGGGTTGTTGCCAAGACCGCCGGCACAGTAAACATCAAATTTTCCATTTGCGTTTGCGGCGAAGCCAAGGTCACGGAATGTGGCGTGCGGTACATTTGCGGCACTGTTGGAGAAACATACCTTGAGCTTTCTTGGCATCTTCTTATCCTTTACCTTTGTCAGAAGGTAGTCGGATGCGGCATTTGCGTACGGACGGACATCAAAGTATTCATTCTGTTCCACACCGGACAGTGGGGAACACATGACATTACGTGGGAAATCTCCGCCGCCTCCCATGACGATGATGCCGAAATCCAGTGCATTCTCCATGACAGGGTATAACTGTTCCTTTGACAGGTCATGAAGCTGGATGGTCTGGCATGTTGTAAAGTGACAGCGGCTGATACCGTACGTCTTCATCTGTGATAATACGAATCCGAGTTTTTCCTTTGAGACGATACCGCAAGGCATACGCAGTCTCAACATGCTTGCCTTGCCGCCTTTCTGAGAGTAGCTTCCATAGAACCCGGAGAACCCCTTATAGTCCTTCATGGACAGTTCACCGGCATAGAAAGCATCCGTTTTTTCCTTAAAAGCAGGAAGATCTGCTTTCCAGTTCATTTCTGTCATAAAACTGATTCCTTTCAATTCAATACCAATATGATAAACTGTATTCATTGAATTTGAAAGAGAGGGAGTATGGCATATTTTCCATTTTTCATGGATCTGGAGAGGAAACCCGTACTGGTGTGCGGATCCGGATCCATTGCCCGTTCCAAGATCCGGATTCTTCAGGATTTCAATGCGGATATCACATGTATTTCGACAGGGGAATGTCCATGTGAGGGCGTGCATTTTATTCACAGGGAAGTATGTGCAGGTGATGTGGAAGGCATGACGGCAGTGATTGTGGCGACGGATGACCGTGCGGTCAATCACAGGATATCACTTGTCTGTAAAGAGAAGGGGATACCTGTCAATGCGGTGGATCAGAAAGAGGACTGCACATTCATATTCCCTTCATTGATCCATGAAAACAATATCGTGGCGGCGTTTTCCTCCGGCGGCAGGAATCCGGAAGTCACGCAGTATATGAAACGGCAGGCAAAGTCGTTTATCAACAGTCAGCTTGGCGAAATCAATGAAGCGCTCGGTCAGATCCGTGATCAGCTCATGAATGTACCGGCTGAAACAAGAAAACAGATTCTGAACGGTATTCTTGAGGAATGTCTGGCTTCGGAATCATGGCAGGAAGTGACAGAGGAATATCAGAAATGCATATCAGAGCAGGCTCAAGAGGATCAAAACTGGCCATTGCCCAGACGGAAAGCGTCCTGAAGGCAATTGTTGAAAAACATCCGGATATCACATATGAGATCGTTGTCATACATACAAAAGGAGACAGAAACAGGGAAAGTCTTTCTGTCATTGGCGGGAACGGTCTTTTTGTACGTGAGATTGAACAGGAACTGGCAGATGGGAAGATTGATCTGGCAGTGCATTCGATGAAGGACCTTCCTTCTTCCCTGCATCCGGATCTGATGATCACATCAACACTCAGGCGAGAGGAGGCACAGGATGTGCTGATCCTCAATCACGGCACTTCACTCTCGGATCTGCCCCGCGGTGCAGTGATCGCCACAGGGAGTGTCAGAAGAAGAAAACAGCTGGAACTGTTGAGGGATGATCTTGAAATCCGGGACATCCGCGGCAATATCGACACAAGAATCCGGAAGATGAAGGAAAACGGTTATGACGGAATCATACTGGCAAAGGCAGGGCTGAACCGTCTTGCCATACATGATTTACATGTCGTGGATCTTTCCGTCGATCAGATGATTCCTTCCCCATGCCAGGGGGCACTGGCAATTGAAATCCGAAAGGACAGGAAGGATCTGTCTGATCTGATGGAACAGATCGCTGACCCTGCATCCACGCTGGAAGTACAGTGTGAAAGAGGCTTCCTGCAGGAAATGCATGCGGACTGTCACAGTCCGATTGCGGCACGGGCAGTCGTTGAAAATGGAAGGATTACCATGCATGCCATGTATGGGAATGAAACCCTGTACCGTACGGTTGTTTCGGGTACGGATGCCGATGAAGTCATTCATCAGGCAGCCAACGCAATCCGTGCAAAGATGGCCGGAAAGGTGTCGCTTGTCGGAGCGGGTCCAGGAGATCCGGAATACATCACAATCAAGGGATTGAAAGCCATACAGGATTCTGACTGTATCATCTATGACCGACTGATTCCGGCTAAGCTGCTGGAACAGGCAAAACCGGATTGTGAGATGATCTATGTCGGAAAAGCCGATCACATGCATACGATGAAGCAGGCGCAGATCAATGCCCTGCTGTACGGAAAAGCCATGCATAAACGGCATGTGGTACGACTGAAGGGCGGCGATGTGTTTGTGCTGGGCAGAGGGCAGGAGGAAGTCAGTTATCTGTCTGAGCGAGGGATTGACTGTGAAGTGATCACAGGCATCTCATCCTGTATTGCCGGACCTGCCAGTGTCGGAATTCCATTAACGGAAAGAGGCATCTGTTCCGGTTTCCGGGTGATATCCGCACATCGTGCAAAGGAGAATGAAAAACAGATGGATTACCGTTCGATTGCCGGAAGTGATGATACAACGGTATTCATGATGGGACTGTCCCATCTTCAGGATATTGTCAAAGGACTGCTGGAGGCTGGCATGGATGAAAACATGCCGGTGGCGGTTGTGTCCAATGCGACAACCCCATACATGCAGAGTCATTTTTCAACATTGAAGAAGATCCTGCATGAGACAGTATCACTTCCTTCTCCGGGAATGATCATTGTCGGCAGATGTGTGAACTTCCATCATGTGGAAATGAAAACAGGAAATACGGGAAGAGAGCTGTATCTGCCGAAAATCGGACATGGACAGACAAAACTGAAGGAAATGCTGGAAGGGTTTGTTGTGCATGAGGTTGTGGTATCGGAAATCCATTACCTTGACTATGAAAATGACGTGATCCCGGACATCGCTGTCTTTACAAGCAGAAACGGTGTGGAGGGATTCTTTGCCGGACTGAAAACGGATATCCGCAGGTTTTCGAATACGGTGTTTGCGTGTGTGGGAAAGGCAACTGCTCAGGCACTCTCCGATCATGGCATTCATGCGGATTACATTCCGGAGGTGTCTGACAGCGAACATCTGACTGCCGGACTCAATGTAAAACAGGGGGCTGTGATCTGTCACTATACCGCCCTGGGCATGCATACATCCGTTCCTGATGCCCGCAGTATTGCGGTATATGAAAACAGAGAAACGGAAGTACTGCCGATGCGCGTAAAGGATGATGCGGAAATCATCTTCACCTGTTCCTCGAATGCGGAGCGGATGATGAAGCGGCTGGTGAATGCGGATGCGTGGGCGGAACACGGAAAGGCGTATGTCATCGGTGCATCGACATACCGTACATGTCAGAAACTCGGGATCCGTCATATCATACAGGCGGAAGAAGCGACACTTGTTTCGTTAAAGGAGGCAGTTCAATGCGGGTGAATACAAGGCAGATTGCACATGCGGCGATCTTTACGGCACTGATTTCCATCGGTGCGAAAATCATGATTCCCCTGGACTTCATCGGGATGCATTTTACCCTGCAGTGGCTTGTAGTACTGCTGGTCGGACTGCTTCTGGAAAGATGGGAAGCCGTCATGAGTCTTGGGACATACCTGCTTGTCGGGTTATGCGGTGTACCGGTATTTGCGACCGGTGGTGGTTTCGGGTATCTTGTCAAACCGACATTCGGATTCCTGCTTGGATTTCTGTTTGCGGTTGTTATCATGACATCCATGAAGGGCAGTGATCTATTCAAAAGCATTGCCGGGCTGCTTACATATTACATTGTCGGCTTTATCTGGTATCTGTTTATGATGTACGTCGTATACAACCAGCCGATCGGTATTGTCATGGCTTTTGTCAACTGCTTTACAACCATTGTGCCGGACTTCCTGCTGTGTCTTGCGGCATGTACCATCGCAAAACGGTTGAGACCTGTGATTCATGAGGGACAGAACCATGAACATTGATTACCGCACAACAAAGGAATTTGAGAAACAACAGCTCGAACGGCTGTTTCTTTCGGTCGGATGGGAGTCAGGCAGATATCCGGAACGGCTTGTACAGGGAATGCGCAATTCTACCCATGTTGTTTCAGCCTGGGACAAAGATCGGCTTGTCGGACTTGTCAGAGCGCTGGATGATGGGGCAACAGCAGCTTTTCTGCATTATCTTCTGGTGGATCCTGATTATCAGGGGATGCATATCGGAGATGGACTGATGAAGCGGATCATGTCATATTTTGATGATGTGCTGTATGTCAAGATCATGCCGTCCGATCCGGATACGACTGCGTTCTACGAAAGATACGGCTTTCGCCAATACGACAGATATTCCGCCATGGTTGTAAAACATTTCTGAAAAAACAGGCATATGAAAAGGTGCAGCAGCGGCCGCACCTTTTAAGATGTTTTTCCTATGCGATCATGTTTCCGACAAATGCGATGGTGGACATCAGAACGATGAACAGCACGGCATACGGAATGACTTTGGAAAGAAGCTTTGAATCCTCACCCTGTCTGTCAACACTGCTTAATGCGATGGCGATGGACTGTGGTGAGATCATCTTGCCTGCCGCAACACCCAGGGAGTTGAGAGCAACCATCCAGTATGTGTTGGACTGCAGTGACTGTGCCGCACTGTACTGCACCGCACCGAACAGGACACCGGAAGAGGTTCCGGAACCGGTAACGAATGTACCGAGGCATCCAAGCCATGGGGCAACGATCGGATAGAATGAACCGGTTACCGCAATCGCAAAGGCTGCGATGGATGCGATCATGCCGGAATAGCCCATGACCTTGGCACAGCCAAGCACACACAGCATTGTGATGATGGTCTGTGTCATCTGTTTTACCGTTTCCACAAGTGTGGAGGTGAACTGATGGAGGTCAGCTTTCTGAATCAGGCCGCCAAGAATTGCGGACAGGAAGATCCAAACACCCGGTGTGTTGATCCAGGAGAATGACAGTGATCCTGGATTCTCACCGGAATATACGGTAACCGTGCTGGAAAACTGTGCCAGGAATGCATTGAGGGGAGCGACCAGCTTTGATGTGGATAACAGGAAAACAAAGATGAAGATAAACGGTGCGAATGAGACCAGTGCTGTTCTGACTGTAATTTTTTCACCCTGCGGAATATCCAGTGCATATTCCGGATTCGGTTTTGCCTTCATCGCAAGCAGAATCGTAACGATCAGAGATACGACTGCACCGATGACGGTTGCCAGTTCGGCACCGACAAACAGGGATACGACAAGCTGTGGGACAAGGAAGCTGACACCGGACATCAGTGTGATGAACCAGATATCCTTGAGACCCTTGAATCCCTTTCCGACAACCATGACAATCAGAATCGGACATAACAGGATGAACGGTGAAAGCTGGATGGTTTCGACAAAGCTCAGGGTTGTGTTTTCAAGGCTGAGCAGGTTAGCCAGTGTAACGGTAGGAATACCGATGGAACCAAACGGTGTCGGAACACCATTGGCGATCAGGCATAACAGACATGCGGTCAGCGGTTCAAAACCAAGGCCGACAAGCATGGAGGCAGGAATGGCAACGGCAGTACCGAATCCGGCCATGCCTTCCATGAATCCGCCGAAGCACCATGCGATAATCAGTGCCAGAATTCTTGCGTCACTGGAGACGGAGGAGAGAAGACGTTTAATGACGTCCATGGCTCCCGTCTTGAGTGAGAGGTTATATGTGTATACAGCTGCGATGATGACGATGATAATCGGCCATAAAGCCATCAGAAAGCCTTCCAGGGAAGCAGTCATACAGTTAATGAATGACTCGTTCCACATGGTCATTGCCAGTACGATGGATACCAGCAGAGATCCGAAGGCAGCCTTGAATGTCGGCCATTTCAGTACGATCAGCGCAAAGATCAGCCATAGAATCGGGCTTAATCCGAGTACGAAACGCAGAAACTCCATTTATTTTTCCCCCTTAATGAGACGTATGCATTATACAATGAATCACATGGATGAGATATGGTAAATTGTCATATGCAGAAAAGAAAAATGGTTCAGGGAGGACCTGAACCCGTAAAAAAGAAAGGAAAAAATAAAAATAAAACAAGAATCAGTTGACTTCAGTCAGACTGTCGGTCGAACTGACACGACTATCATACATAAAAAAGATCGGAAGTGTTACCGAAATACCAAAAAGTGACAATACCATAACAATAAGTACAATTCATTTTTGTTTTTTCGTGGTCTGTTTTGTACAATTCAACAGAAAAAGAAGGAATCAGATCAGTTTCTGTTCCTTCAGTGTGTTGTAAATCTGACAGCCGGTTTCCTTTTTCATCTCTTTCAGCAGTGCCCGGTATACGGTCTGTCTTGCATTTTTCTTACCCTGATTCCGCAGTACCAGGCTTGCGACCTTGCCGGCGGTGACCGAGTCATAGCGGGTGCTGAATTCAGAGAGAATCCGGTTGTTCAGTTCGGTGCGTACGGAAGACTGTGTCTTCTGTGGGATGGCCGGAACAGGTTCCTGTTTTGCGGATTCCCCGATACATGGTGACAGGGTAACCGTCACATCCTCTTCCGTTTCCCATGTCCTGGCGGTATTGGTATATCCCTTGTCTTTGGATATGATCGCATACTGTTTTGTATTGCCGTAACGGCAGATCAGATAGCCGAGTTTGCCGGATATATGCATGTCCACTTCCTGGCTGCCGCATGGAATCCGGTGCACATACAGTCTGGCTTTCATACCGTTGAGAATATCCAGTGAAATCTTTGAACAGTGCTCCGTATAGAATACATGTATTTCATCATCTTCACAGGTGAGAGAAAAATTCAGTGTCTCCGCTGTGTTGACATTTTCAAAATCAATCAGATAGATTGTGGCCATTGTAAGTCTCCTTTGATTGCAGTTCCATCATATCATGGATTCTGTGTATATGACGTATGATTTCGCCACCGCAGTGCATCCCGAAGACAAACGTGTTATAGTACAGAGTAACAGTGAGGAACAGATTATGCCGCTGAAAATGATACGGAATGATATTACAAAGGTTGAGGCGGATGCCATTGTCAATACCGCCAATCCGAAACCGAAATACGCTTCCGGTACGGACCGTGCCGTCTATCTGGCTGCCGGAGTCAATGAACTTCTGAAAGAAAGAATGAAGATCGGAGAGATTGCGCCGGGACATGCGGCAGTAACGCCTGCTTTTGCCCTGCATGCCAGATATATCATTCATACCGTCGGGCCGGCATGGCATGGCGGTGACCATGGGGAGTATGAGATTCTCCGCAGCTGCTATGCGGTTTCTCTTGCAAAGGCAAAGCAGCTTGGCTGTACAAGCATTGCCTTTCCTCTGATCGCAACAGGAGTCTATGGATTTCCGAAGGATCAGGCCCTGCAGATCGCACTGGATACGATTTCAGGTTTTCTGATGGCGGAGGAAATGACAGTTTACCTTGTTGTATATGACGATGAATCCTTTCAGCTGTCCACACGGATCAGTCAGGATGTGCAGTCTTACATCAATGCCAACCATGTTGTCATACAGCGACAGATTGAATATCCGGACATGTGTGTGGCGGGACCGCTGCGAGGCATGTCATACAACGGCAGTCTGGAAGAAGTGGATTATGAAGAGGGAATGACATTCCAGGAAAAGCTGTTTGAACTGATTGATCAGAAAGGTCTTTCCAATACCCAGGTATACAAGGCGGCCAACATGGACCGCAAACACTTTTCAAAGATCCAGTGCAACAGAAATTACCATCCTGGCAAGAAAACCGCCATGGCATTGTGCATTGCCTTAAAGCTGGACATGGATGAGGCAAAGGATCTGTTGTCACGTGCCGACTGGGCGTTTTCCCCAAGCAGAAAAATGGATCTGGTTGTCATGGCGGCGATCGAAAGGAAAATGTATGACATCAATCAGATCAATGCGGTACTGTTTGACATGAAACTGGAAATACTGGACTGATTGTCGCTTCGGCGGCGACCCATGGAAAAGCGCGGTTGTCTATACTGTGGTCATCAGAAGGAGGTATCAGATATGATAGGAGCGATACTTGGAGATATTATCGGCAGTCCATTTGAATTTGACAGAGGGAAAAAGACAAAGAAATTCAACCTGTTTACCGACGGCTGCGAGTTTACGGATGATACGGTGATGACTGTTGCGGTGGCGGAAGCATTGATGCATGCGGGAACACAGGTAAGAAAGGAAGTGTTGGAACGGGAACTGGTGCGTTCGATGCGGACGTGGGGAAACCGGTATCCGTATGCGGGTTATGGAAACAGCTTCGCCGCATGGCTTGTCAGCGCTGATCCAAAACCATACCACAGCTACGGCAACGGTTCCGCAATGCGTGTTTCCTCTGCCGGATGGCTGTATGACACACTGGAACTGACGGAAAAGGCAGCGGGATATACGGCGGAAGTCACTCATAATCATCCAGAAGGCATCAAAGGTGCAAAGTCTGTCGCGGCCGCAATCTTTCTTGCCCGTAACGGTGCGGATCTGCAGAAGATCAGAAGTTATGTGCAGGATACATACGGATATGATTTCAGCCGGACACTGGATCAGATCCGGCCATACCACCATATGGATGAAACATGTCAGAACACCGTACCGGAAGCCTTCACTGCACTGTTTGAATCAAGAAACTTTGAGGATGCGGTCCGCAATGCCGTTTCTCTTGGCGGGGATACCGATACGCTTGCGGCGATTACCGGAAGTATGGCAGAAGCGTATTACGGCATTCCTTCGGTGCTGGTTGATGAGGCATTGAACCGGATTCCGCAGGATATGCGTGAGGTGGTGCGTGAATTTGAAGCGGAAAAAAAAGAAAGATTGACAGATATCATGCGCACATCGGCTTTGGGAATGCTATAATCATTGCATCATAAATCAGGGATGGGAAAGGAAAATCTTTCCCATTTGTGATTTTCATGATCTCTTCAACGGAGGTGGTTTATATGTTGAAGATCATCACACCCAGAGCCCTTATTCCATTTCAGGACCTGTTGCAGGAACCGAACACCAAACAGGTATATGACGCTGCCATGTCACATGTCAAAAAAGATCTGCATCCATGGTATGTGGAACCGTTCATTCATCAGAGACTTGCAGATCGGACCATTGCATGGGGTCTGCCGGATGAGACGCTGGATCAGCTGCGTGATGAGTTCGAACGTCTGGATCACCAGTGTCCCTATGTCCTGGAGGGAGAAGTGGAATCCGGACGCTTTCTGGAATACCGGATTCTGACAAGGCGTACCCACAGACTCAAAGGAAAATACACGTTCCTGAATCATGAGGAAAACAACCTGGTCATTGAACCGGGCGGGAAAACAGTCACACTGACAAAGGATGAACTGATCCAGGTCATGGATATCACATTTCTTTCTTTATGGTCTTTGACGGATGAGGAACTGCGTGTGGATACGCCGATGTTGTATACACAGGAATGCCGGCTGTCATTTCAGGGAATTGAAAATACCATTCATTCCGATATTCACGATCACACACAATGCCATACGGACCGGCAGAAACAGTATCTGTACGGCATGGCAATGATTGAAAAGATACTGAACAATCACGGTATATCATTGAATGACGGACTTTAAAACAGAAAAAAAACAGATCACAGAAAAACACGGAGTGCATTGTGTCATTCCGTGTTTTCAGTGTTTTCTGCGTAGATGATGACGGAATCTTCCTTTTCCCTGATGATTGAAGGCGATGGTTCCGGTGGTGAATACCGCAATACTTCCGGATGTGGCAGCCGCAAGAAGCGGTTTTTCATATGAAGGTACCGGCTGAATTTCCGGTTGAACCGGCACATCGTAAACAGGAGGATTCTCATTGATTTGCGGTACTTCCTCTTTTCCTTCCGGCTGTTCAACGGACTCCTGTATTTCCGGTACATACAATACCGGTTCCTGTTCCGTCATCGGTACAGGCTCAGCTTCAGGTACAGGTTCCACGATCGGATCAGGTATCGGTTCCGGGTCTGGCTCTACGATCGGATCGGGTATCGGTTCAGGAACGGGTTCGCCTTCAGGTTCAGGCTGCGGCTGTTCCGGTTCCGGTTCGATGAAGGTGGTTGTCAGTGTGTATTGTGTTTCAACCGGTATCGTAATGGGATTGAGGTTGGCTGTACCCTGCGGCAGGGAAACGCGTACCCGGTATGTGCCGGGTTGTTCAGGCAGCTGATCCAACCATGTATACACCGCTTCCTGATATCCGCATGTTTCATCATGTGAAGTATGTGCCTCACTGCATGTGCAGTCTTCGATGGTTCCGCCTTCCATCAGGGCGGGGCAGTTTTCATCATGGATGACAGTACATGGTATTTCGGGCTGTTCCGGAATCAGATATTCGATAAGAGGCTGTGCTTTTGGATCGAAAGGGGTCATCGTAACCGCAATGCCGTGACAGTCTTCGATATTCTGTTCCAGATGAGAGAATGCAAATACGGGATCCGCCTTCCATATCGTATAGACAGGTCTTTGCAGGACAGTGCCTGTATAGGCTGTGCTTTCCGGTTTTGCCTGAACGATGACCTGGATATCTCCGGACTGTACCGTACCGATGGTATCGTCGGTGTTGGAACTGGAATAGAATACATTGTATTCATCCGGACTGACGGTTTCTCCATTCAGGGAAACGCTGATCTCAGGTTCATGACGCTGTCCATCAAAGACAAAGGAAGATGTATCAGACAATGTGATTTCCGCATCTTTGAGATCGGCTTTTTCCTGCGGCTGTTCATACGGAACCATGTTTACTTCAAGACTGCCGCTGTAACGGAACTGACAGGTAAAGCTGTTTCCCTCATATTCCACGTCCTGCCAGAGAATGCCGGGATGGTATGACCAGCGGGCTGTATAGCCTTCCTGTGGTGTGATCTGAAAGGTGACTTTGCTGTTAAGATACAGGATGATGGCTTTGTAACAGTGGATGTCCCCGTTTTGATCCGGTATTTCATAATCCCAGGAGGTGATGTCGTATGTTTCCTGGTTTTTGTCGTTTTCAACGGTGTATGACAGGGTGGTGAACAGGGCCCCTGGTGAAAGGTGCAGGATCAGACAGACCGCATGATCATCATATCCATGGATCTGATCGGCATATACACCGATTGACCGTACAGACATGAATATGGTGATGAACAGGATCATGACAATCCCTGTGATCCGATGTTTTCTTCTCATACTGACTGCTTTCTCAGAACAAAAATATCATGTTCTGAATCAGCTGTCACGATGAAACACACGCATTTCCGCCGTATGCACAAAAAAATGCAATAATACTCAAAATAAGCATAATTATAATGAATTCAGCATTTCATCTGTCTTTCGAATTGTGACAGGTAAAGGGAGTCTGTATTCTGGTTGTGGTACAGTGTTGTTCAGCATGGAATTAATTCCAAAATAATAATAAAATTTGGAAAATTAAACAGAAAGCGCTTGCATGTCTCCACAATTCGTGTATACTGAATGCGTAAACAGAATAAATTCCAAAAAATAAATTATAAACGGAATATATTCTAGAAAGGGGTTATTTCCAGATGGAAAAGTTTACATCCATGATTGAGAATCTGTTGATGCCGTTATCAAACTGGGTCAGCAGAAACAGATCACTGCAGGCGATTTCCAAGGGCTTTATGTCCATTCTGCCTGTTACCATCATTTCTTCGCTGTTTTATCTTGCGGCGAATTTCCCTGTGACCGCCTGGACGGACATGCTTGTGCGGACCGGACTGCAGGACTATATTCTGATTCCGTACAATGTCACAATGGGACTGTTTGCGCTGTATGCGGCATTTGCGGTCGCATATCAGTATGCACAGGCGGAACGTGCGGATGCCCTGTCTGCGGGTATTCTTTCTCTGATCAATTTCTTCTGTCTGACACCGTATGTCAATGATATCGGCGGTGTGCTGTTTGCCCAGGGCGGCTATGCATACTCCTTTGACTGGCTTGGCTGTAAGGGACTGTTTGTCGCAATGATCATTGCGGTGATAACAGGTAAGGTGTTCTGCCTGTTTGAGAAAAAGGGATGGGTCATTCATCTTCCGGACGGAGTTCCACCATATGTGGAAAAGTCATTCGCATCCCTGATTCCGGGTACGATCATGGCATTTGTCTGTATGATCATCGCCTGGCTGTTTGCGCAGACTTCCTTTGGATCCGTGCATCAGCTGATTTATACATATCTTCAGACACCTCTGACAGTCATCGGCGGTTCATTGCCAGGATATCTGTTCTCCCAGGTGCTCATTCAGCTTCTCTGGTGGTTTGGTATTCATGGCTTCAATGTCGTTGCCGGCATCATCATGCCGATATTCCTGAGTATCGACGCTGCCCGCATGGCAGGAGAGACAATGAATCCGATCGGTATGTCACTGATGACGGTTGTCGGTCAGTCTTCCGTGGCTGTTGTGCTGATTCTGATGTTCTTCTGTAAATCGCGTCAGCTCCGTGAGGTCGGCAAGGTTGCGGCTCCGGCTGCCGTATTCAACATCGGTGAACCGATTGTCTTCGGTGTACCGAATGTACTGAATCCGTATATGTTAATCCCATCGGTATTCCTTGTACCGATCGTGACGAACCTGTTCTTCTATTTCGGATTTGTGTCAGGGATTGTCACACCGCTGTCCGGTGCACAGGTATCCATGCAGGTGCCGGTGATTCTCTATGGTCTGATCCAGGGAAACTGGATGGTTGCGCTGTGGCAGGCACTGGCAATTCCGCTGGCGATGATTCTGTATCTTCCGTTCTACAAAGCATATGACAACAGACTGCTGAAGGAAGAAAAGGAAAGAGAACAGCTTCAGGCATAATTGACAATGGCAGATGGCTTTCACACATGTGGAAGCTGTTTGCGTATATGAGGAAGGAGAACAGATGGAACGTTTTTTGAAGGAAACGGTGAGTGCACATGTGGATCGTATCAAAACACCGTTTGGTGTATGCATGTACTTTGTCAAAGGAAAGGAAAAAGGTCTTCTGATTGACACGGGTATGGGTGTCGGTGATCTTAAGGCGTTTGTGGATGCGCAGGAAACCGTACCGTATGATGTTGCTCTGACACACGGGCATTGTGATCATGCCGGAGGATCAGTGCAGTTTGAAAATGTATGGATGAATCCAAAGGATGTGGAGCTGGAAAAGGTTCATGCCTGTTTACAGCATCGGATCTTCGATGTATTTCACGCCCCCTGGGGTGTACCGGAGGGCGTCAGTGAGGCGGATTTTGTGCCGCAGAGAACGGAAGGATACAGAGAGCTGAACGAATCGGCTGCCTTTGATCTGGGCGGTGTGCATGTCAGATGGATCGAAGTCAGCGGACACACGCAGGGCTGTATGGTTCCGATTATTGAAGAGGACAGGATAGCGGTGATCGGAGATGCACTGGGGGAAAACACGCTTCTGCATATGCCGGAGAGCACATCTGTGGAAACATACCGTGCATCATTGATGCATCTGAATGCATATGAGTCCATGTTTGACACATGCCTGAGATTCCATGGATCCTGTGTTTCGGAAAAGAAGATCATTGCGGATACGATCACATTGTGTACGGATGTGATGGCAGGCAGGGACGCAAAGATCCGGACGGAAATGATGGGATATACAGGGTGTCTTGCAAGGGAAAAGAGCCATCCGGGATATGCCGGAAATTTCATATACAATCCGGACAGGATTCAGGAGGTGAAGCCATGATCACGCTTCTGATCCGTGCCGATGACATCGGATACTGTGATGGTGTCAACCGCGGCATTGTCGATGTGGTAAAGGCGGGGCTTGTCAGAAGTGCGGGTCTGATGCCGAATATGGAAAAGGCACAGGCCGGCTTTGATCAGCTGAAGGACCTTCCTGTCTGTATCGGTCAGCACACAAACCTGTGTCTTGGTATTCCGTGTTGTCATCCGGAAGAGATTCCATCTCTTGTCAATCCGGACGGTACATTTCTTTCCAGCAGGGTCTTCCGTCAGGCAGCAGGGGAAGGCAGGGATATCGTGGCTTTGGAAGATGCGGTGAAGGAGGTGGATGCCCAGTATCATCGCTTTATGGAAATCACCGGCAGACAGCCGGCGTATTTTGAAGCCCACGCCATCGCCAGTGACAATATTGCCAGAGCCCTTGCCATGATAGCGAAACGATATGGTCTGCCCTACAGTGATATGATTCCGGGAAGAAAGGAAGGCACATTCTGCGGGAAACCGGTCATGCAGTGTGAAATGCGGTCCATGTGTGAGGATTATGACCCGTTTGATACACTGATTCATGCGGTCGAAAACGCGGATGAAACAGTTCCGAATGTCTTTGTGACCCATCCTGGATATGTGGATGCGGATCTTCTCAATTCCTCATCTTTAACATATAATCGGGAAAAGGAAGTACATGTTCTGCTGGATCCGGCCGTGAAACAGTGGCTGGAAGCACATCATGTGCACCTTGTCGGTTATGAGAATATCAGATAGGAAAAGGAGGAATCATGCCGATCGGAATTATCATTGATGCCTGTGCGGTTGCACTGGGCGGGCTGTTGGGAAGCCTGTTGAAGCCATATCTCAAACAATCCCTCTGTGATGCGTGCACACTTGTGCTTGGATTATCGTCCATGGGTATGGGCATATCCACCATTGTTCTGATGCAGAATATGCCGGCGGTTGTCTTTTCACTGATCTTCGGTACGATCATCGGACTGATGATTCACTTCGGGGACAGAGTACAGAAAGCTGCGGAATTCATGTTGAAAGGATCCGCCGGAAATGAGGGAAATACAGCCATGATGGTGACGGCACTGGTTCTGTTCTGTGCCTCGGGTACGGGTATCTACGGATCTCTATGTGAAGGGATGAGCCAGGATCATACGATTCTGATTGCCAAGTCGATTCTGGATCTGTGCACGGCGGCGATCTTTGGCTGCACACTTGGCAGAAGTCTTTCTCTGACAGCCATTCCCCAGGCTCTGATTTTCTTCTGTCTGTATCTGTGTGCCGGGGTGCTTGTGCCGTATATCACGGACTACATGTTAATGGATTTTAAGGCCTGCGGCGGCTTTATCATGTTGGCAACAGGTTTGCGTATGACAAAGATCCGGGATTTTCCTCTGGTGGATATATTGCCCTCTCTTGTGATCGTCATGCCGGTATCGTGGTTCTGGGTGAACTGTGTTGCGGCTTTTCTGTAATGGAAAAGCGATGGAACCTGTCACGGATCTGTTGTAAGATAGAAGGCGAAAGATGGATGATATATGGACCTGTTGTCAAAGATTCAGTTGAAGAAAAACGCGCTTACCGCCAATGAGAGAAAAGCATGCGATGCGATCATGGAGGATATGGTACTTGTTCAGCACCATTCTCTTGAAGAGCTGTCCAATGCGATCGGTGTGACCAAAACATCAATTCTGCGTTTCTGTCAGAAACTGGGATACAGCGGATACTCCGAGTTTAAATATGACCTGATCAATTATGTCAATTCCCAGCATAAGCAGGAAGGGGAAAACGATAACCGCATCAGTGCGGTGGAAAACCTGTATGCCAATGCGATCAGCCTGATCCATTATTCCGTGACAGAGGAAATGGTACAGAATCTGGTCAGGGATATCCGCAATGCCCGCAGGGTATATATTGCCGGATCCATTAATTCCGGTGTGGCGGCACTTCAGCTGCGGTATGCACTTCTGATGTACGGTATCGATGCGGATCTGATCAACAGTGATGAGGAGATGCGCTCCCGTGACATGTGCATGAAGGAAGACGATCTTCTGATCCTGTACAGTGTTTCCGCACGTACGGAAATGATTGTACGGGCATTTGATACCCGTGAACAGAACGGATGCCGGATTGCCCTCATCACAATGAATGAAAAGACGCCGTTAAAGGAAAAAGCGGATCATTTCATCTGTCTGCCGCATGTCGGTACACCGCAGAAATCCCTTCTGCAGGATATTCCGATCGCTGCGGTATTCAATGAGATCATCATCCGTTTCATGAATCAGAACGAACAGTAAAAGGCCGTGGAGACACGGCCTTTATTTCCGTCTGCGGCAGGCTCTGGTCAGGAACTCCTGTTCACTTCCGTATCGGCTGCGGACAAGGGAGCGCATATGTTCAAACACCTGCTGGGTTATCACGACATCCTCAACGGCACGGTGGGCGTGGGAATAATCGATGTCATAGTATTCCGCAAGGTCCTGAAGCCGGTGGTGTGATAACTGCGGAAGCAGTTTTCTGGATAAACGCAGCGTATCGATAAAATCATTGGTAAACGGTTTGCCGGTATACTTTATGACAGTGTCATAAATGAAGTTGACATCGAAATTGACATTGTGTCCGATGACAATGGTATCTTTGACAAAATCAAGGAAAGCAGGCAGTACCTCTTCCATCAGCGGTGCTTCATCCAGCATGTGATTGGAAATGCCGGTCAGCTCCGTAATAAACGGAGAGACATAACAGACCGGACAGTTCATTTCATACGGCAGATCCAGATTCTCGAGGGATCGTGTTCCCTGGATCTGAATCATGATGCCATGATCCGCATAGTCATTCAGATGGTGGAGTACCGGTTCCACCTGACTGCGGTCAGAATAATACAGCTTCCAGAAATCCGGTTTGACAAGGTGTGAAAAACGTTCTGTTTCCTGCCCGTTTACGTATCTGACAGCGCCCAGTTCAATAATACTGTCTTTTCCCGACGCCATGCCTGTTGTTTCGATATCGATCACAACGTATTCATCCGGAAAATCCACCAGGCTTTTCCCTTTGAATTTTCTGATTTTTCCGCTCATACACATAGAATACATGTTTTTCTCTTTTCTGAAAAGTGAATCCGGAAACAGATTGTGTCAAACACAAAAATCCTCGTAACACACAATAAATTTTGCGTAACAGTTGGTGTCATCATTTGTCTGCAGGGAGTAATATGAGGGCAGATTATGACAGCCAGAAAAATCAAGGTATACAATGCGGATTTCACGGGAACGGAAATCAAGAAAATCAGGAAAAAGCGTGATATCACAGCAGATGAATTTGCATATCAGATTGGGTGCTCCACCAATCATCTTTATAATGTGGAATCCGGTCGGACAGAACCGTCGATTGATCTGATTATGAACATATCACGTATACTGCAGATCCCTTTGGATCAGCTTCTTTTTGAAGAGGAAACCCAGGTCCCGATGTCAGTGGATGACCTGAAGAAAAGAGTAAACAAACTGATTGAAGCGTACGAAAATACGCAGAGAAGATAACATCATATACAGAAAGGGTAATACTTCCTGCAGTCCGTGGGAATACGGACTTTTTTGATTAAAATCAGAATGAAGTATCATTTCAAAGATCATGTTTCCAAAAGTCTGTTTGCGATTCCTGATGTCTTCGCTGACCTCATCAACAATGATCTGTATGATGGACACCGGTATGTCTTTCCTGAGAATGTACTGTTTCTCAATACGGTTCCGAGGGATGTGAAAACAGAGGATGGCAGGGTTGGTGAAAGAATCTGTGACGTGCATGCCCTTGTTGTCGCAAAACAGCCGGATGGGCAGGTGCCGTTCATCTTTGGCTTGGAACCACAGACATCCCGGACAAAATGCATGCCTGTCAGAAACGAGGGCTGCGACTTCAAGACGATGATGAATCAGATACATGATGGAGTACAGGTACCGTTGAACATGGAGGAGTGGAAAGTATCACAAGGACAGGGAAATGATGCGTCAGTTTCCTGATGAGAATGACGAAGTGAAATGAATGAATACCACGTTGCGCTGATCAATGCGATCACAGAGGCAGTGATTCAGGCACCAGAGGAAGGAAAGGTGATTCAGGTGTGTATGTAAGTACATATCTGTTTTTGAAAAAACTGCAGAATTACTGCAGAGAAGTGACGAGCACATTGAGAAGAATTTCAATATAGACAAGGAAGATTGCCTGATTGTCGAGATAATATGTATCACTGTCTTTGTCAATACGGGGAAGATACACCAGTCTGGTACATTTTTTCGCAAAGGAAAGCACGCGTGACATTGTAATGCATATGACAGGACAGGATCGGATGTACATTTCTCTTACTGCCTCATCATAGTTTCCCTGTCCGGAAATACTGAAGATAATAAACAGATCGTTTTCATCGCAGATGCAGGAAGCATCTTCGATGTCACTTGCGTCATAGAGTGCTTCTGAATCGATGCCGATGCGTGACAGTCTGCGTTTGAGCTGCTGGGCAGCGTGATAGGAGCGGTTTGTGCCGAGGATCTTAATACGCCTTGCTTTCAGGATCATCTTTGAAAGTTCAACAGTCTCCTCCATGGTGATCATTTCCGCTATCTTTTGGATGTAATCACTGTAGGCGGAGGTGATGACCTGAATCGGTGTTCTGTTCATATCGTGATGGGAGGCGTTGCGTGAAACCAGATATCTTGAAATTTCAAACTTCAGTGCGGAATATCCTTCCAGTCCGATTTTCTGTGAAAAGCGCACAAGTGCGGATTTTGAGATACCGACCTGCTGGGAGATCTCAGCCATGGTATGCGTTGCCACATCATGGGGATGTGCAGTCAGGAAATCAGCGATATTATGATCGGTTTTTGTATATTCAGCCCGGTATAATTCAATTCTTGTCAATATGTTTTCCATAAAAAAGTCCTTTTCTATTATACCTCCAAAACATGTTTTATACATCTGTTGAAAAAAATTTTAAAGAATATATCATGTAAATGAAGAAGGGAGGACATCATGGAAACACTGCGCGATATGATCTGTCTGATCGCAGACGGCTATCATCCTGAAATCTATGGCGGAAAGCCATGCTGGGAAACGATCAAAGATGAAGGAGCTGTTTCCCGATGGTTCCTTTCACTGTCAGATCTGAAGGAATATATCGGAAAACAGAAGGAAAACGGCTATGAGGTTATCTGGATTGGAAAGGATGTTCTGACCGGTACGGAGTACAGTGCCTGTGAACTATGTGATGTGTATTATGACGGGGTTCATGATGAAAACAGAAGAGACAGGAAATTCATGGTTCATCCGGTATATGTGAATGATGAGGATTTCCGTCTGTTCTGTGACCATGGAAATGAATCACAGAGGTATATGCAGAAAATGATACGGATCATGCGGGAAACACATGAAACAAAACCGCGGCTGATCATATGTGCACTGAGTCTTCCGGGAAAACCGTACTGTGTCGGGGAACCCTGGTATTCCCTGGCTGACCGCAGCCGGATTCATGATGAAAACATGAGTGCGGACGATCAGGAGGATCTTGCGGTATACATCGGTTTATGTGCGTGGTTTGAAAGCCTTGTGCATACATGCGTGAAGGCAATCCTGGAAAGTGGTGCGCCTGAGCGGTATTCACTTGCCGTTTTATCAACGCAGAAGCCGGATGTTGTATAAAATCATCGGAAAACAGCCGATACTGTCAGCTGCGCAGTATCGGTTTTCAATAAAAAGTGAGTATTTGTGAGTAATATGCTGTTCTGCAGTTGATAACAGACAGGTGGAAGGCGTTCTGTTTTCCACTTGTCCACAGGTGTGGAAAAGGTTGTATCTCAGCATGATTATCAGTTTTCCACATGTGGAAAACCATGTGGAAAAGTCGTTGTTTTGAGATTGAAAATGATGATTTTCATGTGAAAAGCCGTTAATGTATGAATGAAAAACTGAGACGAAATTCCATGAGAAACGCGGTAAAGTGATAGCGGAGGTAAAGGATATGGACAGCAGAGTGGAACATGCATTAAAAGAGCTGATTGCCAGACTCGAGAAAAAGGGATTCTTTGAGAAATACTGTCATCTTGTATGCCCGAACAGGGATGATGGGATCTGTGAGAACTGCCCGTATACCCGTGCACAGATTCTGGAATTCTGGGCATCGGAAGCCGGGGAGGAAATTGCGGAAGAACATGAGTGATCTACCGGTGCGGCAGGTTTTGTGTATAATGGAATGGCTGGAGGAAAATACTTTGTATGCATGGAATCATTGCGACATGGCGCATGGCACTGGAAGGAATTCAGAAAGCACAGAAGATGCTGGAAACAGGAAGCCGAAGCGGTGATGTTATTGAACAGGCAATCCGTGAGGTGGAGGATTACCCGTATTACAAATCTGTCGGATACGGTGGTCTGCCAAACCAGGATGGGGTTGTACAGCTGGATGCCGGATATATGGACGGAGACGATCTGTCTGTCGGCGCAGTATGTGCCATCGAGGATTTTGCCAATCCTGTTTCCGTTGCCAGAAAACTGAGTGAAGGCAGCGTAAACAATATTCTTGTGGCGGAAGGTGCAGCGCGTTTTGCGGCGGAATACGGCTTTGAAAAAAAGAAGATGTTAACGGACCGGGCAGAGCGGATCTACGAGAAGAAAAAGGAAGAGCTTGCGGAAAACAATCAGCTGCGTCCGTACGACGGTCACGATACTGTCGGTATGGTATGTGTGGATGACGGGGCACATGTCAGTGCCGCCACAAGCACATCCGGTCTGTTTATGAAACGCAGCGGCAGAGTCGGCGATTCTCCGTTTGTGGGAAGCGGCTTCTATGCGGATTCACTTGCCGGAGGTGCGGCAGCCACAGGACTTGGGGAAGATATCATGAAAGGATGTATTTCCTATGAGATTGTCCGTCTGATGAAAGACGGCATGCCGGTACAGCAGGCCTGTGAAACTGCAGTCAACGGACTGGATGAAAGACTGCGTAAAAGCAGAGGCAGTGCGGGGGATATCTCGGTTGTGGCAATGGACCGCAACGGAAACTGGGGATGTGCGACAAACATTGACGGCTTTTCATTTGTGGTATACACCGAAAAACTGGAACCGACGGTATATCTTGCCAACCGTGACAGAAACGGACATACGGTATTTGAAACTGCTTCGGAAGCGTGGCTGGAAGAATACATGCACAATCACAGTGCGGCTGTGGAATGATAAAGGAGAATATGGAAGCGATTATTGAGGTTTGCTGCGGGGGATATGAGGATGCTCTGAATGCCGAAAAAGGCGGCGCAGGAAGAATTGAACTGAACAGTGCTCTGCATCTTGGCGGATTGACCCCGACCATTGGATCACTGATTCTGACAAAACGGAATACAGGACTGAAAGTCATCTGCATGGATCGGCCGAGAAGTGCCGGATTCCACTATGACGGCGGTGACTGGGAAGCCATGATGGAGGATGCTTTACTGTTGATGAAAAACGGTGCGGACGGTCTGGCATTCGGATGCCTGGATGAAGAAGGAAACATCGACATCGGGCAGACAAAGGAAATTGTGAAGATCGTGCATGATTTCGGAGGAGAAGCGGTATTCCATCGTGCCTTTGACTGTGTGAAGGATCCGTATGACTCCATGGAAACGCTGATAGCCCTGGGTATTGACCGTGTTCTGACAAGCGGTCTGAAGGCAAAGGCAATGCAGGGAAAGGATCTGATCAGGGACCTGCAGGAAAAATATGGCGACAGGATTGAGATTCTTGCCGGAAGCGGAATGAACGCATCCAATGCAAAGGAAATGATGGAATATACCGGAATTCATCAGGTACATTCCTCATGCAAGAGCTGGCGGAACGATCCAACCACAACGGGTGAGGTGGTCAGCTACAGTTTTGCGCCGGCACCGCATGAAAATGATTTTGATGTTGTGGATGCACAGCTTGTCAGAGAACTTGTGGAAAGTGTGAAGTAACAGATTGGGATATGGTTGTTTCCATATCCTTTTTCTTATGCAAAAACAGAATGCCTACGCATCCTGTTCATCTGGAAATGATGGTTTTAATGCCGCAAACCGTTTTTCGGAAAGCACCGGTCCCTCCTCCTGGATCACCCCGGCAGCCACAATGGAAGCGGTCTGCAGTGTTTCCTTCAGGGATTTTCCAAGACTCAGGCAGGCAAGTACCGTACCGATATGGGAATCTCCCGCACCGGTACCGTCAACCTGACGGACAGGGAAGGAAGGTACTTCAATATATTCGTCGTCATTGCATGCGGCACAGCCTTTTTCTCCCTGTGTGATGATGACAAGGTTGTGGGTATCCGCCGCCAGCATCTTTGCGTCATGACGGATGTCCGATACAGGGAGCTGAATTCTCTGCAGAAGTGTCTGTGCTTCTCTGTGATTGAGGTGCAGAATCGGCTGCAGTGCAATCAGTCTTCTGATTCTGTCTTCCTGCAGGTGGGCAATGCGCGGTCCTGCCGCAAAACAGACCGGCAGTCCGGACTGTTCCAGCCAGTCGAGAACACAGTCATTGACCTCTTCCTCCAGATCCAGTCCGCATACATAAACCATCTGGTAATCCTGCGGATTCAGTGTATCCAGCCATTCCTTACGGTAGTGGTATTCCGCACCGTGTACGGCAAGGAATGTCCTGTTTCCATCATCTGTGACAAGACATGTACAGGAACCATTCATTTCTTCACTTTCCTTCCATACCGGTACATTTCTCTTCGCCAGTTCCTTCCGGATAAAATCTCCGTAGATGCCTTTTCCGACAGGTGCCGCAAATGTGTATGGCACATCAAACAGTTTCAGCATCCATGAGACGTTGGCTGCGCAGCCTCCCAGACTGACTTTCTGGGATGTTGGGTTGATATCATCCTCCGGTGTCGGGAGGTGATCAATCCGCAATGTGACATCTGCCGTGGCAGATCCGAATAACAGTATTTTCTTCATGAATGTATTCTAATATGAAAAAATCGTAAAAAAAAGGTAATAAAGATAACAGGAGGTCAATGATGAAAAAAATACTGTCAATGATCAGCTGTATCGCAGTCCTTGTACTGTCTTCTCTCATTCTGATTGTACTGACAAAGGCACTCAGACAGCCGCAGCTGATTCTGAAAGAAAGCACGGTTCAGATCAAACAGGGGGAATACTTTGATGCAGGGTCGTATGTGCAGACCTATCACAACGGAACACTGGTTCTTCCCTCTGTTGAAACCGATACTTCCGGCACAAAGGCTGCGGTGTACAGGCTGGTGGGAGAAAACAGAGAAGTGGCTGCGGTACTGATTGTGGAGATAAGAAAAAAGTGAGAAGCGCGTCTCACTTTCGGATCAGGGAAGCCGTGGTCAGATTTCTGTATGGTTCTGCGGCATATACCGCATTGGAAACAGCACAGGAGAAAGCTCTGGCTGCAAGGGTACCAACAATGTTGATGTCGGCGGAAACGGTTCCGTTGGCCATGGCGTAAATCGTGTCGCCGTCAAATTCGGTATGTACCGGATTGATACTGCGGGCCATGCCGTCATGGGCCATACCGGCAATCTTTGTCAGCTGTGTTTTATTGAACGATGCATTTGTCAGGATGGCACCGATGGTTGTGTTGGCATGGAACAGATCCGGACTTTTCTGCATGGCGTAGAAGGTATCCTCACCACTGATGAATACCTGTCGATCATAGTCATAACAGCCGGCAATTTTCTGTCCTGTTTCAAAGTCGAATACGTCACCGGCACAATTGACGATGACAACGGCACCGACTTTCAGATCACCACACTGAAATGCAGCAGAACCGATGCCGGATTTCATCATGTGCGCTGGACCGGCAATCTTCCCGCAGGTTGCGCCCAGGCCGCCGCCGTAATTTCCGTCCTGATAGTGATATGACTGTGCATTGATACATGCCTGATAGCCAAGTTCAGCGTCTGGCCGTTTTGTATTGTCCAGCACAAGGTCAAAGATACAGGAAGCACAGACAATCGGTACCACACCGGCACCGGTCGGGAATCCGATTCCTTTCTCCTCAAGATACTTCATGACTCCCGATGCAGTATCGAGTCCGAATGCACTGCCGCCGGACAGGACAACCGCATTGACACAGTCATTTGCGGCAAGGGGATTGAGCAGCCCGCTTTCTCTTGAGGCCGGACCGCCGCCGCGGATATCCACACCTGTAACCGCACCTTTTTCCGGCAGGATGACCGTCACACCGGTTGCGTATTCCTCATATTCGGCATTACCGATCCGGTAGCCCTCAATATCCTGAATTCTGATTTTCTGAATGTTGTACATAATCGTTCCTCACGGAATTATTATATGACATTTAAAGATTCATAAAGAAACAATATGAAAAACGAAGTATAATAGCTGCGTTTCAGAGAAAGGGAACAGGGGGACAGAATGGATTTACTGGCATGTGATTTTGACGGAACAGTGCATTTTCGAGATGAAAATGGCAAAGGGTATTTTAAAGAAGCGGATCTGAAGGCAATCAGAGAATTTCAGAAACAGGGGAATCTGTTTGGATTATGTACAGGCAGGCCTCTGCATGGACTGGATGATGAGATGGAGGGAGGACCTTGCCTTGATTTTGTAATTGCATCTTCGGGCGGTATCATCACAAGGGTGGCAGATGGTGCGTATCAGCTGTTGTGGGAGAAAACAATCGATCCGGAAAGTGTGGAGGCGGTGTACCGCCTGAGTGAGAAAAACGGATATGAAATCTATATCCATGCGGATGGATATGCCTATACTCTGGATCACCGCCGTCCGCAGTATCAGACACAGATTGTGGTAAAGGACGTGGAAGAGCTGAAAGATGCACATATAACCGGAATATCAATCTGGACACCTACTGAACAGACAGCTGCCGCATTTACGGAGACGCTGAATACAGAGGTGAGCGGGATTGCGGCATTTCAGAATCGAAACTGGATGGACGCGGTTGGCCGCAATGTATCCAAGGGCAGCGGGATCCACCATGCCATGGAACTGTTTGGGGCACAGAAGGTCATCAGTATCGGTGATTCCTACAACGATATTCCGATGTTGAAGGAAGCGGATCTCTCCTTCACGTTTGTGTCTTCACCGCAGGTTGTCAAAGACGGTGCGGATCATGTTGTAAAGAGTGTGGCTGAAGCCATTGCCGTATTGAACAGAAAACGGAAATGATAATGATCCGGAACATTCCGGATCATTTTTCTCTGCAAAACAGAAAAAAGAACAGATTTCTCTGTTCTTTTGAAGTGGAGCTAAGGAGGATCGAACTCCTGACCCCCTGCTTGCAAAGCAGGTGCTCTCCCAGCTGAGCTATAACCCCGTATATGACAATTCAATGAGATCAGTACTTGGGAAATCAGTGGGCCTGAATGGACTTGAACCAACGACCTCACCCTTATCAGGGGTGCGCTCTA
>JBJEFE010000068.1:0-30947 GCA_051873755.1 Bulleidia sp. | reverse complement strand
GTGATTATTTCCGGTGAGCTCCTGTAATACATTGGGACTTTTTCAGCAGGCTCTTTCTACCCTGTTTTTATGTAAAAAGGCCGGTTTCCCGGTCTTATTTCTCAGCGTTGGCTTCGATCAGTTTCTGCCTTTGGACAAGACAGCGCTTCAGCCATCCTCCCTGCAGATAGTACACTGCGTACATACATGCAAGAATGGTCCATGACAACGGATAACAGCGGATGGTATCGAACAGGTTTTCTGCCGGATAGAACAGAATCCAGCTGATGCGGAACACACCCATGACAAGGGTTGTCATGATCATCGGAATCAGGGAATCACCGCATGCACGAAGAGAACATGACAGCACTTCCACAATTGAGAATACAACCCAGAACGGACACTGGAACCGCAGGATTGATACGGCAATGTCAATGACACCGGTATCGGAAGTAAACATATGGAAGAACACACCGCCGTAGACATACAGGAATCCGGCAATGGCAGCGCCTCCGATCATATACATGACAATGCCGGTACGGACACCTTTGCGTACACGTTCAATGTTTCCGGCACCGAAATTCTGTCCGCAGAATGTCAGGCATGACTGGCCAAGTGCGTTGGAGCTGTTCCAGAAAAGCGCATCAAGCCGTCCAAAGGCGGTATTGGCCGCAACCGTATCGGTACCGTATGCATTGATGCCGCGGTGGACAAACAGATTGGAAACGGCATACATGCATGACTGCAGTCCCATCGGAATGCCGATGATCAGAATTCTTCTGAATACCGCACCGTCCAGTTTCATTTCCCGGAAGCGGAAGCGATAGATATCATTCGTACTGCCAAGTGTCATCAGTGTCAGTACACATGCGGCACACTGGGCAATGACCGTTGCCAGTCCGACGCCTGCCACACCCATGTGAAACACAACCACAAACAGCAGGTCCAGTACGATATTGGTGCAGGCCGATACGATCAGAAAATACAGCGGACGTCTGGAATCGCCGATGGCACGCAGGATACCTGCCCCGTTGTTATACAGCAGAACCGGAATCATGCCGCACATGTAAATCCGCATATAGGTCAGTGAATGCGGGTAGATTTCCGCTGGCACATTCAACAGTGTCAGAATTTCCGGCGCAAATACAAAGCCGAATACGGAAAACACAAGTCCGAGTGTGACCGCCAGAAACATGGCGGCACTGACACCCTTTTTCACACCTTCAACTTCATGGCGGCCGTAATACTGAGCTACGACAACCGTTGCCCCGGAAGACAGTCCGACCACAAAGCCGATGATCAGTTCAATGAATGTGGCAGTCGCTCCTCCGACTGCACCGAGTGCTTCCTTTCCGACAAAATTTCCGACAACCATCGCATCCACGGTGTTGTACAGCTGCTGGAATATCGATCCAAACAGAATCGGAAAGAAAAACAGAAGGATCGGTCTGACAACGCTTCCTTCCAGCATGTCTGACTGACGTTCACGCATAACATCCCTCCCTTCATATCATACCGTCAGAGAAACTGACGGAGCACGGCAAGCTCATCGATCAGATCCTGTTTCGGGTTGTTGGACACGGACATGATCTGTTCAAGCTTTGCCTTTCTTGCCTGCAGGTATCTGAGATAGGCAGGGCTTTTCTGTTTCATCAGCACAGGCCCAAGCACAACTTCCTGCAGTGTGTACGGTTCATGCGGTGCGGTGTTGAAATCGATCGTAACATAGTCATGTCCGCGATCCTCAACATGCATCTCATCCGCGATGGTAAATCCATGATCGCTGATCCATCTGCGCATCGCAATCGTATCACGGTTGACTTCCACAATGATCTGTTGAAACACCGGCAGACGTTCCATCGCCCTTTCCAGAATTCCCACAGCCGTTGTTTTTCCCATACCGGCAATGACAACACAGCTGACATCCTCCGGTACATCTTTGAGGCCGTCAGTCAGAATCGTTGTGATCTGATCCTGATACCCTGCCCTGCGGATGTTCTGATCCGCTGCCTGCAGCGGTCCTCTGGCAATATCGCAGGCATACACCTTCTCACTGATTCCGTTCCGTACAAGCAGAATCGGAAGAAAAGCATGATCCGTGCCGATGTCGGCGACGACCATGCCTTTGTGTACCATATCAGTGATTTTCTCAATTCTGATATTCTCTGCCATTACTTGTCAAAGAAATCCTTGAGACGCTTGGAGCGTGTCGGGTGCTTGAGCTTCCGCAGTGCCTTGGCTTCAATCTGACGGATACGCTCACGGGTAACGTTGAATTCCTTACCGACTTCCTCAAGCGTTCTTGTACGGCCGTCATACAGACCAAAGCGCAGACGGAGCACCTTTTCCTCTCTTTCCGTCAGACCGGAAAGAACGGTATTGATCTCATCCTTTAACAGCTGGTTGGACGCATACTGGTCCGGAGACAGGGAATTCTTGTCTTCAATGAAGTCACCCAGATGGGAATCATCCTCTTCACCGATCGGTGTTTCCAGTGATACCGGCTCCAGTGCGATCTTCTGAATTTCACGGACCTTATCAGGTGAAATGCCGTCCATTCTGGCACTGATTTCCTCCGCAGTCGGATCTCTGCCCAGCTCCTGTACCAGCTGACGCTGAATTCTTGTCAGCTTGTTTATTGTTTCAACCATGTGTACCGGAATACGGATGGTACGCGCCTGGTCCGCAATGGCACGGGTAATTGCCTGACGGATCCACCATGTGGCGTAGGTTGAGAACTTGAATCCCTTACGATAGTCAAACTTTTCAACCGCCTTGACAAGACCCATATTTCCCTCCTGGATCAGATCCAGAAACAGCATGCCTCTGCCGACGTACTTCTTGGCAATGGAAACGACAAGACGCAGGTTGGAGGAGATCAGAATATCTCTTGCCTCCTTGTCTCCCGCTTCGATTCTCTTTGCGATTTCCGGTTCATCTTCCGGTTTCAGCAGCGGAACACGTCCGATTTCCTTGAGGTACATCTTGACCGGGTCATTCAGGGAAATATTGGTTGTGTGTACTTCCGGACGCTTGCGGGCACCCTTGATGACAATCTCATCCTCATCATCTCCCAGACCGTCCAGATCATCCGATCTGTGGTTGTCGATGTCATCGACATCATCCAGGTCAACTTCCTCTTCCTCCTCCTCGTTTTCGAGCATTTCGAGGTTTTGTTCTTCCAGTTCACCCATGATATCCGCATCTTCCGATACATCGATATCATTGTCTCTGAACCAGTCCCACAATGCGTCAATGTCATCATCACTGCAGTCAAGTTTTTCCAGGGATGCCATGATATCCTTCTGATAGATGACACCGTCGCGTCTGTATGCCTCAAGATAATCATTCTTGAGTTCATCCAGCGTCTTTACCTCACTGCCATGTGTGGTTTCAAACCTGGCATCGGTCTTCTTCTTTTCTCCTTCAGACTTTTTCTTCTTTGTCTGTGCGGCGTCACCTGTCTTTTTACGTGAAGTCTTCTTCTTTTCCGTTACAGTTTCTTCTGCGTTAGCCATTGAACATCCTCCTACATTCTTTCCTGTTTTTCCTGCTCGATCAGTTTCCTTTTTTCCTTCAGACACTCGTTGTACTTTTCCATCAGTACCTGCATGGATGTGCCGTTGAGTGCCTGGGTCAGCTGATCCCTGTACTGGGATGCCTGATCATCCAGAAGCCTGATCTTGATGGAACGGATTGCGCCGTCCAGTTTTGCAGGGTCATATTCATTCATCCACGGGTCATCATAGGCAAGCCTGCCGATGCGTGATCGGATCGATTCGTCCGCTGTTTTATCCATCAGTGAAGCAGGATCACACGATCCCTTTGTGTGGACTTCATCGATGATCATCATCGCCAGTGTCTGCCCGTCCCTGGACAGCAGATATCCCAGTTCTTCTTCAAAGCGGCTCACTGCTTCGACACTGTTGAGCATCATCGAAAGAATCTGATCTTCCGCTTTCTCCAGTCCCGATGGAATCGTACGGGAAACCGGCATGACATTGCCGGCCTGTACCGGTTCCTGCTTTGAAGGCCGCAGATGAAAACCGGTCATCTGCGACAGCTGATGTGTGAAATATTCCTTTTCGCTCTCATCTTTCAGAGCATTGATTTCCGCCATGGCCTTCTGGGCCATCTGTTTCTTATCCAGATAGCTGTTCATGTTTGTTTCCTGTGACAGGTAATCCAGCACAAACTCCATCCAGGCAAGTTCCTTTGAAACAAGGTTCTGAAGTCCCTGGGCACCATCGGCAGCGATGATCTCATCCGGGTCCTTCCCTGTCCGGTTGAGTACGACGGAAATATCACAGTCCATGGACAGTGCCATCTTACCGGCACGGAACGTGGCTGCCTGACCGGCGTGGTCGCCGTCATAGCAGAACACAATGCGTGCGGCTGCTTTTTTCAGAAGTGCGATCTGAGCGGTGGTACATGAGGTACCAAGCGTACAGACCGCATTTTCAATACCGGCACGATGGAAGGCAATGACGTCTGTAACACCTTCACATACATAGATCTTCCCGGCATGTCTTGCCTGTCTTGCGGCTCTGTGGTAGTTGTATACGATGTTTCCCTTGCGGAACACATCGGTTTCGATCGTGTTTGTATACTTCGACGGGTTGGAGGGATCCATGGAACGGGCGGAAAACCCGATCGGTTTGCCGTAGGAATCATGAATCGGGAACGTGATTCTTCCCTCAAATGTATCGCGCAGACCGCTTCCGGAATTCAACGATACATTCGATCCGATACATGCCTCACGGCTGTATCCCTTTTTCTGCAGGAAACGGGAAAGCTGGCCTCCGGTCGGGTTGTATCCGATCTGAAACGTCTCCCTTGTCCTGCGGTCCAGCCCTCTTTTTTCAAGGTATTCTCTTGCGGAATCTCCGGCTGTGTTTTCCAGCTGGTAGGTCGTATAGCTGATGGCCTCATTCAATACCCTGTGCAGGGAATCGATATGCGGATCCACCGGTGCAGTCACGGAAACCGGCGAAACACTGAGCTTCTGCCCGGTGATTTCCGCAACTGTGGAAACCGCCTGCATAAACGGCACCTTTTCAAAGTTCTGCACGAATGTGAACACATTCCCGCCGGCACCGCATACAAAACACTTGTAGATCTGAAGATCCGGAGAAATGGTCATGGAAGGATCGTGGTCATCATGAAACGGACAGATACATTTGTATCGTTTTCCTTTTTTTTCAACCCTTGTGTAATGTGAAATCACATCGACAATATCCGCATTGGCACGGATTCTGTCAATTTCCGCATTTTCAATTCTTGCCATGGCTTCTCCTGATGATTGTGGATCAGAAACGGATTTCCTTCAGGATACGTGCACGGACTTCATCCACTGTCATACGTTCCTGGTTCATGGAATCACGTTCACGGATTGTGACGGTTCCGTCTTCCATTGTCTGATCATCGATGGTAATGCAGTATGGTGTTCCGACTTCGTCCATTCGTCTGTAACGCTTTCCGATGGAACCTGCATCATCATACGCACACTGGAAATCATAAGACAGAGATCTGTAGATTTCCTGTGCCTTCTCTCCATGTGCCTTCTTCTTGAGCGGGAAGATCGCAGCCTTGACAGGTGCGAGTACCGGATGGAAGTGCATGACGATTCTTGTATCACCGTTTTCCAGTGTTTCCTCATCATACGCATCGGTAAAGAACATGAAGAACAGTCTTTCAACGCCGACAGCCGGTTCAACGACATACGGCAGATACTTTTCATTTGTGGTCGGATCCAGGTAGGTCATATCCTTACCGGATGTGTTCTGGTGCTGTGTCAGGTCGTAGTCCGTACGGTCTGCGATACCCCATAATTCACCCCAGCCCCATGGGAAACGGTATTCGATATCCGTTGTGCCCTTGGAATAGAATGACAGCTCCTCCTTTGTATGGTCTCTGAAACGCAGGTTTTCAGGGTTTCCGCCCAGTGACAGAATCCAGTCCATGCAGAACTGTCTCCAGTATTTGAACCACTCATCATCCGTACCAGGTGCACAGAAGAATTCCATTTCCATCTGTTCAAACTCTCTTGTACGGAAAATGAAGTTGCCAGGTGTGATTTCATTACGGAAGGACTTGCCGATCTGACCGATACCGAACGGAAGTTTCTTACGATATGCACGCTGTACATTCTTGAAGTCCACAAACATACCCTGTGCTGTTTCCGGACGCAGGTAGATTGTGCTCTTTCCGTCTTCCAGTGTACCCTGGAATGTCTTGAACATCAGGTTGAACTGACGGATGGATGTGAAATCGTGGGAACCGCAGTCCGGACACGGAATGTTGTTTTCACGGATGAATTCCTCCATCTTTTCGTTGGACCATCCTTCCGGATTGACCGTGCCGTTGGACCAGTTTTCAATCAGCTGGTCAGCTCTGTGACGGGTCTTGCACTGCTTGCAGTCCATTAACGGATCCGAGAATCCCTTCAGGTGGCCGGAAGCCTCCCAGACCTTTGGATTCATCAGAATCGCAGCCTGAATCTCAACGTTGTTCGGATCCTCCTGAATGAACTTCTTCTGCCATGCACGCTTGATATTATCCTTCAGCATGACGCCGTATGGACCGAAATCCCATGTATTGCTTAAGCCGCCGTAGATTTCAGATCCCTGAAATACGAAGCCTGTTGTTTTCGCATGATTTACGATTTTATCAAATGTCTTTTCCATTTTCGCAATCTTCCCCCTATTTTGTCATGATATCCTACAAATGATATCACTGAAAGGATATGAAAGCAATGAAAAACCGGATGTTTATGCGCTGTACAGATAGCTGTGCAGACTTGTTGTGACGACATGAATGGAAAAGATCTCATACAGCTTTTCCACCTCCTCCCGACGCATTTTCATCGCTGCGGCACAGCGGGAAGCCGGCACATGACACACATAGTCCTCCACAATGCAGTTCCACTCATACAGCGAGAGTTCTCCCGTCCCCTCCATCACTCTTTCTCTGATATATCCATCCAGCATTCTGCGGATGTCATTGTCACCCATGCACATAAAAATACCTCCTTCAAAGATACATATATCCCATCGGGAGGCATCATATTGTACAGGATCGTGTACTTTCACAGTTTTCCTTCTTTTTCCAGCTGTTTTCTGACCTTTTCCTCCTGTTTTGTGAAAACATGTTTCTCATACAGGTCAGGCCGTTTTTCCTTTGTCAGAATCAGAGACTGGGCAATCCGGTATTCTTCAATCTTTGCGTGGTGTCCGGAAAGAAGGATCTCCGGCACCTTTTCGCCATTGTAATCGGCAGGCTGGGTGTACTGCGGATATTCCAGAAGTCCGTTTTCATACGATTCATCATCCGCACTTCCTTCGGTAATACTGCCTTTGAGCAGCCGGATCACCGCATCCATGACGACCATTGATGCGATTTCCCCTCCGGTCAGCACATAGTCACCGATCGAAATCATTTCATCCATATGCCGGTTTACCCGGGCATCAATTCCCTCATAATGGCCGCACAGAATCACCAGATGTTCCATTCCGGCAAGCTCCCTTGCCTTTTTCTGTGTGAAGGTCGTACCGGCAGGTGACATCATGACCACATGGCTGTTTTCCTGTTTCACATCATGCAGGGCATCCAGGATCGGCTGACATTTCATCACCTGTCCCTTCCCGCCCCCAAACGGTCTGTCATCCACATGGCGGTAGTTGTCCAGGGCATAGTCGCGGATCTGTACGCATTCCACTTCCACCAGTCCTCTGTTTACCGCTCTTCCGATAATGGAGGTATGCAGGAAATCATTGTACATTTCCGGAAACAGCGTCAGCACCGTAATCTTCATAGCAGCCCTTCCTGCATGGCAATCACAATGCGGTTTTCATCCAGGTCAACTTCAAGAATGAACTCGTCAATGTACGGAACAAGGAATGACTTTCCATCCCCGGTTTCAATTCTCAGGTTGTCCTGGGCCCCGTTTGTCTCTTCAATCCCGATGGTAATGCCAAGTCTGTTTCCATTCTGATCAAAGGCATCCAGCCCTTCCAGTTCATCGTAGTAATACCCCTCTTCCAGCGCATCACGCATGTCATCCGTGATATACAGTTCACATTCCTTATATTTTTCAACCGCATTGATATCCTTCAGTTCCTCAAAGCTGACAAGCGGGAATCCCTTGTGAACCCGATACGATTTTACCGTCAGCGGCATCATTTCACCGTTGACCTTCATGTATACGGTATTGCCTTTGACATACCGCTCATCATCAAAGTCGGAATAGCTCCAGATCTTGATTTCTCCTTTGATTCCGTGTGTATTGATCATCTTTCCGATGCGTATGTATTTATCCATGTATGTATTCTCCAACAGCAGTAATTATTGCATAAAAACACGGAAAAGAAAAACAGAACGGAATACCGCCCTGTTATTTTCCGATCTGTTCGAATTTAATACTGATCTTCTTGTTGTCCGTATGAGACGCAACAGACATGACCTGACGCAGTGCAGACGCCATGGATCCCTTTCTGCCGATCAGACGTGCGATGTCATCATTGTCCGCATATACATGCAGAACAACCTCATGCGGATTGGAACTGTCCATGACTCTGACTTCCAGTCTGTCAGGATCTTCGACCATTGGCTTTACAAGATCGAGAAGCACTCTGTCAAGTTCTGCCATGTCCTACTTCTTTTCAGCTTTTTTCGCTGCCTTTTCTTCGTGGAATGTCTTCATGACACCAGCTGTGGAAAGGTAGTTGCGGACTGTTTCGGAAGGCTGTGCGCCGTTTCTCAGCCACTTCAGTGCCTTTTCGGAATCGATTCTGATTTCAGCCGGTTCTGTTGTCGGATTGATGTATCCGATCACTTCGATGTCACGACCGTCTCTTGGGGAACGTGCATCCGCTGCAACAATACGATATCTTGGGGCTTTCTTGGCACCCATTCTCTTCAGACGAAGTCTAACTGCCATAATTGATATATCCTCTCTTTCAACAGTGATGAGTATACGCCTGTAAAAAACACCTGTCAAGCTTTTTTACTTGACAGGTGTTCATTAACGGAATCTTCTTCCGTTTTTCATCATTTCAACCTGTTTTACGGCATTGTCAGCCATTCTGCCGAGGGATTCCTCATTCAGCGTACCGGCTTTGTTCATCGCACCAAGGCGGCCGATGGTCTTCTTCATCCGGTTGAACTGGTTGATCAGACGGTTGACATCATCCACCTTTGTGCCGGAACCTCTGGCAATCCGCTTCTTCATCGTACCGCGCAGTTTTTCCGGATGTTCACGCTCATACGGAGTCATTGACTGAATGATGGCCTTTGTCTTTGCCATGGAGCCGTTGGCCTTGTTTTCATCCAGCATGTCCGCATACTGTCCCATGCCCGGCAGCATCTTCATGATGCCTCCGAATGAACCGAGTTTCTGAATCTGTTCAAACTGTTTCAGCATGTCATCCAGTGTATACTTGCCTTCCAGCATTCTGTCCGCAAGACGCTGGTTTTCCTCCATGTCCAGCTTTTCCTGTGCCTGTTCGACAAGGGTGACGATATCACCCATACCCAGGATCCGGTCAGCCATACGTTCCGGATAGAAGCGGTTCATGTCTTCGATCTTTTCGCCTTCACCGACAAACTTGATCGGAACACCGGTAATCTTCTTGACGGAAAGCACGCCGCCGCCTCTGGAATCACCGTCGAACTTGGTTACAACAAGACCTGTAAGAGGCAGTGCCTCCTGGAATGCTTTAGCGACATTGACGATATCCTGACCGGTCATGGCATCGACCGTCAACAGAATTTCATCCGGATGAACAAGGGCATTGATGTCCTTGAGTTCATTCATCAGTTCCTCATCGATGTGCAGACGTCCGGCAGTATCGATGAATACCGTATCAAAACCGTTAACACGGGCATATTCCATACCCTGTCTGACCGTCTCAAGCGCCTTTGTTTCAACGCCGAGGCTGAATACCTCACATCCGATTTCCTGACCGAGTGTTTTCAGCTGATCAATGGCAGCCGGACGGATGACGTCCGCCGCAATCAGCAGTGGATTTCTGTTTTCCTTCTGTTTGAAGTAGTTTGCGATCTTGGCAACAGATGTTGTTTTACCGGTACCCTGCAGACCTGCAAGCATGATCACGGTAATGCCGTTTTCCTGAAATACAACACCGGCATCCTCATCTCCGAGGAGTTCAACGATCTGATCATGAACGATCTTGACAAGCTGTTCACCCGGTTCGACACTGGACAGAACATTCTGTCCTCTTGCCTTTTCCCGTACATCCTCAAGGAACTGTTTGACAATTCTATAATTGACATCGGCTTCGAGCAATGCGACACGCACTTCCTTCAGCATGTCTTCCATATTCGCATCGGTCAGCGTTCCCTTACCGACCACATTGCGCATCGCCTTATTTAATCTTTCACTTAATGAATCAAAAGCCATGGTTATCCTCCTGCATGTTTACTATTCTAACATGAATCAGGTTCAGTTATCCATGGCTTTTGAAGCAGTGGTGCAGTGCGGTACACAAACGGAGAGGAGTTTACAATGTGCCTCACTGCGACGCAGGTTCAGAATGCATTTGGTCTGGAAACATGTTCGGCAACGATAAGGGTCCGGGTACCATTCTCGTTGACCAGCCTGCCCCGGATTGCGATCGGGTCACCGATCTGACAGGAATCGCGTGTCTCTTCGGCGATTCCGTTCCACAACCGGACAGAGAAAAGATCCGTAACATAACTGCCGTCCGGTTCCGGGAAGGCTCTTCTGCAGGACACCGTGATCTCAGCGGTTGTCCCTCTGGATGGAATTGTCGGCTCGGGCATTGACTGGATGCGGCCGACCAGGAAGCAAGAGTTCATAAGTTAAATCTCCTAATAAACTTGAATTGGATGCATCTGACAATGACAGTATGCCCGAAGGATGGAAATCATGCAAAAGATGGAATGTGCATGAAATGGGAAAAAAAGCAGATAATCCTAAGGAAAATCTGCCTAAAATGGGTACTTCATGCAGAAACGCATGATTTTTCAGGTTTTGTTATTCCGTTTCCAGGACATACAGGCGGGATTGGAAATCACCATTTTCGCCATTGTATGTCTCGCCGTTTTCACCGCTTGTGTAATCGGTCAGAATCAGACCGGCTTTCATGAGTTCATTACCGTCAATGGTCTGGTCTGAGATTGAAATATGATAGTTCAGATCCGGATTGAGGCCCTGTAAACGGATGCGGCGGTAGCCGACATTGACTTCATTGAGAACTCTGTAGTAACCGACAATCGCTGTCTTCTGATCTTCCGATACGCTCATCCATACCGTTTCGTTGGATTCAAACGGACTCCTGAGACGATAGAAGGTACCGAACTGGAATACATGGCGGTATTTCTTCATAAAGGCAACCTGTTCTCTGATTTCCGCCAGCTCCGCTTCACTGAGTTTGGAAAGATCAAGTTCATAGCCAAAAGCACCCCAGAAAGCGGTATTGGCACGTGTGTTCAAAGGGGTATTGCGGAATACCTGGTGGTTTGGAACAGCCGATACATGGGCACCCATGGAGGACGGCGGATAGACGACCGAAGTGCCATACTGAATCTTCAGACGTTCGATCGCGTCGGTGTCATCGCTGGTCCATGCCTGCGGTGCATAATACAGCATGCCCGCATCAAACCGGCTTCCGCCGCTGGCACATGATTCAAACAGGATATCCGGATATTTACGGATCAGACGTTCGTACAGATCATATACACCCAGAATATATTCATGCATGACTCTTCCCTGGTTTCCGGTATCATGGCAACGGGAATACACCTCACTCATGGTACGGTTCATATCCCACTTGATGTAATCAATGCCTGCACCATCAAGGACACGATCCAGCTGATCAAAGATGGCATCGACCGTTTCCTTTCTGGAGAAATCCAGCACAAACTGGTTGCGGCCGTGGCATGGGGCATAATCCGGATCAATCATCACCCATTCCGGATGCGCTCTGTACAGATCCGAATCCATGTTTACCATTTCCGGTTCAATCCAGAGTCCGAACTTCATGCCAAGATCATGGATCTTTTCCGATAATCCCCGGATGCCGTGCGGCAGTTTATTCAGGTTGACATACCAGTCACCAAGGCCTCTGTGATCGTCATTTCTTGTCCCGAACCAGCCGTCATCCAGTACAAACAGTTCAATGCCCTGCTTTGCGGCAATGGATGCCAGATCCATGATCTTTGTTTCATCAAAGTCAAAGTATGTGGCTTCCCAGTTGTTGATGAGGATCGGTCTTTCCTTCAGCCGGTACGGACTGCGGACAAGATTTTGGTTGAACAGTGTATGGAAGGCCTGGCTCATGCCGTTGAGTCCTGTTGTACTGTAGACAAGCAGAGCTTCCGGTGTTTCAAAGGATTCTCCCTGATTCAGTGTCCAGCTGAAGCAGTCAGGGTGGATGCCTATCTGAAGACGGCTGACATGATAGTTGTCTACTTCCACACTGCCAAGGAACGAGCCGGAATACAGAATGGTCGAACCGATGCATTCACCGGTATTTTCTGTTGTCTCATACCGTTTCAGGGCGATAAACGGGTTGAACTGGGCGGAACTGTGTCCGCGCATGGAATAGACTGACTGCACGCCGGTATGAAGATTCCGGTATTCCATGTGTCTTTCCCTTGCCCAGGCACCGACCAGCTCCAGCATCTGCCATTCATCATCCGGCAGATCCAGGGATACACTCATGATCCTGTCAATCCGGATGAAGGATGTTCCGGTCTGTGTGATTTTCGCATGGCGGGCAATGACAGGCAGTGCATCACAGATTGTGTAATACAGTGTCAGATCCGTATCAGACACGGAATCATGAAAGCTGACCTCCAGTGTCTCCATGTCATCCTGATCGGTCCAGATGCCAGGAAGTCTGTCAATTCCCTTCTTCCCGCGGTATGTGCTGTATCCGGTATAACGGAATTCAAAGATGGTGCTTCCGTTTTCCTTTGTCAATGTGCAGGCCGGATAACGCAGATCGCCATGTCCGTAAAACGGATATTCCTGCTTGAGGTGTTCGAGTGAAAAATTCAGGTTGCCCTGGAATGTGCACGGCGCATTGGCTCTGCGTTTCATCTCCAGCAGTTCCGGATATGACTGTCTGTCGTGTAAACGTGGACCGTAGTACAGCTGTCCGGCAGTACCGTTGTCCAGGATTGTGAAAATATAACTGATTTCACTGTTGTACAGATGAAAGGTACGTGTTGATTCATGAATACTGATTGGCATGATCCTTCTCCTTTATTCCCTGTTTCCATTTTACATCGTGCCCATCCTTTTTGACATTGTTTTGTATTTTCATGCGCATACAAAAAGAATGATGCACAACTGCATCATTCCATGATATCTCCGGTTTCTGTCCGTTTCACATTCTGGTCCGGTTTGATGTACACCTCGCGCGGTCTTGAACCCTGGGCAGGACCGATGACGCCGGTTTCCTCAAGTGCATCAATCATGCGTGCCGCACGGTTATAGCCGATACCGAAGCGTCTTTGTAAAAGAGATGTGGAAGCCTTCTGGGCTTCGATGACATAATCCTTAACCTGTTCGAACATCGGGTCATCGGTAATGCCGATGCCTCCGGCAAACTCCCCGTTTTCAATGCCTTCGAGCAGTACGAACTTATCGTTGTACTCCGGTGTACCGTGGCTGGAACACCACTGGGTAATGCGCTGTACTTCCTCATCCGTGACAAATACACCCTGGACACGTTCACTGCCGGACTGGCCGATCGGCATGTACAGCAGGTCACCGTTGCCAAGAAGGCGTTCTGCGCCGACGTGATCCAGGATCGTTCTTGAGTCGGTGCCGCTGGATACCGCAAAGGCAATACGGCTTGGAATATTGGCCTTGATGATGCCGGTAATGACATCTACGGAAGGCCTCTGGGTTGCGACAATCAGATGAATGCCGGCTGCACGGGCAAGCTGGGTAATCCGCTGAATGGACTGTTCGACATCCTTTCCGGCCACTGCCATCAGGTCCGCAAGCTCATCAATAATGACAACGATGTACGGCATCTTCTTCGGTGCCGGTGAACCGTCAGGATTGGGACGTCCGTTCTGTAATCTGACCTTTTCATTGAACACTTCAATGTTTCTGACACCCGCAGCCGCAAAGATATTGTATCGTTCATCCATGATCTGCACAATCGCCTTGAGGGCGGAATTGGCCTGATTCGGGTCATTGATGACCGGTCCGATCAGATGCGGAATCCTGTGATACGGTGTGAATTCAACCTTTTTCGGGTCAATCAGCAGCATCTTCACATCATCCGGATGTGTCCGCAGCAACAGGGATGTGATGATGGAGTTCATGCATACCGATTTACCGGAACCTGTGGCACCGGCAATCAGTAAATGCGGCATCTTGTTAAGACGGCATGTGACGGTCTGACCAAGCAGGTTTTTACCGACATAAAACAGCAGTGGAGCCTTTTTATCACTTTCACTTGTATTTTCAATCAGTTCGCGCATCTTGACCGGGGTGCTGTGTTCGTTCGGCACTTCAATACCGACCGCATTGCGGCCCGGAATCGGTGCCTCGATACGCACATCCCTGACCGCAAGAGCCATCTTGATGTTGTCGGTCAGAGAAAGAATTCTGGATACCTTGACGGTTGCGTCAGGGCGGATTTCAAACTGGGTGACCGACGGTCCGATATGGGTGTCGATCAGCTGTGCGGAAATGTCAAAGTTATGCAGGATGGCAATCAGCTGTTCGCCTCTCTGCTTTGCGGCCTGCACATTGGTTGCGTTGGAATTGCCGGAAGGAAGCGGGTCAAGCAAAGAGTGCACGACTCTTTGGGAAGGGATGCGGTAGTCCGCATTGAGTTTCTTCATCTTTGTCAGGGATTCCTTCGGCTGTTCCGGTTTTATCTGTTCCTGAACTTCCTCAGTCGGGATCTGCGGAGGCGCATCACTGATTTCCGCACCGAAGTGCAGTTCCTCCGTGTTGTCCAGCTGCGGTTCCGTATCAATCAGAGAAGCATTATCCTCTCCGGTTGTTTCATACGGGTCATTGAGTTCATCTACACTGATAAATACCGATTTATTATCAGAGATGGTCTTACCCGGAATTCTGACGACCGGGATTTCCTCCTTTGTATCATCCGCGGTGATATTGACAAGCTTTGACATGTACGGTTCCTGTTTCAGTACCGGTTTTTCCACCGGTGTTTCCTGAATCAGAAGGTCGGTGTTGTCCTCTTCCACAGGCTGTTCATCGGCTGTGATCTCTCCGAGTTTCTGCTTTTTCTTCTGCCTGTGTTCATCAATCATGTTCCAGAGGTTTGCCGGTTCCTTTTCCTCTTCCGGTTCCGGCTCCTCTTCCACCTCCTTTACAGGCGGAGTAAAGAAGTCCACCACCGTGGAGAAGGCATTCTTGTATACATCCAGCGATCCAAGCAGGAAACATGCGATGACAATCAGTACTGCACTGACAATCAGGACGCCGGTTCTGCCAAACAGGGTGAAACAGATCATGTACAGGAGTGTACCGATGATTCCGCCATACATCGGAATCTGATACGCATCCGCCGCAAAGTAGGATGTCAGATTACGGATATAGGGTGTGATAATGGACCCTTCCGCGACTGTCGGATTTTCGATATAGGTGCTGATCAGCAGTCCCGCCACAATCAGCAGCACCACCGGCAATGGATGTTTTTTCGCATTGCCTTTGCGGTGGGCAATCTTGTTTACGACAATCAGTAAGACAACCGCCGCAAAATAGATATAGAAGAAAGAACCGAACAGATACCTTTCCAGGTTGTACAGGAACACCCCGACAATGCCGCTTCTCAGCATGCCCAGCAGGATGAGTCCAAGAAGAATCGGAATGGCAATCCATTCCGCAATCTCCATCTGCTGTTCCTTCCTGATCTCTGCTTTTGTTTTTCTAGGCACAGTGCCTCCTTTTATTCTTTCGTATTGATTTCCACAATTGCCGGCAGGATCATCGGACGCTTGCCTGTTTCATGCAGGACATAACGTGAAATCTTTTCACGGGCTTCGGTACGGCAGTCCATGTTGGAATACCTGCCTTCCTTCACCGCATCCTCGATGGTCTTTTCCATCAGCGCACCGATCTGCTTGACAATGTAGTCGGCATCCTTGAGGTAGATGACACCGCGGCTCTGTACATCCGGTCCGCCGATGATCTTCTTGTTTGCGTGGTTGACAACCACACCGATGATGATCGCACCATCCGTGGACAGCAGTTCTCTGTCCTTGAGCACCATACCGGAAGCGTCAAGGGAATCCTTGCCGTCAACCATGATATCACCGGTTTCCACCGAATCGAAGTTCTTTGTGCGTACACCGTCGTTGAAGGTGCACACCTGGCCGTTGTCCATGACGACAATACGGTCCGCATTGTATCCCATGCTCAGGGCAATATTGGCATTGGTGATCAGCTGTCTGTATTCACCCTTGACCGGAATGTAGTATTTCGGCTGCATCAGGTAGATCATCATCTTCAGATCCTCGATGCTGGCATGCATTGTGAAGGCACGTTTGGAGTCAACCGCAATGACTCTTCCCGCTTCACGATACAGGTCATCCTCCATGCCTGCCTCGCTTCTTTCCGTACCCGGTACGGCAGGAGATGCGATGATCACCGTGTCGCTTGGACGCAGTTCAATCAGCTCATCTTCCTTTGTCGCAATGCGGTGTACCTTGTGGAAAATGGATGAACCTGTGCCTGAAACAAGCACGAGAACATTGTCCGCATCGTTGGAGAAGGATTCCTTTGGAATCTCAAGTCCCGGCGGAACGTGGTAGTAACCCAGTTTTGCCATATCGCTCATCAGCTGCTTGAGTTCATCATCGTAGATCATGACCTTGCGGTTGTACTTTGTCGCAAGTTCAATGATTTCAATGACTCTGTACAGATTCTGGTTGTATACCGTGATCAGAAGTCTGCCTTCAGAGTCCTCAAAATACTGTTCCAGATGTGGTGTGATACGGTGGTTCGGGGCGGAGTGGCCAGGACGTGTGGAACCGACGGATTCACACATCAGAGCCAGTACACCCTTCTGACCAAGGGTTGTGATATTTGTGACATCGAAGCGGAATGCCTCGTTTGTCGTATCGTAGTCAACGATGAATTCAGAGGAATAGACAACATAGCCGTCCTCTGTACCGATGGCAACACCAAAACCGTCCGCAATGGACTGGGTTGTGCCGAATGTGCGGATCTCCGTGGATCCGATCTTGAAGGTGGAGTTGCGTCTGACACGATGGATATTCGGCCTGACAATACCCTCCTTCTTTGCCTTTCTTTCAAACATCAGCGCTGTTAAAGGTGCCATGTACAGCGGTACATCTGGAATGACCTTGAGCAGCTGTCCGAGTGCGGACATGACATCATCATGACCATGCGTGATGAACAGTGCCCTGATTCTGTCCTTTTTGTCCAGCAGATATTTGAAATCCGGAACGATCATATTGACACCCAGCTGTTCACCATCCGGGTATTTCAGACCACATTCCAGAATGAAGATATCTTCGTTGTTTTCAACGACATACATGTTCTTGCCGTCTTCATCAAGACCGCCAAGCGCAAAAATGCGTACTTTACTCATACAATTATTTACCTCCGGATTGCCTGTTTCTTCTGTTTTATTATATGTCAATCCTGATTATCATTCAACGCGTAACCATCAAGAGAAAAGCTCTTTACACCCGTAATCCTGACTTTCACGATCTGTCCGGCAGGGTTTGTGTCCGCCCTGAAATTGACAAGTTTGTTTTCACGGGAGTATCCGCTGTATACATTCGGGTCCTTTTTGGACGGTCCCTCGCATAACACCTCGACGATACGGTCCTGATATTTTTCGTTATTGACACGGGCCCAGTGATTGATGTGCTCATTCAGGCGAAGCAGACGTTCCTTCTTGATGTCTTCCGGAATCTGATCCGCCATCACTGCGGCCGGTGTTCCTTCTCTTGGGGAAAACATGAAGGAGTAGGCATTGTCAAACTGACAGTAGTCCACCAGATCCAGAGTTTCCTGGAATTCCTGTTCTGTTTCACCAGGGAAGCCGACAATCAGATCGGTTGTGAATGTGATGTCGGGAATTCTTGCCTTCAGGCGGTCATAGACCTCCTTGTATTCCTCAATCGTATAGCCTCTTGCCATACGTCTCAGTACGGAATTGGAGCCGCTCTGTACCGGCAGATGCAGAGCCGGCATGATGCATGGATAATCCAGCATGGCCTGAATCGTGGATTCACTGTAGTCACGCGGGGAAGCAGAATAGAAGCGGATCCGCTCAATGCCTGTTTCCGCACATTTGATCAGCAGCTTTGTAAAGCCGTCCTCCATGCCCAGATCCTTTCCGAAGGCATTGACATTCTGTCCCAGCAGCATCGCTTCCTTACCACCGGCATCCTTAAGCTGCTGAACCTCACGGAGAATATCTCCGACTCTGCGTGAACGCTCCTTGCCTCGTGTATACGGCACAATGCAGTAGGTACAGAACTTGTTACAGCCGTACATGATGTCAATATAGCCCTTGATGGACTGACTTCTGCGTACCGGCAGATCCTCGATGATTCTGCCCTGTTCGCTGAACACTTCCACCTTTCTCTTCTTTTCCTTCATGACTCTGGAAAGCAGATCCGGCAGTCGGTATAGATTGTGTGTACCGAAAATCAGATCCACCTGCGGGTAGTATTTCAGAATCTCCTGTACAACTGCTTCCTCCTGTGCCATACATCCGCATACACAGAACACACGGTCCGGGTTTTCTCTCTTCAGTCCCTTTAACATGCCGATTTCACCAAGCACATGTTCTTCCGCTGCTCTTCTGACCGCACATGTGTTGAAGATCAGAACATCGGCTTCCTCCGGTTTTCTGCACTCGGTAAAGCCCATGACCTCCATCATGCCCGCAATCGTTTCGCCATCGCGTACATTGGCCTGACAGCCGTAAGTGCGGATGAAATACTTTTTGTCTTTTCCCAGTGCCTCACACTCGGAATTCAGGGAAAACAGTCCGTATTCCGGTTCCACGGTTTCCCTGTTTCGCTGCGCTGCCGCCTTGTGGTCCGGCAGAATGTAATCATCGTGTTTTTTTGTCATATGTATATCCTCCAGTCAACAGTCTCAAGAAAAAAACCAGCAGGGCTGGCTTTTTGTTCATCCGTCAGATTACTTTTCGGAAATAGCGGATACCGGGCAAGCACCTGTGCAGGAAAGGCAGGAGATGCATACTGCTTCATCGCATTCGGACTTTCCGTTTTCATCCAGGGAAAGAGCGGATACAGGGCAGACACCGACACATGCACCACATCCGATACATGTATCCTTATCAACTGTTACTGGCATAGTAAATCCTCCTTACGACCGTCATTATATCAAACATGGAAAACCGTATCAAGGTTTCGTTTTGGTTTGACGGGTTTCAGAATCAGAAAACCGTATATCCATACAGGATATACGGTTTCTGTAAATCAATGTTATTTTGCCAGTTCGTTGACGCGCACTTCACGGATCAGAGTGACCTTGATCTGACCAGGATAGGTCAGTTCATTTTCAATCTTTTCACGGATATCATGGGCCGTCTTGACCATTGTGACATCATCGATGACTTCCGGCTTGACCATGATCCGGATTTCACGACCTGCCTGGATCGCAAATGCCTTTTCCACACCGTCAAAGGATGTCGCAATCTTTTCCAGATTTTCGAGTCTTTCGATGTAGCCTTCCAGGGATTCATAACGCGCACCCGGACGTGCTGCACTCAGTGTATCGGCAGCGGCGACGATGACCGCAATGATATCCTGTGGTTCCGTATCGCCGTGATGGGCTTCGATGGAATTGACGACAATCGGGTTTTCACCATACTTCTTGGCATACTTGGCACCCAGTTCAACATGGCTGCCCTCCTGCTCGAAGTCAATTGCCTTACCGATGTCATGAAGCAGACCGGCACGCTTTGCCAGAGCCTGGTTGAGTCCCAGTTCCGCAGCCATCATGCCTGCCATCTCCGCAACCTCGATGGAATGTTCAAGTCCGTTCTGACCATAGCTGTAACGGAAACGCATACGTCCGACCATCTTGACAAGTTCTCTGTTCATACGGCCGATGCCAAGCTTGTAGATCGTGTCATTACCGATACGGAAAATCGTATCCTCAAGGTCTCTTCTGACCTTTTCCACGACTTCCTCAATTCTTCCCGGCTGGATTCTTCCGTCCTTGAGCAGGATTTCCAGGGACTGTCGTGCGACTTCCCTGCGGATCGGATCAAAGCAGGAAATCGTGATGACATCCGGTGTATCATCGACGATCAGATCGACGCCTGTAGCCTGTTCGATGGCCTTGATGTTTCGACCTTCACGACCGATGATTCTGCCCTTCATATCCTCACTTGGAAGGGTAACGGTGGAAACGGTTCTTTCAACCGTCTCATCCTGGGAATATCTCTGAATGGCAAGAGCGATGATGTTTCTCGCCTCATCCATTGCCTTTGTTTCAGCTTCCTCCTGTGCTTCACGAAGATACTGGGCAATTTCCTTTTCGGTTTTCTTTTCAACCGCTGCCATCAGTTCCTTCTTCGCATCCTCCTGGGAAAGCTTCGCAACTTCCTCCAGAACGGTAATCTGGTTGTTGATCTTTGTCTGCAGTTCTTCTTCCATTCTGCTGAGATTTGCAAGTCTGTTGTCCACCTGTCTTTCCTTGTCGGAGATCTTCTTTTCCTGTGTGGACAGATTCTGTTCACGGAAATTCAGGCTGTCTTCCTTACGCAACAGTTTGTTTTCAATTGACTGTACCTTTGAACGCTGGTCCTTCAGTTCCTTTTCAGCCTTCATCTTCATTTCGTAGACTTTCTGCTGACCGTCAAGTTCTGCCTGTCGGACAATGGTTTCTGCCTTTGAATTTGCTTCATCAATAATCAGTTGGGAACGTGTTGTGTTTCTGTCAAGGCCGCTCTTACTCATGGCCCACATGATTCCCACACCGATTAAAACGCCTACAATCCCAGCAATAACGATCTGTATCATAATGTTTTCCTCCTTATTGCTGTGTGGAATTACTCCCGAAAAAGATTATACGATTTTCTGTACTGCTTTTTCAAGTCAATCTGAAGCCCTTACATACCCCATAACCATCGTTTATTCCGGTCTTAAGACATACGAAAACACGGATTTCATGCAGGGATCTGCACAGAATCCGTGTTCGTTGTGATCTGTTTCATATTCTGGGACAATACCGGAATTTTTTTCAGAAAAGAAGATAAACGGCACCACAGAGTGCTCCAAGAAGCAGGCCGGCAATGATATCACGCGGATAATGCACACCGCCGATGATCCGGATCCCTCCTTCCACAACCGCAAGACACCCCAGAACGATGCCAAGCGGCACACAGGCCACGGCAGCCGTGCAGGAAATCACCATGGCACTGAAACAGTGCCTGCTTGGAAAAGACCGGTGTACCGTATTCTTACGGATTAAGGGTGTGATGGATTCCGCCTCATAGGGACGCGGGGCATTGATCACTCTGCGCATAACCGTGCACAGCACAAATCCGCATGCCGGTACAAGTGTACAGATCATACCGGTACGGACATCCCGCATGTACATCCATACAAGAAACAGAGGATAGAAGACATAGTAAAGCAGCGTCAGAGTTCTGTTTATGACTTTCAGAACAGTGACTCCTGCAGGATGACCGACAAAGGGTCTTGTGATGTTGTGATAGAAACCGGAATATGACATGGGTTCATTATAAAAGGAAAAACGGAAAAAAAGAAGATGTACAGACATCTTCTCATTCACACATCTCCTGACGCTGTTTTGCCAGTTTCATTCCTTTTTCGACAAACCCGCCGTCAAATTCACGGCGGATAATCCAGGCATAGCGGTTTTCCGCATCGGTGAACTTGGCTGTTTCAAAGTCCAGGATGTCGTGTACATCCTGTGGGAAATCATGATAGAAGTCCCTGATTCCTGCAAGTACGTCCAATGCCGCATCCGCAGCCGGAACCGCCTTCCCTTCCGGTGGTACGATCCGTACGGTTTTCAGGTCATAGTGTGCCGCATTCTTGAAGTTCTGGACAGCCTGTACCTGATCCCTGACAGACAGTCTGACTCTTGGAATGCATGCAAGCCATACAAGCAGAAGCTGGGCAAAGCACAGGTCCCTTTCATCCACACCCGATGGGGCAAGCGGATTGAGGTCAAACATACGCAGTTCAATGTGGTTGACGCCTTCATTGCGCAGCCGTAAAAGATTGTTTACCCCCGATGGTTTCAGACGGATCGGATAATACAGTTCTGTGGCTACCCGCAGCAGTCCCTCATCCACATACTTCCGGATACTGTCCGCATAGGCGCGGATATTGTCATAGTCAAATACCGGCGCAAAGTAATTCCAGTATCCAAGTTCACTGCATCGTGTTGAGGCAAGGCCGTTGAATGTATCACCGCCTGTTTTATCCTTTTCCATATAGGAGCTGTCCAGAAGCGGACTTGCGGCTGTGACCGCAGTCAACAGCCAGCCGTAGGCAGCCGCCTTTTCCGCAAGCTGCACATACAGTGTGTCACGGTATGTTTCAAAGTCCGTTTCCCCGCTCAGCGCAAAATCCGTTTTCAGAAGTTCATCGGAAAAGGAATAATTGACGTGAATCCCCGACAGTGCCATCTTGTATCTGCCATACCGGTCTGACAGGTATTTCCGGTATTCGGTTTTCCATGCCTGATCCCCTGTAAATTCCGCTACCGGAATATCGTTTTCATTCCGGATAAAGGACGGATTGGAAAAAGGCCACAGGTATTCTCTTTGTGGAAGGTTTCTCAGTGTTTTCTGAATGATCTTCTCATAATGCATCAGCTGTTCCACTGCCTGATGGGCACTTTCCGTCACATCCGTATTGATTTCGGTCTGGTTTTCACAGAAATCACGGACGATATGGGGATCGTGAAAAGGATGCGGTGTATGGGACAGATATCCGTGTTCATCCACACGCAGACTTTCCTTTTCCAGCCCGAAGTTCCCTTTTAACAGCAGTTCTCTGACCTTTGGATGATCCGCATGAAGCATGGTCACTCACTTCCCTTCCAGCCAGCCTGTACCGTCTTTACGGCGCAGAATATCATCGGACTGTGCGTCGATTTCCGCAGGGGAATCCGCCCACAACAGCCAGATGTGACTGCCCATACCGCCGGACAGTGCCTTCGGCGGGTCATTTTCATACAGAATGCGGTTGCCGTAACGCTCACGGATTTCCTGTGGTGAATACATGTAGTCAATCTGTCCGCTGCGTCCGACATGGGATACATATCTGCGGAATGTCCAGTCCGGGAAGGAAACATTGCGGTCAAAGACAAGGCTTTCGGCATAGATCCGGTATACATCCACATCACTGCAGTAGTTCATCTTGTCCGGAATATAACCGCCCGGGGCACGCATGTTCACTTCCAGTCCAAGCACATCCCCCTTCTTTCCCAGTTCTCCCTGATCCTGATCCAGACGGAAGAACTCGAAATGAAAGAATCTGTTTTTCAGCTGAAAGGCGTTGACAACACGGGTTCCGATCTCATGGAGATCCATATTGCGCACATTCTGGGAATAGCTTACATTCTCACCGCTTCCCTTCAACATGCCAAGTGGTGTCTGTTTCATCACCTGTCCGCAACAGAACAGAAGGTTTCCATGGCTGTCGGTAATACCGTCAAAGGTTTCGACATGACCGTTGACAAATTCCTCCATGATATACGGCACATCCTGTTTCTGTTCAAAAAAGTGAACAAGGTCATCATCACATGTCAGTTTGTCCGTATTGGACGCACCGACACCCGTATCCGGCTTGACAATGACCGGATAACCGGTTTCCTGAATGAATGCCTGGCATCCCTCAATATCATCCACAAGGTGGTACCGTGCTGTTTTCACACCGGCTTTGCGATATGCCTTCTTCATTTCGGACTTGCGTCTGACCCCATCCAGGTCTTCGACGTGGAATCCGCTGGGCACATTGAAATCCGTACGCAGGCGTGCTTCCAGTCCAAGCCAGTATTCGTTCTGACTTTCGATGTAATCGATTCTGCCATAGCGGGAAATAAAGAATGCCGCACCACGGTAAACCGCATCATAGTCCTCAAGAGAATCCACTCTGTAATATTCCGTCAGGGAATTTTTACATGCGTCGGAAACGGATTCATATGGGGCATCCCCAATGCCCAGAACGTTGACGCCAAGGCGCTTCAGTCTGTCACAGAACTGATAGAAATGAAGCGGAAAATGCGGTGAAATAAAAATGACATTCATAATCGACTACCTCTGTTTCCATAAAAAATCCATCCAGACAGGAAGCTGGTGCCGCCAGCTTGCCTCGTTGTGTTCGCCGCCTTCCTGTCGGAACAGCCATGTCCGGACATCCTGTTTCTGTACCAGTTTTTCCAGTTTCAGAATATTGTTCTGTTGAAGGGCAACATCCTGCGGGCTGCCTTCCGCCGTACCCCAGCTGAAGAAGATCAGGGTATCGGATGACAGATCCGTATGTTCAATATCATTGACAAAGTGATCCATTGCGGGTGTCAGGCTCGGGGATATGACCGCAGCTTTTGAAAACCAGCGGTTCTGATGAATGACTGTGTACAGTGCCATCATTCCGCCAAGGCTGTATCCGGCAATGGCGGTGGATTCACGGAACGGACAGGTGCGGAAGTTTTCATCAACCCACGGCTTAAGCTCATCCACAATCCACTGTACGGTCTTTGACCCCTGCCCTTCAAAGTCTCCGTAAATACGGCTTTGAATATGGTATGGAATGTATTCCCCTGCACGCTGCAGGTCATCCTGTGCACAGGCAATCCCGACAACGATCATTTTCACATCATAACCGTCGAGAAACTCCTTCATGCCAAGACATGTTCCGAATGTGGCGTCACTGTCATAAAACAGATTATGTCCGTCAAACATGTAAAGTACAGGATAACGATCCCGGGTGAAATCATAGTCATCCGGCACATGGATGTGCAGTTTCCGTTCCTGATTTCCCGGCGAAAACCATGTACTGATTTTTCTGATCATAGGCAGATCCTCTTTTCCCTCTGATGATTGAGGTCATTTTAGAGAAGGATGATATTGCAATCAAGAAGGAAAAAACAATAACCGATTCTATGTTTTTTCTATTAGTCCAATAGAAAAGAAGACGTGTTTCCACGTCTTCTCAGGTGTTATTCAGCAGGTGTTTCCTCAGCCGGTGCAGGCATCAGCTTCTCCTTGACTCTGGCAGTGACCTCCGCATCAAAGTCAGGATTATTCTTCATGTATTCACGAACGGAATTGATGCCCTGTCCGATCTTTTCTCCATTGTAGGAGAACCACGCACCGGACTTGTCAATGATGTCATTTTCCACCGCAAGGGTGATGATTTCATCACTGTGGGAAATGCCCTGTCCATAGATCATGTTTACGGTAGCTGTGCGGAACGGCGGCGCAACCTTGTTCTTTACAACCTTGATCTTGGTGATGTTTCCATACACATCCTGTCCGTTCTTCAAAGCCTCACCGCGTCTGACATCGAGTCTGACAGAGGCGTAGAACTTCAGAGCACGGCCGCCCGGGGTTGTCTCAGGGTTGCCGAACATGATTCCGACCTTTTCACGAAGCTGGTTGATGAAGATGGCGGTTGTCATGGAATGGTTCATGACGCCTGCCAGCTTACGCATGGCCTTGGACATCAGTCTGGCCTGCAGGCCGACGGATGCGTCTCCCATCTCACCGTCAAGTTCCGCCTGCGGTACAAGGGCCGCAACCGAGTCGACAACAATCAGGTCAATGGCGCCGCTCTTGACAAGCAGCTCACAGATGTCCAGTGCCTGTTCGCCGGAGTCCGGCTGGGAAAGAATCAGGTCGTCAATGTCGACTCCCAGGTTCTTTGCGTACACCGGGTCGATCGCGTTTTCCGCATCGATAAAGGCACATCTGCCTCCCTGTTTCTGGCATTCCGCAATCGCATGCAGGGCAAGGGTTGTCTTACCACTGGATTCAGGGCCGAAAATCTCAATGATTCTGCCCTTTGGATAACCGCCGATGCCAAGTGCCTGATCCAGTGACAATGAACCGGAAGGAATGACATCCACGGACACGTTGACTCTGTCTCCAAGTCTCATGATGGAGCCTTTGCCGTATTCCTTTTCGATTGTCTTCAGCGCTTCATTCAGCAGCTGGTCTTTCTTCTCATCGCTGAGAACGTTAGTTTTTTCTTTGGCCATAAAAGCCTCCTTTCATGATACTTATTACCCTTTTTTCTGAATTACTCCTTATTTTGATTCAAAAATATCATCTTTCAGCTGTGTAAAGTACTGAACGCCTGAAACAAGGGATACAAATGCGGACATCCACAACATGATTTCCGCAACCGGAAGGTGCAGAAGTTCAAACGGCAGGTTGTTGAGAAGAATCAGGGCAACCGTTACCATCTGGAATACCGTCTTGAGTTTTCCCATCATCTGGGCAGCTACGACCTTGCCGTTGTTGGCGGCGATCATGCGGCAGCCATCCACCACGGTGTCTCTTGCGATCATGATGAATACCGGTACAAACGGAATCATGCCGCGGGAGAGAAACAGCAGGAACATCGTTGTCGTCAGAAGCTTGTCAGCGATCGGATCGGCGAACTTGCCGAAGGTTGTGATCAGGTTGCGGGAGCGGGCAATGTGTCCGTCAAGGGCATCGGTTGCGGCCGCAACGACATAGATGACAAGCGCGATCAGATTGATCAGAGATATGGAAGTGTTTCCGATTGTGAACACCGGTGGTTCAATGCCGAAAGAGGCATACGGAAACAGGTATACAAGAATAATCACCGGAATCAGAACAATTCTGAAAATAGTCAGTCTGTTAGGCAGATTCATTTTTTATATTTCCTCCGTTACCATGTAAAAGTATATCATAAATCATAAGAAAAAATGAGAAGAGCCATGCTCTTCCCGGAATGCACAATCATAAGCCATGTTCTGTTCTTCCCAGGTGGGAAGCGGCAGCCATTTATCTGTACAATGTACCTGCGGGGGATTTCGTTTCATCCTTTGCAGTTCCCCTACCATATTTGGGTTTCTCGCTTGAGGGGTTTATCTCGTTCCACCAACCGGGTTTCCCCGGAAGCTGCGTCACTGTGACACCTTAAGGGCTTTGACCATGGATTTCTCTTTAGGTTTCCGCTCCGCCGTCACCGTGTTACCGGTGCCTGGCCTTATTGATTGGACCAGCACAAACACTACAGTCATCACAGACTGTGCGAGCATGGACTTTCCTCTGGACGGACCAGCGGCTGCCTCATGTGCCTATTTTTTATACTACCGTTTTCCGTTTTCGTCAAATACCTTCTGTTCAAGTCTGGACAGTCTTTTGAGAATGTCAACATTGCCGGAACCGGAAAGCATCGGATCCGCGTCCTGACTGGCACGTACTCTGCCTTCCACTTCAATCAGCTTGGCGCGCAGTGATGCATTTGTCCGTTCGAGGTCCTGAAGACGGCGGCTGTAGTCCGACAGCATCGACTCATAGGTCTGATAGTCCTGGATAACCTGATCGAGCATGTGGTCTACCTGATCCGGATTATAGCCTTTGAAGTCCACATCAAATTCCTTGTCGACGATTGTCTGGGGATCCAGATTGAGTTTTCCTGCCATAGTGATACCTGCCTTCCTGCGACTTATTATCGCATTGCAAAAATGAAAAAACAACAGGACTTCCTTAATTAAGTGAACAAATGTATAATGAACAATGGTGATAACGGAAATGGTGAATTATCCTGACGGCAGAAAAAAAAGCTGGGCTCCTTCCGCTTCTTCGGCAGCCGACCGTGGAATGAATCTCGAGCATGATATCAATGTGACAAACACACATTACAGAAATGTGGACAGAGCGGTCATACACAAGAAACCGACTCCTGTGCAGATTGTCAGGGTTGATTACCCGAAACGGAGTGCCGCCAGAATCACGGAAGCCTATTTCAAGATTCCCTCCACGACAGACTACAACGGAATCTATCGCGGCAGGTATCTTGACTTTGAGGCAAAGGAGTGTGCACAGGTCACTTCCTTCCCTCTCAAATCCCTGCATACCCATCAGCTTTCCCATCTGGAGGCGGTGCTAAGGCATGGGGCCATTGCCTTCCTGATTATCCGTTTCACAAAAAAGGATCACTGTTTCCTTGTACCGGCTGAAAACATGATACGATTCTGTCATACCAGCCAGCGAAGTTCCATTCCGTATGACTGGTTCTTCGAAAACGGATATGTGATTCCATCAAGCTATCTGAAACCAGTCGATTATCTGGAAGTAATCGATCAGCTGTATTTTTCAAAGGAGGAAAATGAATGAACAGACAGAAAAACAACAGAAAAAAGAAAATGGTCATTCCCCCTGGAGCGAAGAAAAAGTTCCACGGGTTCCGCTTTCTGACCCTGATCATGGCGATCCTGGTCGGATTCGAACTTGTCTGCGGCGGTGTCGGACTTCTTGCGATCGATACCCTTCTGGAGAGTGAACCGACATTGGATCTGGCGGATTTCCAGACGAACCAGTCCACCCTTGTCTATGACATGAACGGCAATGAGATTGCGGACGTCGGAACACAGTTAAGAGAAAACATCACCTATGATCAGATTCCGGAAGCCATGGTCGATGCCTTCCTTTCCATCGAAGACTCCCGTTACTTCACACATAACGGCTTCGATATCCCGCGTTTCATCAAATCGATGATCGATACGGTGCTGACACACAATGTGTCCGGCGGTTCGACATTCACGATGCAGCTGGTAAAGCTGACATACTTCCAGAATGACGATACCGGCCTGTCCAAGACAAGGAATATCGAATACAAGATCCAGCAGATTGATCTTGCCATCCAGCTGGAAAAGCAGTCATCCAAGAAGGAAATCTTTGAGACCTATCTGAACAAGATGAACTTCGGTGGTGTCGGCAATATCCGTGGTGTGCAGAAGGCTGCGGAACAGTATTTCGGCAAAACCGTCAGTGAGCTGAACATTTCCGAATGCGCACTGCTGGCCGGAATCATCAACTCCCCGTATTATTACGATCCACACAACTACCTCGATCATGCGACAGATCGAAGAAACAACGTATTATATCTGATGAACCGTCACGGCTACATCAACGATGAGGAATATGCCCTTGCCAGAAGCATCCGTGTCGAGGATCTTCTGATCGACCAGTACAGCACACTGGATTCCAACGGATACAGATATCAGGCATATATTGATGAGGCTTTGAAGGAAGCCGAACAGATTACCGGTCAGGATCCGTTCAACGTATCGATGAAGATCTATACGGCAATGAATCCGACGGTGCAGGAAACCATCGAAAATATTGAACAGGGCGGAAACCCGAATATCAGTTTCGTCAATGACCTTGAGGAAATCGGTACAATCACAATGAACAACCAGACAGGTGAGGTCATCGCCATCGGCGGGGGCCGCAGCTATTCCGGCGGTTCCATGTTGTTGAACCACGCAACCGAACAGTACAAGCAGCCGGGTTCCACCGTCAAGCCGTTCCTTGACTACGCCCCTGCATTTGATTACCTCGGCTGGTCCACAGGCCACATGATTTCCGACAAGCCTCTGACATACGGCAACTGGACATTCCAGAATGCCTATGGTGCGGTAGTCGGCGTTGTCGATCTGACATATGCGATCGTCAATTCCCTGAACACGCCTGCCATGCGTGCCATGCAGGCGGTAATCGATGCCAACGGCTATGAATGGTATCAGAAGTACATGAGAAGCCTTGGCTTTGATGAATCTGTTGTCGACAACTTCAACATTTCCTATGCCATCGGCGGCAACGACTTTGTCTGCACGGTTGAACAGCTGGCAGCCGCACATGCGACGGAAATGAACGGCGGTAAATACATTACCCCGCATACAATCACAAAGATCGAATATCGAAACGGAAACCAGCAGCCGATTGAACCGAAATATGAACCGGTACAGGTCATGTCCGAAGCAGCCGCATATCTGGCTTCCGAACTGATGTATCAGGCAGTGCATACAACCACCAACAACTTCCTGCAGGTACTCATCCGCGGTTACGCAACCTATGGTAAAACCGGTACAACTGACTGGGGTGACTCCGGTCTGGAATACGGTATTCCACAGGGTGCCATGAAGGACAAGTGGATGGTATGCAGTGATACGATGTACACATCCGCCATCTGGGCAGGATGGGAAAAGGCAGTTGCCGGAGAGAATACATACTTCTCCTACTTCGTCAACGAAACCGGTTATATCCTTTCCGCCGTACTTGATGCATGTCACGCTGACGGCAGTGTACCTGCCACTCTGCAAAGACCTGACAGTGTCAAATCCATTTCCTTCATCAAGGGCAGCTGGCCGTATATGGCAGTGCCGGAAGGAAGAGAGGATCTGGCAACCACAGGTCTGATCAAGTCCGACTTTGCAAAGCTGAAGAGCTTCAGCGCCGACAAGCCGACACTGAAGAATCTGTCATCCTTCAACGCATCCTTCAACGAGTCTGACAACACCATCAGTATCAGATGGGCTGCGTACCCGGATAAGACGGAAACCACCACTATAAACAAGGATTCCAATGATATGAACTTCTTTGATCCGGCAGGTCTTTACGGCAATATCGTATACAAGGCACGGATCCGTCAGAACGGTACGGTGCTCAAGGAAGTATCCAACGGCTCCGAAACAATGTCCGCCGCAGTGGAAGGACTGACATATGATTCCGATATCGAAGTCTGCGGCTTCTATGGATTCGAGAAATCCGACGACGCATCCAACGAAATGTGCGTTGCCTTCCGTACACCGGAGGATCCGCATAAGAAAGAACCGGAACCGCCTGTTGAACCGGAAACACCTTCCAATGGTGAAAACAGCTCCGGAAATACGGATCCATCCACTTCCACAACACCTGCTTCCGGGCAGTAACAGTAAGGGTCCCATGTGG